>CAXTMX010000033.1:0-4968 GCA_964245585.1 uncultured Sphingomonadaceae bacterium | reverse complement strand
GCCGGAAAGCGCGTGCCCGGTCATTTCGCTCAGAGTGCGTCCGATCACGCCGCTGCGGCTGACGTTGAACAGGGTTTCGGCCGCGACATTGGCTTCGGCGATCAATCCGCCGGCGTCGACCACCAGCAGCGGCGTCGGCAGCGCGGCGAGCAGCTCGGCGACGGGCAGCGTCCGCGCCGCCTCGCCGCCGCGCCACGGCAGCCGGATCAGGCTGCCGCGCGCGAGCGCCATGGCGCGTAGAATTCGGCGAGCATGCGCTGCACGGTGCGCGGGTCGTCCTGCTGGTTGACCGCGTTGCGGAACTCGGCCGAGCCGTGCAGGCCGCGCGTGTACCAACCGATATGCTTACGCGCCATGTTGACGCCGACTTCTGTGCCATAATGGGACAGCATCGCGTCATAATGTTCCGAGATCATGGCATATTGCTCGTCGAAGCCGGGATCGGCGCGGCGCTCGCCGGTTTCGAGCCAGCGCATCACCTGCCCCGGCAGCCACGGCCGGCCGTAGGCGCCGCGGCCGATCATCACGCCGTCGGCGCCCGACTGGCCGAGCGCGGCCTCGGCGTCCTCGATCGCGCAGATGTCGCCGTTGACGATCACCGGGATCGCCACCGCCTGCTTGACCCGGCGGACGAAGCGCCAGTCGGCGGTGCCCTTGTACATCTGGTTGCGCGTGCGGCCGTGGACGGTGACCATCCTGACGCCGAGATCCTCGGCGATCCGCGCCAGCTCGGGCGCGTTGAGGCTGTCGTGATCCCAGCCCATGCGCATCTTGAGCGTGACCGGCACCGCGACCGCGTCGACCGTCGCCTTGATGATTGCCGCGGCATTCGGGAGATCGCGCATCAGCGCGGAACCGGCGTCGCCGTTGACGATCTTGCGCACCGGGCAGCCCATGTTGATGTCGATGATCGCCGCGCCGCGATCCTGGTTGAGCTTCGCCGCCTCGGCCATCTCATGCGGGGTGCAGCCGGCGAGCTGCATCGCGATCGGCTCCTCCTCGGGATGCCACGCCGCCTTCTGGAGCGACTGGCGCGTCTCGCGGATCATCGCCTGGCTGGCGATCATCTCGGTGACGTTGAGCCCGCAGCCGTAGCGCCGCACGAGCCGGCGGAACGGCATGTCGGTGACTCCGGTCATCGGCGCGAGGATCACCGGGGTGGCGATGCGGACCGGACCGATCGTGATGGGCGCGAGACGGGACATGGTTTTTGAGCGAACTGCCTAATATTTCAGCAACCGACTAGCGGCAAAGCCGCTGGCGGGCAAGGCTCGGCTGGGCTAGGCGCTCGGCCATGGCCAAGGGCAAGACCGTCGCGCTGATCGTCGCCGCCGGGCTTGGCGAACGCGCCGGCGGCGGCGTTCCCAAGCAATTTGCGGCGCTCGGCGGACGTGCGCTGGTGGCGCATTCGATCGCGGCGTTTACGGCGCACCCGGCCGTGAGCGAGGTGGTGGTGGTGATCGGCGACGGCCAGCAGGCACAGTTCGCCCAAGCGGCAGAGGCGTTTGCCCTGCCCTCCCCCGTGATCGGCGGGGCGACGCGGCGGGAGTCGGTGCGCGCCGGGCTCGAGGCGATCGGGGACGCAGGTCGGGTGCTGATCCACGATGCGGCGCGGCCCTGCCTGCCCGCCGCGGTGATCGACCGGCTGCTGGCGGCGCTCGACGGGGCGCCCGGCGCGGTTCCGGTGCTGCCGGTGGTCGACAGCCTGGCGCGGGGCGGCGCGGTGCTCGGCGATCCGGCGGCGCGTGACGGCTTGGTCCGGGTCCAGACGCCGCAGGCGTTCCGCTTCGCCGACATCCTCGCGGCGCACCGCGCCTGGCCCGAGGCCGAGGCCGGCGACGACGCGCAGGTCGCGCGCGCCGCCGGGCTCGTGGTGGCGAAGGTCGCAGGGGACGAGCGGCTGGCCAAGATCACCCACGCCGGCGATCTCGCCGCGGCCGAGGCGGCGCTCGCGCGGCGGACGCGCAGCCGCGTCGCCAGCGGCTTCGACGTCCATGCGTTCGGGCCGGGCGATGCGCTGTGGCTGTGCGGCGTGCGGATCGCGCACGAGCGGGCGCTCGCCGGCCATTCGGATGCCGACGTCGCGCTCCATGCGGTCACCGACGCGCTGCTGGGGACGATCGGCGACGGCGACATCGGGACGCATTTCCCGCCGAGCGACCCGCAATGGCGCGGGGCGGCCTCGGCGCGGTTCGTCGAGCATGCCGTGCGGCTGGTCGCGGCGCGCGGCGGGCGGATCGACCATGTCGACCTGACGCTGATCTGCGAGGCGCCCAGGATCGGGCCGCATCGCGCGGCGATGCGCGCGCGGCTTGCGCAACTGCTCGGGCTGGCGGAGAGTCGCGTGAGCATCAAGGCGACCACGACCGAGCGACTCGGCTTCACCGGCCGCGGCGAAGGAATAGCGGCGCAGGCGATCGCGACGATCAGCATCGAGGACGAGATATGAAGGCCTTCAGCACGATCGCGGCGGTGACCCTGTTCTCATTCGCCGCACCCGCGGTTGCGGCGCCGCTGTGCATCGAACGGGCCGATGCCGAAGATCTGATCACCTTCGTGCTGCCCTCGCTGGTCGACATCGCCGGCGCGAGCTGCGCCGCGACGCTGCCGGCCGGATCGCCGCTGGCGCCGGGAAGCGGTCTCGCGGCGCGTTATCGCAGCGAGGCGGAGGCGGCCTGGCGCGGCGCGAAGACCGCGGTCGGCCGGATCACCGACAAGTCGCTGCTGTCGCTGCTCGACGACAAGGCGCTGCGCAGGCTGCTCGGCGAGACCGTCGCCGCCAAGGTCGGCAAGGAGATCAAGCCGGCGTCGTGCGCATCGATCGATCGGCTGATGTCCGGCCTGGCGACGCTGCCGGCGCGCAACGTCGCGCGGGTGATCGTCGCGCTGGTCGATCTGTCGGGTCGCAACCAGCAGAATGCGCCGCTTCGGCTGTGCCCGGAGACCGTGCCATGAACGACCTGCTCCCCGCCCAGCTGATCGCTTCGGCGCAGCGCGTGGTCGACGCCAACCGCGCCGCCGGCTTGCGCATCGCCGTCGCCGAGAGCTGCACCGGCGGGCTGGTGTGCGCCGCGCTGACCGAGGTGGCGGGATCGTCCGACGTGTTCGAGGCGGGCTTCGTCACTTATGCCAATGCGGCCAAGACGACGATGATCGGGGTCAGCAACGATCTGATCGAGACGTTCGGCGCGGTGTCGGTCGCGGTCGCCTGGGCGATGGCGCGCGGCGCGATGGAGCGCAGCGGCGCCGATGTCGCCGTCGCCATCACCGGGATCGCCGGCCCGGGCGGCGGCAGCGAGCAGAAGCCGGTCGGCACGGTCGTGTTCGCGCGCGCGCGCAAGGGCGACGAGATGGACGCGATCACCGCCGACCAGAAGGACTTCGGCGATCGGGGGCGCGGCGGGATCAGGCTTCAGGCGGCGCTCTGCGCGCTCGAGCTGCTGATGCCCGAGGGATCGGAAGCGTAGAGCTGGGCGGCGCGGGTTTCAAAGGCGCCGATCATCTTGCGCAGCGCGCGATCGAACATCTGCCCCGCGAGCGCCTCGAAAATGCGGGAGCGGAAGGCGAAATCGACGCTGAAGTCGACCAGAGCGCCGCCCTCCCCGTCGGGGGTGAACCTCCAGTCGTTGCGCAGATGCTTGAGCGGACCGTCGAGATAGTCGACGTGGAGCTCGTGCGGGCGGCGCTTGGTCACCTTCGAGGTGAAGCGCTCGCGCAAGGCGGCGAAACCGACGACGAGGTCGGCGACCATCTCGGTCTCGCTGTTCGAACGCACGCGAACGGCCGAGACCCACGGCAGGAACTCGCCGTAGCGCGCGACGTCCGCGACGAGATCGAACAGCTGCTCGGGGCTATAGGGCAGCCGGCGGGTCTCGGCGTGGCGGGGCATGCCTTCAGGAAAAAAGCTTGAGGAGGACCGCCGTAGTGATCGCCAGATTGAAGCCCACCATCCATTTCAGAAGGGAAAGATCGGTTTCGAGCTTGTGAAAACGATTGTCGTAGCCCGCCACTTCCTCCGCCGCCTTGCGTGCGGCATCCTCGCCGGAACCCGCGGTCTTCAGAGCACCATAAAGGCTGGTCATCATCAGCGACATCGTCAGGCCCCTCGTGCCGCCAGCTGGCTTTCACGTATCAGCTTCATCTTAGCAAAATCTTCTCCTGCGTGGTAGCTCGAGCGCGTCAGCGGGCTTGCCGCGACGAGCAGGAAGCCCTTGGCGCGGGCGATCGCGGCATAGGCTTCGAACGTCTTGGGCGCGACGAAATCCTCGACCCTGGCGTGGCGCGGGGTCGGCTGGAGATATTGGCCCATCGTCAGGAAATCGACCGCCGCCGAGCGCATGTCGTCCATCACCTGATGAATCTCGAGCCGCTGCTCGCCCAAGCCCACCATCAGGCCGGACTTGGTGAAGATCGACGGATCATGGCGCTTGACGCTCTCGAGCAGGCGTAGCGAGGCGTAATAGCGCGCGCCGGGGCGGATCGTCGGATAGAGCCGGGGCACCGTCTCGAGGTTGTGATTGTAGACGTCGGGCCGCGCGGCGACGATCGCCTCGACCGCGGCCTCGGCCTTGTTGCGGAAATCGGGGGTGAGGATCTCGATCGTCGTCGCCGGCGTCGCGCGCCGCAACGCCTCGATCACCTTGACGAACTGGCTCGCCCCGCCGTCGGGCAGATCGTCGCGATCGACCGAGGTGACGACGATATGCGTGAGACCGAGCTCGGCCGCGGCGTCTGCGACGTGCTGCGGCTCGGCGAGGTCGACCGCGCGCGGCATCCCCGTCTTGACGTTGCAGAAGGCACAGGCGCGCGTGCAGGTGTCGCCCAAAATCATAACCGTGGCGTGCTTCTTGGTCCAGCATTCGCCGATATTGGGGCAGGCCGCTTCCTCGCACACGGTGGCGAGGCCGAGCCGGCGCATCAGCGCCTTGGTCTCGGCGAACGCGCTGCCGCCCGGCGCCTTGACGCGGA
>CAXTMX010000032.1:10283-26724 GCA_964245585.1 uncultured Sphingomonadaceae bacterium | reverse complement strand
GGGCAGAAGATCGGCACGTCATGCTCGTAGGCGAGCTTGACCAGGCTGTTGTCCTTCTTGCCATGCTCGACGAGATACTTGCCCATTTCGCGGATGAACGCGCGCGAGCTGTAGGCCCTGGGCGCGAGCGTCTCGGCGATCTCGAAGATCGTATGGTCGACGTGCTGGAGCTCTTCCTCGTCGATATAGGTGTCGTAGATGCGATCGATCAGCAGCGAGCGCAGCGTGTCGTCGTCGGGCACCTCGAGCGCCTGATAATGCTTGTGGCCGAGCCCTTCGAAGAAATCCATGTCGACGATCGAGGCGCCGGTGGCGACGATGCCGTCGATCATGTTCGAACGCAGCAGCTCGGCATAGGCGTCCATGCAGCCGCCGGCCGAAGTCGATCCGGCGATGACGAGGAAGATCGTGCAATCCTTGTCGGCGAGCATCTGATTGTAGATGTCGGTCGCGCGGCCGAGATCGCGGCTCGTGAAGCTCATCTTCTTCATCGCGTCGACGATCGGGCGCGCGTCGAAGCTGGTGATGTCGATATGCTCCACCACGGTCGAGAGCAGCTCGGCCTTGCGCGTGTCGTTGATTGGGGTGTCGGTCATGGCAATCCTCAAGCAATGCCGTCATCCCGGCGAAAGCCGGGATCCATGGACGGCGCAGGCTCGCAATCACGAGATACCGTATCCATGGATTCCGACTTTCGTCGGAATGACGAAAACGATTTACAACGTGATGACGCGTCCGGTGACGCGCGCCGGCGCCAGGTCGGTGTAGAGGCTCGCCATCGGCTCGTCGTTCACGATGACCGTCTCTTCCGAGCCGAAGCCGTTGAACTTGGTCCGCATCGCGCAGCCGTAGGCGCCAAGCATGCCGATCTCGACATAGTCGCCGGCCTGGACGTCGGCGGGCAGCAGGAACGGCCCGGCCATGTGATCCATGTCGTCGCAGGTCGGGCCATAGAAGCTGAACGGCATGTCCCGGGCGTCGGACTCGTCGGCGCGGACCAGCGCCACCGGGAAGCGCCAGCCGATATGCGCCGCATCGAACAAGGCGCCATAGGCCCCGTCGTTGATGTAAAGCTCGTCGCCGCGGCGCTTCTCGACGCGTACCAGCAGGCTAGCATATTCGGCGCACAAGGCGCGGCCGGGCTCGCACCACAGCTCGGACGAATAGCTCACCGGCAGGCTCTCGAACGCTTCGTGGATCGTGCGGAAATAGCTTTCGAGCGGCGGCGGCTCCATGCCGGGATAGTGCGACGGAAAGCCGCCGCCGACATCGACCACGTCGACGGTGACGCCGGCCGCGACGATCGCGGCGCGCACCCGCTCCATCGCCTGGGCATAGGCCTGCGGGCTCATCGCCTGGCTGCCGACATGGAAGCAGACGCCGAGCGCGTCGGACGCCTGGCGCGCGGCCATCAGCAGCGAGGGCACGTCGAGCGGCTCGCAACCGAACTTGGCGGCGAGACTGAGCTTGGCGTGATCGGACGAGACGCGCAGCCGGACGCACAGCGTGAGATCGGTCGCGCCGCGGGTCGCGCGGACGATCTTGTCGAGCTCCTCATGCGTATCGAGCGAGAAGGTGCGCACGCCATGCGTGAAATAGGCCTCCTCGATCACTTCCTCGGCCTTGACCGGGTGCATCAGGCAGAGCGTCGCCTCGGGCAGCAGCCCGCGCACCAGCCGCACCTCGGCGATCGACGCGACGTCGAAATGCGTGATGCCGCTGTCCCACAGCAGGCGCAGCAGATCGGGCGACGGATTCGCCTTGACCGCGTAAAGCGACCGGCCCTGGAACTTCTCGACGAAGAATCGGGCGGCCCGCCGTGCGGCATGCGGACGAAGGAGCGTGACCGGCTGGACCGGGCGCCGCAGTGCGATTTCGAGGCCGGTGAGGGCTTCAACAGGGGCGGTAGCTAGCCCCAGCGCGCTATGATGGCTGTGCAACTCAAGGGACCTCCAACGAAACAGTTCATGAAAGCTGCCTTGCGGTTGGAAGTCCCATGGGGCAGCGGAAAGGCGATATAGGAACGCCGGCGCCCCATGTAAAGTTTCGCGGAAATCCGTGGGAAAGTGCGGGTTTCAGCAGCGAATCGGGCAAACTCGTTAACGTGGATCAGCAGCGCTTAGCCAGCGAGCCGCATGTCGAGATAATCGTCCACCGATTTCATCAGCTGCGGCATCTCGTGTTCGAAGAAATGATTGGCCTGCGGGATCAGATCGTGGTGGATCGTGATATGGCGCTGGGTGCGCAATTTATCGACGAGCTTCTCCGTCGCGAGCGGCGTGACGACCTCGTCGGCCTCGCCCTGAATGATGATCCCGGACGACGGGCAGGGGGCGAGGAAGGTGAAGTCGTACATGTTCGCCGGCGGCGCGATCGAGATGAAGCCCTTGATCTCGGGGCGGCGCATCAGGAGCTGCATGCCGATCCACGCGCCGAAGCTGAACCCGGCGATCCAAGTGGTCTGCGCCTCGGGATGGAACGACTGGACCCAGTCGAGCGCCGAGGCGGCGTCGCTCAGTTCGCCGACGCCATTGTCGAACGTGCCCTGGCTCTTGCCGACGCCGCGGAAGTTGAAGCGCAGCGTCGCGAAGCCGCGGCGCACGAACGTCTGGTAGAGCGCCTGGACGATGCGATTGTTCATCGTGCCGCCGCCCTGCGGATGCGGGTGGAGGATCATCGCGACCGGCGCGCGCGGGCGCGGCCCGGGATTGAAACGGCCTTCGAGACGGCCTTCGGGGCCGGGAAAGATGACTTCGGGCACAAGCACCTGCTTTGAATGGGCGCGCACGGCGGGTGCGCGGGGAAGCGGCGTCCTATATAGAAAAGCGACTTCCATTCGCAATCATCGTGGAGTGCCCCTGCTGGGACAGCGCATCTATCTCGATCATGCCGCCACCACGTCGCTCGCGCCCGAGGCGCGCGCGGCGTTTGACGACGGCCTGGCGCGCTGGGCGAATCCATCGTCGCCGCATGCCGAGGGCCGGGCCGCGCGCGCTGCGCTGGAGGACGCGCGGGCGCGAATCGCTGTCGCGCTAGGCTGGGCAGGGGCGCTGATCTTTACTTCGGGAGCGAGCGAGGCGCTGGCGCTCGCGCTTGGCCGAGCCAGGGCGGGCAGGCGGCTGATCTCGGCGGTCGAACACGACGCGGTGCGCCGCGCCGCGCGCGACGCAATCATCGTGCCGGTCGCCCGAGACGGACTGATCGATCTCGCCGCGCTAGACGCGCTGCTCGCCGCGGCCGGACCGTGTCCGCTGGTCGCGGTCCAGTCGGTCAATAGCGAGACCGGCGTGATCCAGCCGCTCGCCGAGGTCGCGGAGCGCGTCCGGCGGCGCGGCGGGCTGCTGCTGGCGGATTGCGCGCAGTCGGCCGGCAAGCTGGCGCTGCCCGATGCGGACTTTGCCGTTGTCTCCGCGCACAAGCTCGGCGGCCCAGCAGGGGTCGGCGCGTTGCTGGTGCGCGATCTGGCCAGTCTCGAGGCGGCGGGCGGGCAGGAACAGGGCTATCGCTCCGGCACCGAGAACATGCCCGCAGCGCTGGCGTTTGCCGCCGCGGTCGAGCTGTCACCCGATTGGGTCGACGGCGCAGCCGAGCGGCGTGCCCTGCTCGATGCGCGAATCTTGGCGAACGGCGGCGAGGTGGTCGGGGGCGGCGCGCGCCTGGCGACGATCGCCTCCTATCGCATGCCGGGCGTGCCGGCGGCGGCGCAGCTGATCCGCTTCGATCTCGCCGGCTTCGCGGTGTCGGCAGGCAGCGCCTGCTCGTCGGGCAGCCTGCGCCCGAGCCACGTCCTCAGCGCGATGGGCTGGGACGAGCGCGCCGCGGGCGAGGTCGTGCGCGTCAGCTTCGGCTGCACCACCACCGCCGCCGAAATAGAAGCGTTCGCCGCGCTCTGGACGGCGATCGCCGCCGGTGCGAAGGCGCGTGCGGCATGATCTATCTCGATTATCAGGCGACGACGCCGCTCGCGCCCGAGGCGCGCGCGGCGATGCTGCCGTGGCTCGATGGCTTCGCCAATCCGCATTCGCCGCACCGCGCGGGCCGCGAGGCCGCCGCCGCGATCGAAGCGGCGCGCGATCGCGTGTCGGCGCTGCTGTTCCGCGATGACCCTACCGACCGGGGAGGGCGGCTGCTGTTCACCGCCGGCGCCACCGAAGCGGTCAACTGGGCGCTCAAGGGGACGATGGCGCGCGCTCCTCAGGGCCGCCGCAAGCTCGTGACCTTCGCCACCGAGCACGCCTGTGTCCTCGACAGCGCCGCCTGGCTGGCGAAGCAGGGATACGAGCTTATCGTGCTGCCGGTCGGCGTCGACGGGCTGATCGATCTCGATCGCGCCGCCGCCGCGATCGACGGAGGGGCCGCGCTGGTCGCGGCGATGCTGGTCAACAACGAGATCGGGGTGATCCAGCCGATCGCGCAGCTGGCGCATCTTGCGCGCGAGGCCGGGGCGCTGTTCTTCTGCGACGCCGTCCAGGGCTTCGGGCGCGTGCCGCTGCCGATCGACGCGTGCGACATGGTCGCGGTCTCGGCGCACAAGATTCACGGGCCCAAGGGCGTCGGCGCGCTGTGGCTGCGCAGCGGGGTCGCGCCCGATTCGCTGCTGCACGGCGGCGCGCAGGAAGGCGGAGTCCGCTCGGGCACGCTGTCGCCGATGCTGTGCGCCGGCTTCGGCGCGGCTGCGGCGGTCGCGGCCGCGCGTTATGCCGAGGACGCGGCGCACGTCGCCTCGCTCCGCGAGCGGCTGCGCGCGGCGCTGCCGGGGTGGACGCTCAATGGCGCCGAGAGTCCGCGCTACGCCGGCAACCTCAACCTGCGCCGCGTCGGCGTCGATGCCGGGCGGCTGATTTCCGAGCTGCGCGATGTCGCTCTCTCTGCCGGCTCCGCCTGCGCCAGCGGTTCGGGCCGGCCGAGCCACGTCCTCGCCGCGTTGGGGCTGAGCACGGCCGAGGCGCGCTCGAGCATTCGTCTGGGCTTCGGCCGCTACACCACGATCGAGGAGGTCGAGAGCGCCGCCGCGATGATCGAGGAAGCCGTCGGGCGCCAAGAGGCTTGGGCGGCGTGAGCGTCCTCGTTCGGTTCATCTCCGCTGACGGCCAAGAGGTTCACGAAGTGCAGGCGGAGGAGGGCGCCCGCCTGCTCGACGTCGCGCACGCCGCCAATCAGCCGCTAGAAGGAACGTGCGAGGGCCAGATGGCCTGCTCGACCTGTCATGTGATCGTCGCCGAGGAGAATTTCGCCAAGCTGCCGCGCGCTTCGGAGAATGAGGACGACCTCCTCGACCTCGCGCCGCTGGTCACGCGCCGCTCGCGGCTTGCCTGCCAGATCTGGCTTGAAGGGATCGACTCGCTCACCGTGCGAATCCCCGGCGAGGCGCGCGACATGCAGGGCCGATAAGGTCCCCTCCCTTCCGCGAGGAGGGCGTTTCGGTTGCGCGAACCCGCACCTTCCTCCATATGCGCGCCGGGAGTCGGGCGGACGGTGCTGTCGCCAACCCGGTCAGGTCCGGAAGGAAGCAGCCGCAACGATTTCGCCCCGGGTCGTTCCGGCTCCCACCCCCACCGTCGAACGTCCCTCGACTTCGCTCGGGACGAACGGGTAGGTTTCTCGGCGATGCCCGAATCCGCCACCCCCTATCGCGTGCTCGCGCGCAAATATCGGCCGCAGCGCTTCTCCGAGCTGATCGGGCAGGACGCGATGGTCACCACGCTCGGCAACGCGATCAGGCGCGACCGGCTGGCGCACGCCTTCCTGCTCACCGGGGTGCGCGGCGTCGGCAAGACCTCGACCGCGCGGCTGATCGCCAAGGCGCTCAATTGCGTCGGGCCGGACGGACAGGGTGGACCGACGATCGATCCGTGCGGCGTGTGCGAGCCGTGCGTCGCGATTGCCGAAGGGCGTCACATCGACGTGATCGAGATGGACGCCGCCAGCCACACCGGGATCGACGACATCCGCGAGATCATCGACGCGGTGCGCTATGCGGCGGTTTCGGCGCGCTACAAGGTCTATATCATCGACGAGGTGCACATGCTCTCGAAGCAGGCGTTCAACGGCCTGCTCAAGACGCTCGAGGAGCCGCCGCCGCACGTCAAATTCATCTTCGCCACGACCGAGGTCAACAAGGTGCCGGTAACGGTGCTGTCGCGCTGCCAGCGGTTCGACCTGCGGCGTATCCCGGCCGACGTGCTGGCGCGCCACTTCGCTGGCATCGTCGAGGCCGAAAGTGTCTCCGCCGAGCCCGAGGCGCTGGCACTGATCGCGCGCGCGGCGGAGGGCTCGGCGCGCGACGGGCTGTCGATTCTCGATCAGGCGATCGCGCACGGCGAGAACGGATCGGTCGCCGCCGCGCAGGTGCGCGACATGCTCGGCCTCAGCGATCGCGGGGCGGTCCGGCGGCTGTTCGCGCTGCTGCTTGCCGGCGATGCGTCCGGCGCGCTTGCCGCGCTGGCGGAGCAACATGATCTCGGCGTCGATCCGGCCGCGGTGATCCGCGGCCTGCTCGAGACGGCGCATGCGGTGACGCGGTGCAAGGCCGGCGGCGGCGAGGATCCCGCGCAATCGGCCGAGGAGCGCGAGGCCTATGCCGATTGGGCGAGCCGGCTCGGCTATGCCACGCTGCACCGGCTGTGGCAGCTGCTGCTCAAGGGGCATGACGAGGTCCAGTCGACCGCGCTGCCGCTCGAGGCGGCCGAAATGGCGCTGCTGCGCGTGATCCACGCGAGCCAGCTGCCCGATCCGGGCGAGCTGGTGCGGCGACTTCAGGCGGGCGAGGCGATCGCGGCGCCGGCAGTGGCGCCGGTCGTGCCGCCGCCCGAGGAACAGCCGCCGCTGCTGGCGCTGCCGCGCGATTTCCAGGCGCTGCACGATTTCCTGATCGCCCAGAACAAGCACGGCCTCGCGGTGACGCTCCACGACCACGCGGAAGTGGTGCGCTATGCCCCGCCTGAATTGTCGCTGCGCTCGGCCCGTGCGCTGCCGACCGACCTCGCCCAGACGCTCAAGGCGCTGACCAAGGTCGCCTGGACGGTGCGCCTCGACGAGGATGGTCCGGCCACGCCGACGCTGCGCGCGCAGGAGCTGGCGCGCGAGGCCGCGGCGCGCGACGCGATCCTCGCGACACCGCTGATCGCGGCCGCGCTCGAAGCCTTTCCCGACGCCGAACTTCTTTCAAGGAACGCCTGATGAACCTCGAAGAAATCCTCAAGAAGGCCCAGAACGTCCAGAACGAGCTGCAGAAGGCGCAGGAGGGCCTCGACAAGATCGAGGTCGAGGGCGCGGCCGGCGGCGGGCTGGTCAAGGTGCGCGCGACCGCCAAGGGCCGCATCCTCGGCATCGCGATCGACGATTCGCTGATCGTGCCCGCCGACAAGCAGATGCTCGAGGATCTGATCGTCGCCGCGTTCAACGACGCGCGCGGCAAGGCGGATGCGGCGAGCTCGGCCGAGATGAGCAAGATGACCGCTGGACTGCCTCTGCCGCCGGGGTTCAAGCTTCCATTTTGATCAAGGCCAGACGGCTCGGACCCAGCCCGTCAGGCACTCCCATTTTTCGGCGACAGAAGAGAAAGCTCTTCGACGGGCTTATGGCGAACGGGACGACGAGATCAGCTGTCAGGCGTTAGGCTGGTCTGCGCGCGACACGCCCTCACCGTCGAGGTTCTGCGCGACGAATTCCCAGTTGACGATGTTGCCGAGCACCGTTTCGGCGAACTTGGGCCGCGCGTTGCGATAGTCGATGTAATAAGCGTGCTCCCACACGTCGAGCGTGAGCAGCGGCTTCAACCCGTGGATCGCTGGCGTATCGGCGTCGTGAAGCGAGGTGATCTCGAGCGCATCGCCGTTGAGCACGAGCCACGCCCAGCCGCTGGCAAAATGGCCGACCGCCTCCTCCGCCAGCTTCTTGAGCAGCGCATCGGTCGATCCGAACCCGCTGTCGATCAGAGCGGCGAGCCGGCCGGAGGGCTGCTGCCCGGCGGGGGCGAGGCATTTCCAGAAGAAATTGTGATTCCAGATCTGCGCGGCATTGTTAAACAGAGCCTTGTCGCCCTGGTCCTTGGCCAGTGCGATCACCTCGACCAGGCCCTTGCCGGCGAGGCCCTTCTCCGTCTCCCAGCCGTTCACTTTGTCGACATAGGCCCGGTGGTGCTTGCCATGGTGGAAATCGAGCGTCTCGCCCGACATGTGCGGCGCAAGCGCGGAACGGTCGAACGGCAACGGCATGAGCTGGAAGGGCATGGGTGATCCTCGTGTGATTGGGGCGCAAACGCTCGTTGCGGCGCCCTGCTCCGTGCGCGTGGTTGAAATCAGCGTCAGGCCGAATGCATTTCGCGCAACGCGTGACAAGCCTTCACGGGCTGCTTACGGTGCATCGGTCATGATCGCCGCCGCGGGCGCGATGAACCAGGGGATGAACGATGGCAAAGATTCTCGAGAACCTCCACTATACGCTGCTGCTGGGCCTGCTGCTCGCAATCGGATTGATCGCCATCACCTTCGGCGCCTCGATCGATCTCAATCTGGTGCTGCGCTGGCTGCACGTATTCTTCGGCATCGTCTGGATCGGGCTGCTCTATTATTTCAACTTCGTGCAGATCCCGACGATGCCGTCGGTGCCCGCCGAGCTGAAGCCGGGCGTGTCCAAATATATCGCGCCCAAGGCGTTGTTCTTTTTCCGCTGGGCGGCGCTGGTCACGGTCGTGCTCGGACTGTGGATCGCCTACGTCAACGGCTATCTGGTGATGGCGCTCGAGGTGCGGCCGCCGTTCACGCTGATCGGCATCGGCATGTGGCTCGCGCTGGTCATGGCGGCCAATGTGTGGTTCATCATCTGGCCGAATCAGCAGCGCGCGCTCGGCCTGGTCGAAGCGGACGACGCGAGCAAGGCAAAGTCGGCCCGCGTCGCGATGCTGGCGTCGCGCACGAACACCGCGCTGTCGATCCCGATGCTGTTCGCGATGACGAATTTCTCCTGAGGCGGTGTTGCCGGGCGGTGAGGCGGTGATGACAACGCCGTCCGGCCTTGCCGAGATCGAGGAAGAATATGCGCTGCTCGAAGCCGACGACCGCTATCGCCTGCTGATCGATCTCGGCCGCGCGCTCGAGCCGATGCCCGATGCGCTCAAGACCGATGCGACGCTGGTGCGCGGCTGCTCGGCGGCGGTATGGGTCTATCCGATGCGGCGCGACGACGGGCGGCTGCATTTCCTCGCCGATTCGAACGCCGCGATCACCAAGGGGATCATCGCGCTGGTCCTCGCCACGGTGCAGGATCGCACCCCGGCCGAGATCGCGGCGACCGACATCGCGGAAGCGCTCGCGCCGTTCGATCTGGGTCGGCAGCTCAGCTCGAACCGTACCCAGGGCATCCCTAACATGATCGCGCTGATCCGGGCGACGGCGGAGCGCTACGCTTAAGCCGCCGCGCGCCGTTCCTCGGCGTGACGCAGCACCTCATAGGCCGCCTGGATCGCCTGGAAGCGCTTGGCCGCCTCGGCGTCGCCGGGGCGGACGTCGGGGTGGTTGGCCTTGGCCAGCCGCCGCCACGCCGCCTTGATCGCGTCGAACGCGGCGTCGGGCTCGACCTCGAGCACGTCGAGCGCGCGCATTTCGTCGCGCGAGCGGGTCCCGTCGCCGGGGCCGCCCCAGCCGTAGTGCGACGCCTCCTTGAAGCCCAACGCGTCGCGCCGTTCGTTCGCCTCGCGCGCCGCCGCCTCCTCGGCCGACAGCCCCTCGAAATAATCCCAGCGGCGATTGTATTCGGCGGCATGCGCCTGGCAGAAATGCCAGCGCTCGGGACTGTTGGGCGATTTGGGCGCAGGACAGTCGCCGGGCTGGTCGCAGCCGTGGCGATCGCACATCCTGACCTGCGTCGCGCCGCGTTCGCTGCCGTAGCCGCGCCAGCGGGGGAAACCCCAGTCGTTGGATCGGGAGGAACGCGCCATAGCCGGCCAGTGTAGCGGTGCCGACCCGGCGGCGTCTAGGTCCTGAGGTGGTAGCCAGTCCGGAAGATCAGCCAGATCGCCGCGAGGCACAGCGCCATGAAACCCATGGTCATCACCAGGCTGAGCCCCACCCGGACATCGGACACGCCGTAGAACGCCCAGCGAAAGCCGCTGATCAGATAGACCACCGGGTTGAACAGGGTCACCGTCTGCCATGCCGGGGGCAGCATCTTGATCGAATAGAAGCTGCCGCCCAGGAAGGTCAGCGGGGTGATCACCAGCAGCGGCACGACCTGGAGCTTCTGGAAATCGGTCGCCCAGATGCCGATGATGAAGCCGAACAGGCTGAACGTGATCGAGGTCAGCGCGAGAAACGCGAGCATCCACAGCGGATGCGCGATCGAGAAATTGACGAACAGCCGCGCGGTGACGAGGATCACCAGCCCCAGGATCACCGATTTGGTCGCCGCCGCGCCGACATAGCCGAGCACCACCTCGAATGCGGAGACCGGGGCGGACAGCAGCTCGTAGATCGTCCCCGACCATTTCGGCAGATAGATGCCGAACGAGGCGTTCGAGATGCTCTCGGTCAGCAGCGACAGCATGATCAGCCCCGGCACGATGAACGCGCCGTAGCTGACCCCGTCGATCGCCACCATGCGAGATCCGATCGCCGAGCCGAACACGACGAAATAAAGCGAGGTCGAGATCACCGGCGCGGCGATGCTCTGCATCAGCGTGCGCCAGGTGCGTGCGAGCTCGAACAGGTAGATTGCGCGCACAGCGTGGAAGTTCATGCCCGTTCCTTCACCAGGCTGACGAAAATGTCCTCCAGCGAGCTTTGCTCGGTCTGGAGGTCCTTGAATTCGATGCCGTGCTCGGCGAGCCGCCGCAGCAGGTTGGGAATGCCGCTTTCTTCGGCATGGGTGTCGAAGCTGTAGACGAGATCGTGGCCGTCGTCGGACAATGCGAGCCCTTCGACCCCCAGGCTTTCCGGGATCCGCTCGAGCGGCGCACGCAGGTGGACGGTCAGGCGCTTCTTGCCGAGCTTCTTCATCAGCGCGGCCTTGTCCTCGACCAGGATCAGCTCGCCCTTGCTGATCACCCCGATCCGGTCGGCCATCTCCTCGGCTTCCTCGATATAATGGGTGGTCAGGATGATCGTGACGCCGTCGTCGCGCAGCCCACGCACCATCTCCCACATGTCGCGGCGCAGATCGACGTCGACCCCCGCGGTCGGCTCGTCGAGAAACAGGATGCGCGGCTCGTGCGACAGCGCCTTGGCGATCAGCACACGGCGCTTCATTCCCCCCGACAGCGTCAGGATCTTGGCGTCGCGCTTGTCCCACAGCGACAGCGCCCGCAGCACCTTCTCGAGATGCGCTGGATTACCCGGCTTGCCGAACAGGCCGCGGCTGAACTTGACCGTGCTGAGCACCGTCTCGAACGAGTCGGTCGACAGCTCCTGCGGAACCAGCCCGATCTTGGCGCGGGCCGCGCGATAATCGCGGACGATGTCGTGCCCGTCGGCGAGCACGGTGCCGGCGCTCGGATTGACCAGCCCGCAGATGATGCTGATCAGCGTCGTCTTGCCCGCGCCGTTGGGGCCGAGCAAGGCGAAGATCTCGCCCGGCTGGATGGCAAGATCGATGTTGCGGAGCGCCTGGAGGCCGGACGGATAGGTCTTGCCCAGCCCGGAGACATGAATGATCGGCTGCATCGCCGCGGCTTAGCGCGGCGCGACGCGTAGCGATAGCGTGCCAGAGGGTCTGTAAGCCGGGTTCTGTCCACCGGCCCCAAGAAATCTTGGGCCCGGATGGGCGACCATTCCTCTAGGACGCGGGTTGCCCCGCGCCTCCAGCGACCAACCCGGACGGCAGGGCGGAAACAGCCCGAGCGCCATCCCTATTCGGTCTTGCTCCCGGTGGGGTTTGCCGTGCCGCCCCGGTTGCCCGGCGCGCGGTGCGCTCTTGCCGCACCATTTCAATGTCACATGGCCGAAGCCGGTGAGACCTATTTTCTGTGGCACTTTCCCTGGGGTCGCCCCCGCCGGCCATTAACCGGCACCGTGTTTCCGTGGAGCCCGGACTTTCCTCGCCTCCCAAAAAGGAGCCGCGGCCGCCCGACCCTCTGGCACTCAGGCGTCCGTAGCGCCTTCACGCTCTCGATCCAAGAGCAGCCGCAGCAGGATCGCCCGGCACTCGCCGTCGATCACCCCGTCGCAATTCTCGGGGCGAAAGCGTCGCTGGAACGCGACCGTCGCCGCCGTGCGGTCGGCGACGTCGTAGCCGAACCGCTCGAGCGCGAGCACGAAGCCGCCGTCGGTCCAATGCGGATCCGCCAGATCGCGCTTGGGCCGCGCCAGCGCCAGTCCGAGCCGGGCGAGCATTTCCCAGTCGAACAGCTCACCCGGATCCTGCTTGCGCAGCGGCGCGATGTCCGAATGGCCGACGACGTCGGCGGGCGCGATGCCATAGGTCCGTACGATCTCCGCGACGAGCGGCGCCAGCGCGGCCATCTGCGGTTCGGGGAAGGGGCGATAGCCGAACTCATGGCCCGGATTGACCAGCTCGATCCCGATCGACGCGGAATTGACATCGGTGATCGCGTGCCAGCGCGATTTGCCTGCGTGCCACGCGCGCTTGGCCTCGTCGACCATCGCCAGCACCTGACCGTCCTCGGCGATCAGATAATGCGCCGAGACCTTCGCTTCGGTATCGGTCAGCCGCGCGATCGCCGAGGCGGCGTCGGGCATGCCGGTATAATGCAGCACCAGCATCGACACCGGCAGCGCGCGATCGTCGAAATTGGGCGAAGGACATTCGATCACAGGCGGCATGATGCCAGTCTAAGGCTCGGCCCCGCGCTTTGGAACAGGGTCAGTGGCGGACAAAACTGCTCGGCCGCGGCGGCTGGAGCGGCGCCGGCGCGCCGATGATGGGGCGATACAGTCCGCGCGCCTCGTAATCGGAAACGAACGCGTCGGTCTGGCCGATCACCGTCTCGCCCGCGCCGAGCATCAGCACCCCGTCGGGGACAATCACGCCGGCGAAGCGGCCGAACACCGCGCGGCGCACCGGCTGGGTGAAATAGAGCAGCACGTTGCGGCACAGGATCGCATCGAAGCGTCCCCCGGCCGGCGGCGCCTCCATCAGATTGTGCTTCTGGAAGCGGATCGCGGCCTGCAGGTGCGGCTTGACCCGCCACGACTCCCCCTCGGCGGCAAACCAGTTGATCATGCGGCGGACGGGCAGCCCGCGCTGGATTTCGAACTGGGTATAGAGCCCTTCGCGGGCGCGCGCGATCGCATGGCCTGAGATATCGGTCGCGATGATGTCGATCTGCCAGCCGCGCCAGCGCTCGGGCTGTTCGGCGAAGATCATCGCCACCGTATAGGCCTCCTGGCCCGTGGCGCAGCCGGCAGACCAGATGCGGATGCGCTTGTCCTGGCGATGGGCGCGCTCGATCCGGGCGAGCGCGCGATCGGCAAACAGGTCGAAGGCGGCGAAATCGCGAAAGAAGAAGGTCTCGTTGTTGAGCAGCGCGTCGACCGTCGTGTCGATCAGCTTGGTGTCGCGCCCGCTGGCGAGCGCGCCGACGAACTGATCGGGGGAGGTCATTCCGCGCTCGCGCATCAGGGGCTTGAGCGCCATCTCGAGCCGCCAGCGGCGGTCGAGCGCCAGCTGCTGGCCGGTGCGCGCCTCGAACAATCGGGCGAGCGCGGAGATGGCGCTTTCGCTGATCAGCATCAGCGGGCTCCTCGCAGTTTCGCGGCGAGGCTGCGCTGACCCAGGCGCTGCGCGATCTCGACGGGGGACGCCACGAGCGAGGCGAAGCCGGCCTTGGCCACGGCGCCGGGCATGCCCCACACCACCGAGCTCGAGGCATCCTGCGCCAATATCTCGGCGCCCACGCGAGCCAGACTTTCGGCGCCGATCGCGCCATCGCGTCCCATGCCGCTCAGCACGACGCCGATCGCGGCTTCTCGGAAACTGTCGGCCACGGCCTCGAACATCGGATCCACCGAGGGCATGCAGCCCGAGCGCGACGGCGTGCGGTCGAGCTGGATGCGGACAAAGTCCGGGCCGCGGTACAGACCGATATGCGCATCGCCCGGCGCAAGCAGGATCTCGCCCGGCCGCAGCCGCGCGCCATCGACCGCAACCATCGCGGGTCGGCCGGCGATACTGGTCAGCTGCGCCGCGAAGAACGGCATGAACACCACGGGGAGGTGCTGGGTGATCAGGATCGGCGTGTTGCACTGCTTGGGCAGCGCGCGGAACAGCTCGACCAGCGCGTTGACGCCGCCGGTGGATGCGCCGATCGCGATGCAGTCGAGCGGTCCGGTAAGGCTCCCGGGCCGCCGGACCGGCTGCGCCGTCGGCATCGGCAGGATCTTCGCCGGCTCGATCTCGTTCGATCGGCCGATGCGCAGCAGCTTCTCGACCAGACGCTCGGCGAAACGCGCGCCGAACTGCCCAGCGACCGGTTTGGTCAAGGTGTCCGCTGCTCCGAGCGTCAGCGCGCGCACCGTCGAATCGGCGCCGTCGGCGGCGGCCGCCGAGACGATCAGCACCCGGGCGCCGCGGCTGCGCTCAAGCAAGGTCGGAAGCGCGGTCAGCCCGTCGGTTCCCGGCATCTCCAGATCGAGCAGGATGATATCGACCGACACGGCCTCCAGCCTTGCCAGCGCCTGATCGGCGGTCGATGCGGTGGCCACGATGCTGAACTCGGGCCGAGCCTCGAGCACCCGCGCGAAGATCGATCGTACGACGATCGAATCGTCGACGATCATCAGCCGGATGGGCGCCGGCACGGTGGCGCGAAGGTCGGTGGTTCGGTGCGACTGCGCCCCGCTGATCGACACCGGCCCGCCTTCAGGCGACGCCGACGATCTTGAGCTTGCTGTGCAAGGTCTCGCGGTCGAACGGCTTCATGACATATTCGTCGGCTCCGGCTTCGAGCGCGGCGCGGATGTGAGCGTCGCCGTTCTCGGTGGTGCAGAACACGACCTTGGGCTTGTTCGGCATGCGTTCCTCGCCCAGTGCCCGCAGGAACTCGAGGCCGCTCATCACCGGCATGTTCCAATCGAGCAGGACGACGTCCGGCGGCACCTTCGTCTGGCAGAAGGTCAACGCCTCGCGCCCGTCGCCGGCTTCCTCGACAGCGAAATCGAGCGTTTCCAGGATGTGCCGCGCAACCTTGCGGATCACTTTCGAGTCGTCGACGACAAGGCAGGTTTTCATCTGGGGCGACCTCGATACTGATGCGGTTCGGGACAAACTAATGGGACGAGGTAAGTTCGACGTTAACGCGCGTCAGGCGTCCGTCATGGCCGGTCCGGCGATCAGCGCGGCGGGATCGAGGAGCAGGACCGCGCCGCCATCATAGTCGAACGTGCCGCGCGCGACGCGCGGCCAGCCGTCCGTCAGGCGCACGCGAATCAGGCGAGGCGTCTCGGCGACGCTCACGACATCCTCCACGACCTCCACCAGCAGCCCGTAGAGATGCCCCTCCACGGTCACCACCACCGCCTCGGCCGGGATCGCCGAGGTCAGGCGCGGCGTGAGCCCGAGCGATGCCATCGGATCGATGATCGTCAGCGTGCGGCTGCGTAGCGCGGCGAGCCCGAAGACGTGGGGGGGCGCAAGCGGCACCGGCGTGACCAGGTCGATTTCCACCACCGATTCGACGCTTTCCGCGGGCAGCGCGACCCGATAGCCGGCGATCTGGGCGATGAGGAACAAGGATTCCATGTCAGCGCCCTCCGCCGCGAGCGCGAAGCGCCGCGAACAGGCTCTCGCGATCATAACGGTAGATCGTCGCGTCATCGACATCGTGCGCATGGGGCGCTTCGCGCAAGCGGATCACTTCCGCGCCCGGTACTTCAGGGAGGGCGGCGCTGTCCTCGGCCTCGATGACCACCGCCGCGTCGGCTTCGCTGCTCTCGCCGGCGAAGGCGACGCGATAGCCGGCCGCTTCGACCAGCGGGCGCAGCACTTCGCGGGTCCACGGATCGGTCGCATTGCCGAGCAGGCACAGCGGACGCTTCCTGGCCGGCGCCGCGAAGCCGATGGCGAGGCCGAACAGCCAATGCGAATCGATCAGCTCGACCTGACGCCCCTCGATCAGCGCGACGCCGGCGATCAGGCCGGGATTTGCCGGCGGGGCGATCTGCGCGGACAGCGCGACGATGTCGATCACTTCGCCGATGGCGTAAGCGAGCTCGGTAATGCCGTCATTGAGCCGCAGCACGCGCAGCTGCCCATGGGGCGGCGGCGCGGCGCAGCCGAACAAGGGCAGGACCCGGCCATCGAGCGACAGCCTCAGCTGGCCCGCGGCAAAACGGATCGTCTCGGCCGGGACGTCCTCGATCCGCTCGACCACCGACAGATGGATCGCCTGATCGCTGCCGTCGACCGCGCGAAACAGCAAGGTCGGTATCGTGTCGCTCGCCAGGCCGCGCGGATCGGTGCGGCGGTCGACCGCGGGCACCGTGTCGGC
>CAXTMX010000032.1:0-10273 GCA_964245585.1 uncultured Sphingomonadaceae bacterium | reverse complement strand
GGCGGTCGCGGCCATTGGTCGGCTGGCTGCTGAGCGCCAGGCCGGCGGGATCGAGCAGCAGCATCGGACGCCCGGTGTCGGGCAAGGTGGTACCGGCATAGATGCCGGTCGCCATCACCGCAGGGGCGGCCGGCTTGACCACCAGCTCCTCGTGATCGCACACTTGATCGACCGCGAGCGCATAGGCCTCGCCGCCACCCGGACGCAGCAGCACCAGCGTCGGCGGATGCGATGGATCCTTGCGGTCGATCCCGACCACGCCCGCCAGATCGGCAACCGGCAGCCGCCGGCTGCGGATGCGCGCGATCATGACGCCGCCGGCCAGCTTCTCGACCTGCACCTCCTTGGAATTGGAGCGGATGATCTCGTCGATCGCGGCGCGGGGGATGGCGAACTGCTGGGCGCCGACGATGACCGTCAGCGCCGGGATGATCGTCAGGGTCAGGGGCGCGCGCAACGTGAAGCGGGTGCCGGCGCCGAGCTGGCTGTGGATATCGATCACCCCGCCGATGCGATCGATATTGGCGCGGACCACGTCCATCCCCACGCCCCGGCCGGAAATCGAGGTGACTTCCTTGGCGGTCGACAGGCCGGGCTCGAACACCAATTGGAGCTTGCGCATCGGCGACAAGGCCTCGCCCGCCTCGGCGGTCAGCAGACCCACCGAGACGGCCTTGGCGACGAGGCGGTCGGCATCGATGCCGCGGCCGTCGTCGCTGATCTCGATCAGGATCTGGTTGCCGGCCTGGCGGGCGCTCACATTGAGCAGCCCGGCCGCGGGCTTGCCGGCGGCCACGCGTTCCGCAGGCGTTTCGATGCCATGGTCGATCGAGTTGCGGACCATATGGGTCAGCGGATCGCGGATCATCTCGATCATCTCGCGATCGAGCTCGACGTCGGCTCCCTCGACCACCAGCGACACGGTCTTGCCGAGCTCCGACGACAGATCGCGGACCATGCGCGGCAGCGACGCGAACAGATTCTCGATCCGCTGCATGCGCGTGCGGGTGATCGCGTCGCGGGTCTCGGCGACGCAGGTCGACAGCCGCTCGAACGCCGCGTCGATCAGCGGGTCGGGCAAACGCTCGCGCAGCCGATGCGACAGCTCGTTGCGGGCGAGCACCATGTCGGAGACGCCTCTCATCATCCGATCGAGCAACTCCACCGACAGGCGGATGCTGCGCACCGGCGCGCGCGTGGCCGTCACGGCCGCAGCGGTGGGCGCCGTCGCCGCAGCGGGGGCCGCGGACGGCGCGAGCGCCGCGATCAGCGTGTCGTCGCCGCCGTCGGGATAATCTTCCCCGGCGTCGAGCGCCTCGACCATGTCGCCGATCCGATCGATGATCGCAAGCACCGCGCTGACCAGCGCGGCATCGGGCACGCGCGTATCGGCGCGGACCTCGGCCAGCGCGCCCTCGGCGGCGTGGCTGAGCTTCTCGAGGCGGGGAAGATCGAGGAAGCCGCAGCTGCCCTTGACGGTGTGGACGAAGCGGAAAATCGTGTCGAGACGGCTGCGATCGCCGGGTTCGGCCTCCCACGCGACCACCTCGCCGGCCAGCGGCGCCAGAGTCTCGCGTGTTTCCGCAATGAATTCGGCGAGAAGCTCGTCCATCGATGCCGTCCGATCGGATTGATCGGTCCGCTATCGGCCTGCGATGGTAAACAAGGGGTTTATCCGTGGCGGGGAACGTCCGCGCCGATCATCAGGACACCGTCCTCGACCTCGGACACCATCACCGCGCCGCCCGCCTCGCTCGCCAGCGTATGGGCGAGCCAGGCCGGCGCGGCGCGCGGCGTGATCGCGGCGGGATCGAGCTCGCCGAGCAGCGCGGTGCGCAGCTCGGGGTCAAGGACGAGCCGGGGCCCTTCGGCACGGATCACGATCTCGGGCCCCTCGGCGGCGATGTCGAGCCGCCCGCCGCGCACCAGCGCATCTCCCGCGATCAGCGCGAGATTGAGCAGGATCTTGATCGCGCCTTTAGGCAGCGTCGCCTCGCCGACCATCCAGCCAAGCTCGATCCGCTTGTCGGCGCCGAACAGCCCCTCGATCGCCGCCTTGGCCTCGCGCGTGTCGACGAGATCGCCGAATCCGCCCGCCGCGCCGAACGCGAGGCGGAAGAATTTGAGCTTGGCGGCGGAGGCGCGCGCCGAATCGCCGAGCAGATCGAGGCAGCGCGCGCGCATCTCGGGGTCATGCTCGTCGACCAGCAGCTCGACGCCATTGTTCAGCGCGCCGACCGGGCTGAGCAGATCATGGCACAGGCGCGAGCATAGCAGGCTGGCGAAATCGACGGCTTGACTGCTCATGGATCCGAACTCTGCCTCATGCTGCGCGGCGCCCTTCTGACGAGTGCGGCGGGCGAGCGCAAGGCGCGCATTAAGCATGGCGGATGACCTGCTCCAAAAACCCGCCGCCGGGCGCGGCACGGAACAGCGCAGCTTTTCCTCCCGCGACGATCAGCCACAGCTGGCCCGGGATTGCAGCAGCGGCGTCGCGCACAGACGGCAAGCATGATTCGCTCGGATGCGAATGATAGCAGCCGACGATGGCCGATCCGCCGTCGCGCGCGGCGCGATGCGCGGCGAACAGCACCGTCGGATCGATCTCGAAGCTGGCGGAGGGATCGTCCGCGATGTTGGCGGCGGGAAGGATGCCTCGGATCACGCCCTGGATCCCTAGCAGCAGGCCGCAAATCTCGCGGTCGGAGTCAACGGCTGCGAGCGCAAGGATGCGTTCGATCAGTTCGCTTGCAATTACGACCGACATAACCACATCCCTACTCCGTTCGGGCTGAGCCTGTCGAAGCCCTCTTCTTCTCTTGCGGAAAGAAGTGAGACCCTTCGACAAGCTCAGGGCGAACGGTAGCGGGCGGACAATTCCAGCAATGGACCATCGGGTTTCGAGCGTGCTTGCGCGTATCACCGCCGAGGCCGACGGCTGGCGGCTCGACCGCGCGCTGGCCGTGGCGCTGCCGAGCCTGTCACGCGAGCGGATCAAAGCGCTGATTTCGGCCGGCGCGGTAACGCGCGACGACGCCCAGGTACGCGATCCCGCGGCCAAGGCGGCAGCGGACTCGCTCTACCGAATCGCGATCCCCGTCCCCGCGCCCGCCCACAACGCGGCGCAGGACATCCCTTTGACGATCGCGTTCGAAGACGAGCATCTGATCGTGGTCGACAAGCCCGCCGGACTCGTCGTCCATCCCGCCGCGGGCAATGCCGACGGCACCTTGGTCAACGCGCTGCTCCACCATTGTCGCGGCAGCCTGTCGGGGATCGGCGGGGTCGAGCGACCCGGCATCGTCCACCGCATCGACAAGGACACCTCCGGGCTGATCGTCGCGGCCAAGCATGATCGCGCGCACGAAGGGCTGGCGGCGCAGTTCGCGCGGCACAGCATCGACCGGCGCTATCGTGCGATCGTCGCGGGCCGGCCCGATCCACCGCAGGGGACGATCGATGCGTGGCTCGCGCGCTCCGCGGCCAATCGCCAGAAGATCGCAGTGGTCGAGGAAGGCCGGGGCAAGCGCGCGGTCACGCATTTCGCGACGATCGCGCCGCTGCGCGAGGCGAGCCTGGTCGAATGCCGGCTGGAGACCGGCCGCACGCATCAGGTGCGCGTCCATATGGCATCGATCGGCCATCCTCTGCTCGGCGATCCGGCTTATGGCCGAACTCGGCCGGCGCATCGCGAGACGCTCGCCGGGCTCGATTTCCGCCGTCAGGCGTTGCACGCTGCGCACCTTGGATTCATTCACCCGATCACAAGCCGGGCTTTAGCCTTCGATAGCGATATTCCGCTCGATATGCAGCGATTGTTCACCCAACTTGCTGTATAAAAGTTTCAAGTTCGGCGCGAAAGCATTCGGCCGCGAGAAAGGGAGTATATGATCATGGCAAATGCCAGGAACGCTCCGGCAACGATCCCGGCGCTCGGCGGCGAGCAGAGTCTCAACCGCTATCTGTCGGAAATCCGCAAATTTCCGCTCCTCGCTCCCGAGGAGGAATATATGCTGGCGAAGCGCTTTTCCGAGCATCAGGATCCGGAAGCGGCATCGCGGCTCGTCACTTCGCACCTGCGGCTCGTCGCCAAGATCGCGATGGGCTATCGCGGCTACGGCCTTCCGGTCAGCGAGCTGATCAGCGAGGGCAATATCGGCCTCATGCAGGGCGTGAAGAAGTTCGAGCCCGACCGCGGCTTTCGTCTCGCGACCTATGCGATGTGGTGGATCCGCGCCTCGATCCAGGAATATATCCTGCGCTCGTGGAGCCTCGTGAAGATGGGTACCACCGCCGCCCAGAAGAAGCTGTTCTTCAACCTGCGGCGGATGAAATCCAAGCTCGACGCGTTCGAGGACGGCGATCTGCATCCCGAGCATGTCGCCAAGATCGCGACCGATCTCGGCGTCACCGAGGACGAGGTCAACAGCATGAACCGCCGCATGGCGATGGGCGGGGACACCTCGCTCAACGTCACCGTGCGCGAAGACGGCGAGGGCCAGTGGCAGGATTGGCTGGTCGATGACGATCCCCTCCAGGACGAGCGCATCGCCGATGCCGAGGAGAAGACCGTGCGGCACGATCTGCTGCTCGAAGGGATGGATGCGCTCAACGATCGGGAGAAGCATATCCTGACCGAGCGGCGGCTGACGGAGGATCCCAAGACGCTCGAGGAGCTGAGCCAGGTCTATGGCGTCTCGCGCGAGCGCGTCCGCCAGATCGAGGTGCGCGCGTTCGACAAGCTGCAAAAGGCGATGATCGGGATCGCCGGGGGCAAGGGGCTGCTGCCCGCGCCGGCCTGACTTTGGTCCGGCACGTCCGAGGCCGTGCTTCCGCGAAGACGGGAGCCCGGGATGCTGAGGCAGCGTGTGCTTCCCCCGGGTTCCCGCTTTCGCGGGACAATGGTTCGCGTCAATCGAGCTGGATCAGACGCTAGAACCGTCGCGACACGCCCGCATAGAGCTCGACGTCGGGCGTGTCGCGGTTGAGCCCGACGTTCGATCCGGCGTCGAACTGCAGGTCGTCCGAGGCCTGCCAGCCCGCCGACAGCCCCGCCCGTGCCTCGGTGCTATGCTCGGCGGGATCGCGATCGCGCATCGCCTCGATCTCGGCAGTGACGCCGAGCGTGGCGGTGAGGTCCGCCGTTACGCCGGCAACCCCGCCATAAGCGAGGTGGCGGCCGTCGCCGTCCTCGTCGACCGCGGCGTCGATTTCGGGCGTGAAGCCGAGCTTGAACGTCTTCGACAATTCGAAACTGGCGGGGGCGAGGATGCCCGCACCCCAATCGCCCGCGCCGATCGGCCGGCGGCCGAGCGGGACGGTGACGAACGGCTGGAGCGCGAAGGACACCCCCGATCCGTCCGGATTGCGGAGGTTCTGACGCACAGCCAGCGAGACATCGCCGGCGCGGGTCACATGGTCCGCCGCGCCGGTGGTGCGGTCGCGCTCGCGGATGTGGCCGAGCGGCGACCATTCGAGCTGCGCCTCGGTCGTTGCGCCGAGGCCGAAGCGGACCAGCGTGGCGCCGATCAGCCAGCTGTCGGTGGCGCTTTCGGGCCGGCGATCGTGCGTCCAATCGACCAGCCCGGTCTCGATCATGACATGGCCGGCGTCGACGGTGCACGGCGGCGTGCCGAGCCCGGGCCGATCGGGACAGAGATCGCGCAACTCCCCGGCGAAGGCCGGCGCGGCGGACAGCGTCACGATGGCGGCAAGGGCGCAGCGAATCATCGCCCCGGCCTATCCGGTTTGGACGACGGAGCGAAGGGGTGACGCACAAGTAGGCGCGCGCTAACTGAGAGCGATGGCGCGCGCGAGACGAGACAGGCGATCCCCGGCTCCGGGCAAGGCGCGCGGCCTGCTTCGGCGCATTTGGCGCTGGTTGTGGCGCGGTGCGGCGATCTTCGTCGTCGGATCGCTGCTGTGGGTGCTGCTCTATCGCTTCGTCCCGCCGCCGGTCACGCTGACCATGCTCGGCAATGCCCTGGACGGCCGCGGCATTACAAAGGACTGGATGAGCCTGTCGCAGATGGATCCCGACATGGCGCGCGCCGCGATCGGCGCCGAGGACGCGCGCTTCTGCGCCCACAGCGGCTTCGACCTGCGCGCGCTCGAGCAGGCGGTGAAGCGCAACGCCCGGGGCAAGCGGCTGCGCGGCGGCTCGACGATCAGCCAGCAGACCGCCAAGAACGCCTTTCTGTGGCAGCGCCGCTCCTATCTGCGCAAGGGGCTCGAGGCATGGTTCACGGTGCTGATCGAGGCAATGTGGGGCAAGCGCCGGATCATGGAGGTCTACCTCAACCTCGCCGAGACCGGGATCGGCACCTATGGCGCCAACGCCGCAGCGATGCGCTATTTCGGGCATGACGCGTCGCGGCTGAGCCCGCAGGAAGCGGCGCGCATTGCCGCTATCCTGCCGCTGCCCAAGAAACGCGGAGCGATCGCGCCGACCGGCTTCACCCGCCGCTACGGCAACAATATCGCGCGGCGCATCGCGATCGTGCGCGGCGGCGGGCTCGACAAGTGCCTGTATGCGGCCAGGGCATGACCTGTGGGGGCCGCGCCTGCCTGCTTAGAGCGAGAACCCGAAGAACAGGAGGCGCTGCCGCCCCGCATCCCGCGCCAACGGCTGATTCGCGGATTCCGGCTTTCGCCGCGATGACGATTTCCTCAGCCCTGTGGCGGAACCACCTCGGCCGCCCCGCCGGTCTCGAGCCCGTGCTTCATCAGCAGCGGGACGTGCGCGAGGCCGAAGAGGAAAGAGAGGATGCTGATCCCCCACACCTTGATCGTCAGCCACTGATCGAACGAGAAATTGTGGCGGATGACCTCGTTGAGCGCGGCCATGGCGAGGAAGAACAGCCCCCAGTTGCGCGACAGCAGCAGCCAGCCGCGGTCGCTTAGCCCTTGGTAGCCGGCTTCGAGCAGATATTTGAGCAAAGGCCGCCCGAGCGCGATGCCGCCGAGCAGCAGCCCGCCGAGCAGGACGTAAATGATCGTCGGCTTGATCTGGATGAAGCGCTGGTCGTGGAAATAGATCGTCAGCCCGCCGAAGCCGACCACCAGGATCGCCGAGAGCCACAGCATCGGCGAGACGCGCCCGAGCCTGAGGCGCGAGATCAGCACCGCCGCGGCGATCGCGGCCATGAATACGGCCGTGCCGACGAACACGCCGGAAAACTTGTAGGCGAGGAAGAACAGCAGCAGCGGCCCGTAATCGAGCGCGGCCGGCAGCCAGGCCGGAGCCGCGCGGCGGGTCGTCGTCGTCTCGTTCATTCCTTCACTCCCGCGATCGCCCGGCCAAGCTCGAGCGGATCGAACGGCCGCAGGTCGTCGATGGTTTCACCGACGCCGATCGCGTGGATCGGCAGGCCGAACTGCTCGGCCGCCGCAACCAGCACGCCGCCGCGTGCGGTGCCGTCGAGCTTGGTCATCACCAGTCCGGTGACGCCCGCCATGTCGCGGAACACCTCGATCTGGCTGAGCGCGTTCTGACCCGTCGTGGCGTCGAGCACGAGCACGACATTGTGCGGCGCGGCCGGATTGAGCCGGCCGAGCACGCGGCGGATCTTGGCGAGCTCGTCCATCAGCCCGGACTTGTTCTGGAGGCGCCCGGCGGTGTCGACGATCAGCACGTCGGTGCCGCGCGCGGTGCCCTGCTTGACGCCTTCGAACACCAGGCTCGCGGCGTCGCCCCCTTCGGCGCCGGAAATGATCGGCACGCCGAGCCGCTCGGCCCAGACCTTGAGCTGCCCGATCGCGGCGGCGCGGAAGGTGTCGCCGGCGACGAGCATCACCTCATAATCCTGCTCCTGGAGCAGATGCGCGAGCTTGGCGATAGTCGTGGTCTTGCCCGATCCGTTGACGCCGATGACAAGGATCACCTGGGGGCGCGGGAAGGCATCGATCTCGAGCGGAGTGGCGACCGGCCCGAGGATCGCTGCGATCTCCTGCGCCGTCACTTCGCGCACCCCGGCTTCATCGATCCCGCGCTCGTAGCGCTCGGTCGATAGGCGCTGGCGCACGCGCGCCGCGGTTTTCGGGCCGAGGTCGGCCGCGATCAGCGCCTCCTCGATCCCGTCGAGCGTGTCGTCGTCGAGCACCGCCTTGGTGAACAGCCCGGTAAGATTATCGCCGATGCGATCGGAAGTCTTGCGGAACCCCCCGATCAGCCGCTCGTGCCACGGCACCGTGCTCACAGCGGCACGCCAATCAGCGTATCGCGATCGAGATGGATCAGGCGCGTCGGGACGATCCTGCCGATGTCCTCCGGCGAGGACAGCATCAGGCGGACGCGCGCGAAATTCTCGGCATGGCCGCTGACGCCATCCCGTTCGACGAGCACGCGCTGCTTGGTCGAGATCAGCGACTGGAGCCAATCCGCCTTGCGCCGGGCGGTTGCCTCGCGCAGCGCCTTGGCGCGCGCCTTGACGACGGCGGGAGGAACCTGCGGCATGCGCGCGGCCGGCGTGCCCGCGCGCGGCGAATAAGGAAAGATATGGCCGAACACGATGTCGCACTGGTCGACCAGCGCCAGCGAATTGGCCGCCATCGCGTCGTCCTCGGTCGGGAAGCCGGCGATCAGATCGGCGCCGATCGCGATCGCCGGCCGCGCCGCCTTGAGCCGCTGGACCAAAGCAATCGCATCGTCGCGCAGGTGTCGGCGCTTCATTCGCTTGAGCACCAGATCGTCGCCCGACTGCAGCGACAGATGGAGGTGCGGCATGATCCGCGGCTCGCCAGTGAGCAGCTCGAACATGCGCGCGTCGATCCCGACCGAGTCGAGCGACGACAGGCGCAGCCGGGGAAGATCGGGCACATGGCGCAGGATGCGCTCGATCAGCAGGCCGAGGCTCGGGCGGCCGGGCAGGTCGGGGCCATAGGAGGTGATGTCTACTCCGGTCAGGACGATCTCCTGGAAACCCTCGCCGACCAGCGCCTTGATCCGCTCGACGACCGCACCCGCGGGGAGCGAGCGGCTGTTTCCGCGGCCATAGGGGATGACGCAAAAGGTGCAGCGGTGATCGCACCCGTTCTGGACCTCGACGAAGCCGCGCGAGCGGTCGCCGAAGCTGGCGACAGGCTGCGGGGCGGTCGCGCGCGCCTGCATGATGTCGGAGACGCGGATCTCGGCCCGCCCGACTTTCCAATCCCGTCCGCCCTGGGCCTGTCGAAGGGCTTCTTCTTCTTGGCCGTCGAAAGACAAGGGAAGGACTTCGACAGGCTCAGCCCGAACGGGGGATAGGAAGTCAAAGGACGCCCGGTCGTATTTCTCGCCGTTTCCCACCACCCGCGCCACTTCGGGCATCGCCGCGAAGGTCTCGGGCTCGATCTGCGCGGCGCAGCCGGTCACCACGATCCGCGCATCGGGGCGCGCGCGCTTGGCGCGGCGGATCGCCTGGCGCGCATCGCGCACCGCTTCGGCGGTGACCGCGCAGGAATTGACGATGACGAGATCGTCTTGATCCGCCGCGAGCAGGCGCATCGCATCGCTCTCGGCGATGTTGAGACGGCAGCCGAGCGTGATCAGCTCCGGGCCGTTCATCCGAATGCCTCGAGATCGCATTCGCCGGTGAAGACATGGATCGCAGGCCCCGCCATGCGGACGCTGCCGCCCGGCGTCCACGACAGGCGCAGCGCGCCGCCGGGCAGCGCCACCTCGACCGCCTCGTCGACCAGCTTCGCGCGGATCGCGGCGACCGCGGTGGCGCAGGCGCCGGTGCCGCAGGCGCGCGTCAAGCCGGCGCCGCGCTCCCACGTCCGCGCGCGGACGTGGGAGCGGTCGACGACCTGCGCGACGTTGACGTTGATCCGCGCGGGGAACAGCGCGTCATGCTCGATCACGGGGCCGAGTTCGTCGAGCGGCACGGCATCAACGTCGTCGACGAAGAAGACGAGGTGCGGATTGCCGACATTGACCGCCGCCGGTGCGTCGAGCCCGCCCCAGCCGACCGGCATGGCGACGGTGTCCATGGCATAAGCGAGCGGGATTTCCTGCCAGCCGAAGCGCGGCACCCCCATGTCGATGCTCGCGCCCCCGTCCTCGAGCCGGGCGGTGAGCAGGCCGCCCGGGGTGGCGATCGTGCAATCCCGCCCGACCAGCTGTGCAACGCAGCGCGACGCGTTGCCGCACGATTCGACCTCGGACCCGTCGGCGTTCCAGATGCGCATCGCGACATCGGCGGCGTCATCGTCGGCGACGACGATCAGCTGGTCGCAGCCGATGCCGGTGCGGCGGTCGGCGATCGCGCGCGCGCGCAGCGGCGTCATCGCC
>CAXTMX010000031.1:8411-26971 GCA_964245585.1 uncultured Sphingomonadaceae bacterium | reverse complement strand
TGGCGATGCGGAACTCGCGCACGACCATGCGCACGGTGTTCGAGCTGGTCAGCTGATTGGTGGCGAGCGCGCGCACGACCACCGCCATCGTTTGCGTGCCGGCATTGCCGCCCATGCCCGAGACGATCGGCATCAGCACGGCGAGGATCACGAGGCGCGAGATCGTGCCCTGGAACAGCCCGACGACCGACGCGGCAAGGATCGCGGTGCCGAGGTTGACGATCAGCCACGACAGCCGCGTCCGCACGGTCGACAGCAGCGGCTCGTTGATGTCGCCCTCGCCCGCGCCGGACAGCTTGAGAATGTCCTCGCCGGCCTCCTCCTGGATGATGTGGACGACGTCGTCGACCGTGATCATCCCCACCAGCCGCCCGGCCCCGTCGATCACGGCGGCCGAGATCAGCGCATATTTCTGGAAGCGCAGCGCGACTTCCTCTTGGTCCATGTCGACCGGGATCAGCGTCTGCTCGCGCTGCATGACGTCGCTGACCGCGATGTCGCGCGGGGTGCGCAGCAGCCAGCTCAGCTGACATGTGCCGATCGGGCGATGCCCCGGATCGACGACGAACACTTCCCAGAAATCGGTGGTGAGGTCGGGATTGTCGCGCAGATAGTCGGTCAGCTGGCCGACCGTCATATGCTCGGGCACCGCGATCAGCTCGCGCTGCATCAGCCGGCCGGCCGATTCCTCGGGGAAGGACAGCGCCGCCTCGATCGCGGCGCGGTCGTCGGGCTCCATCGCGCGGAGCACGGCGCGCTGGTCGTCCTCCTCCATGTCCTCGATGATCGCGACGGCATCGTCGGTATCGAGCTCGCCGGCGATCTCGGCGACTTCGTGCGGCTCGAGCGCGTCGATCAGTTCGTCGCGCACCCAGTCGTTCATTTCGGCGAGCACCTCGCCGTCGAGCAGCTCGGCGAGTGCTGCGGCGAGCGGCCGGCGGCGGTCGCTCGGCGCGAGCTCGAACAGATCGGCGATGTCGGCCGGGTGGAGCGGCTCGACCAAAGCGCGCGCGCCCTCGGCGTCGCCTGCCTCGACGCGCTCGATCACCGCGCTGACGAAGCTCGGCAGCAGCCGATCCTCGGCGTCGTGGCGCAGCTCCGGCCGGGCCGGCGTGTCGATCTCGCTTTCGCTCATCTTCGCCTCCCGGCTGCGTGTACCGCTTCCCCTAGAGGGCAGGGGCCCCGCTGTCAGCCTCGATCGACCCTAACCCCGTTCGGGCTGAGCTTGTCGAAGCCCTCTCCTTCCTTCGCTTGCTCAAGAAGTGGAACCCTTCGACAGGCTCAGGGCGAACGGTGGATTGGTTTGAGCGGGGCCTTCCCTACATAGCCGGAATGACATCTCCCTATCTCCTGTCCGTGCTCGATCAGTCGCCGATCGCCGCCGGCAGCGACACCGCGCAGGCGCTGCGCAACACGATCGATCTGGCGCAGGCGTGCGACCGGCTCGGCTATCATCGCTACTGGCTGGCCGAGCACCACGCCTCGCCCGCGCTCGCCGGGTCGGCGCCCGAGGCGCTTATCGGGCCGGTGGCGCTGGCGACGGAGCGCATCCGCGTCGGCTCGGGCGGGATCATGCTGCCGCATTATTCGCCGTTCAAGGTCGCCGAGACCTTCGGCCTGCTCGGCGCGCTCGCGCCGGGGCGGATCGACCTCGGGCTCGGCCGCGCGCCCGGCACCGACGGGCGCACCGCATATGCGCTCCAGCGCGATCGCAGCCGGCGGATGCCGAGCGACGACTTCCCCGAGCATCTCGCCGAACTGCTCGCCTATCTGGGCGACGGGCTGCCGGCCGAGCATGCGTTCGCGCCGCTCCATGCGACGATGCCGAGCGGTGGCGGCGCGACGCAGGTGTGGCTGCTCGGCTCCTCGATCGACAGCGCGATCTGGGCGGCCGAGGCGGGGCTGCCCTATTGCTTCGCCGATTTCATCAACTCCGCCGGCGCGCCGCTCGCGGCCGAATACCGCCGCCGCTTCAAGCCGTCGGCGCGCCTGGCCCAACCCTATGTCGCGGCGGCGATCTGGACCATCGCCGCGCCCAGCGCCGCCGACGCCGAACGGCTGGCGGCGCCGTCGCGGATGATGATGGCGCATCTTCACGCGGGCCGGCTGATCGCGGTGCCGCCGATCGACGAGGCGGTGGCCTGGCTGGCCGAGAATCCGGCCGCGGCGCGGCGCACCCGGCGCACCGTGCTGGGCGATCCGCGCGAGGTTCGCGCCGGGCTCGACGCGGCCGCGGCCGAATATCGGGCGGACGAGCTGCTGCTGGTCAACATCCTGCCCGATCATGCGGCGCGGCAGCGCAGCTACGAACTGGTGGCCGCCGAATATGGGCTGGCGGCGGAGGCCGTTGCTGCTTAGGGGACCGCATCTCTCAAGGAGCAGTGCAGATGGCCGACGATCCCGAAAACACGCTGGTGATGACGCTCGATTCGGGCGACGTGACGATCCGGCTGCGTCCCGATCTCGCGCCGGGCCACGTCGCGCAGATCAAGGCCCTCGCGCGCGAGGGCTTCTACGACGGCGTCGTGTTCCACCGCGTCATCCCCGGCTTCATGGCGCAAGGCGGCGATCCGACCGGCACGGGGATGAGCGGCTCGTCGCGGCCCAACCTCAAGGCCGAATTCTCGAAGGAGCCGCACGTTCGCGGAATCTGCTCGATGGCGCGCTCGAGCAGCCCGGACTCGGCCAACAGCCAATTCTTCATCGTATTCGACGACGCGACCTTCCTCGACAATCAATATACCGTGTGGGGCGAGGTCGTCTCGGGGATGGAGCATGTCGACGCGCTGCCCAAGGGCGAGCCGCCGGCGAAGCCGGGCACGATCAAGTCGCTGAAGGTCCAGGCGGACGCCTGAGCCGGTGCTTGACAGGGCGGCGCTCAGTCGCCCTGGGCGAACAGCCAGTCGTGGAACAGCTTGACCGGACGCAGCGACAGCGCCGGGCGGCGGCAGGCGACCCAATAGCTGTACGGGCGGGCGCCGACGCGATCGAACAAAGCGACGAGGCGGTCGTCGTGCGCGCCGTCGAGATGGGTATCGAGCATGAACGCGACGCCCAGGCCCTGCGCGGTCGCCTCGAGCATCAGCGCGCCCGAATCGAAATGATCGACCGCGGCGGGCTCGAGCGTCGGGCGGCCCATCGCCTCGCGCCACGTCTCGAACGTATCGGGCAGGTCGCGGTGGACGAGGATGGTCTGCGCAGCGAGCTGCTCGGGATGCTCGATCCGCTCGCGCTCGACGAGGCTGCGCGCGCCGAGCACGGCGACGCGGTTGCGCGTCATCCGCCGGCTGTAGAGCGGCGGCTCGATCGAGCGCGCGAGCACGATCGCGGCGTCGATCCCTTCGCCGAGCCGGGTCAGCGCATAGCCGCCGGTGTCGATGTCGATATGGAGCGAGGGGTGGGCCTCGCGCAGCGCGGGCAGGCGCGGCAGCAGCCGCTGCGAGGCATAGAGCTGGGGGGCGGCAAGCCGCAGCCGCAGGATCTCGGTATCGCCGGTGGTCGCCTCGATCGCCTCGCCGAGCTGATCGAGCGGACCGCCGATCCGCGCGAGCAGCGCCTCGCCGTCGACGGTCAGCAACATCGACTGGTGGCGCCGCTCGAACAAGGTCCGGCCGACGAAGCGCTCGAGCGCCTGGATGCGGCGGCTGAGCGCGGGCGAGGACAAGGCCAGCTCCTCGGCCGCGGCCTTGACCGATCCGAGCCGCGCGACGCGGACAAACGCCTCGATCGCGGTGAGCGGCGGCAGTCGACGCACTGGCCTCTCCTTAGGACAGAGTCGAATTTATTGCATCGCACACAACGGAAAACAATGTATATGCGATCGTCAGCTTTGCAACCCATGATCTTCTCTTCGCGGCTGCAGCAAGCAAGCTAGCGCCGATTTCTTCAAAATCAATGAAGCGTGAATCTCGCAAGGCTGGAGCAGGTCGGCCGGCGCGGCAGGGTGAACGGACACGACGGCGACTTGCCTTTAGCGGGCGCATTTGCGAACTGAGCGGTTCGCGCAGTGCAAATCGGAGCGAACATGACCGGATTTCCCGCCGACACGGCGACCAGCCAGCGAGCGCCTCGTCGCCGCCCGGTTCCCGATGGCCCGTTGGCGATGTTCTTCCGCGAATTCCTCAAGCATCCGGTCATGGTCGGCTCGATCATCCCGTCGTCGCGTCAGTGCATCGATCACATGCTCGGGCGGGTCGACTGGGCGGCAACCAAGGTGTTCGTCGAATATGGCCCGGGCGTCGGCACATTCACCCGGCCCATCCTCGAGCGGATGTCGCCCGATGCGACGCTGGTGGCGATCGACACGAACAAGGATTTCATCGATTATCTCGGCCGCCACATCGCCGATAGCCGGCTCCAGCGCGCGCACGGATCGGCGGCGCGGGTCGGCGAGATCCTCGCCGGATTGGGCTTCGCGCATGCCGATTACGTGCTGTCGGGGCTGCCCTTCTCGACGCTGCCCCCCGGGATCGGCGACGAGATCGCCGGCGAGACCGCGGCGGCGCTGCGCCCGGGCGGCGCGTTCCTGGTCTATCAGTTCTCGCCCAAGGTGAAGCGCTTTCTGGACCCGCACTTCGCGCGGATCGACCATGAGTTCGAGCTGATCAACATCCCGCCTTGCCAGCTCTACTGGGCGTGGAAGGACTGAGGAAAGAACTCCCCTCCCTCGGCGAAGAGGGGCCATTTCCTAATCCACCCCGAAATTGATCCGCCGCGAAACGCCGTAATCGACCACCGAGACGGCGAAATAGCACAGGCTCCATTGGATCCGGTTCCACAGCGTCGCGCTGGCGCGATGCCCGGCGCGGCTGATCTCGGCGGACCGTCGCAGCTCGCCCTCGACGTAGTCGCGCATGTGCGCCGCGAACGCGGGATCGTCGATCCGCAGCATCAGCTCGAGGTTGAGATAGAGGCTGCGCATGTCGAAATTGGCCGACCCGATGTGGACGACGTCGTCGACGACGTACAATTTGGTGTGGAGCTTGCTCGGCTGATACTCGAACACGCGCACGCCGCGCTTGAGCAGGCTGGCGTAGCAGTGCCGCGCCGCGCCGATCGTCGCGCCATTGTCCGATTTGGCGGCGGTGACGATGCGCGCCTCGCCTTCGCCGCGTTTCGCCAGCCGCTCGATCCGGCGGAGCATCCCCGGATTGGGCGAGAAATAGGCCGCGATCATGTCGAGCCGGCGCGCGCGCGAGATGTCCTGCTTGATCGCGCGCGTCCAGGGATTGAGCCGCCGCGCCGGCCCGCCGAGCAGCCAGCGGACCCTGCCGCGCGCCTGGCTCCAGCGGCCGAGTGCGTGGCGCAGCGTGCGCATCTTCGCGCCCGGCTGGCGGGTCCAGCGTGCGAGCGCATCGAAATAGCCGGTCAGCCGCTCGGCCTCGGGGCCCTCGACCAGCAGGCCGAGGTCGCGCCAGGCCGCGGAGCCATTGTCGGCGAAATAATCGTCGGCGATGTTGAACCCGCCGATGATCAGCCGCGCCTCGTCGGCCAACGCGAGCTTCTGGTGGTTGCGCATCAGATAGCGCCGGCCATAGCGGGGCACGAAGCGGCAGAATTCGGCGCCCGCGTCGCGCAATGGCGCGAAGAAGCCGGGATGCGCCGATTCGCTGCCGAAGCCGTCGACCAAGAGCGACACGCTGACCCCACGGCCGAGCGCCTCGGCCAGGGCGTCACGCACGCGCCGCCCCGCCCTGTCGTCGGCATAGATATAATAGAGCAGCCGCAGGCTGTGCTTCGCCCCGTCGATCAGCGCGAGCAGCGCGTCGAGCCGCTCGCCGCCCCCGACCAGCGGGGTCAGGCGGTTCCCGTCGACTTCGAAACTGGGCGCGCGGTCGCGGCGGAGGGTGGCCATGCGCGCCCAATGCCTTGTGCGCGAGTGCAATGCAAAGCAGCATCCGGCGGCCGGTTTCGTTGACTTGGGCGCGCCCCTCTGCTAGCGGCGCGGACTTCCATTTAGCCTGTTTTTATCAACGGAGCGGCAAATATGGCGCGCGTCACCGTCGAAGATTGCGTCGACAAGGTCTCGAACCGGTTCGATCTCGTGCTGCTCGCGTCGCACCGCGCGCGGCAGATCTCGGGCGGGGCCGAGCTGACGATCGATCGCGACCGCGACAAGAATCCGGTCGTCGCACTGCGCGAGATCGCCGAGGAGACGGTGCTGCCCGAGGACATGCGCGAGGCGGTCGTCGCCAATCTCCAGCGCGTCCAGATCGACGACGAGGACAAGCCCGACGAGATCGGTTCGCTCAGCGCCTCGGCCGAAGCGCTGCGCCTCACCGCCGCCGCGCCGCCGCGCAACCAGAATATCGGCGGCGACTACGAATAGGACGGATGGCTCTGTGGTCATCCCGGCGAAAGCCGGGATCCACGGATACGGAACGGCCGGAGCTGAGAGCGGAGGCCGTCCATGGACCCCGGCGTGCGCCGGGGTGACGGCAGGGCGTTTCAACTTGGCTGCATCAGCGCTAAAAGCTTGCATCGCCGCGCTTGCTCCCCCCACATGGGGTGGTGCTCAGGCAATATGAACTGGTCGAGAAGGTCAGGCGCTACGATCCGGACGCGGACGAGGCGCTGATCAACCGCGCCTATGTCTTTTCGATGCAGGCGCACGGGGCCCAGAAGCGCGCCTCCGGCGATCCCTATTTCAGCCATCCGATCGAGGTGGCGGGCATTCTCACCGATCTCCATCTCGATGACGAGACGATCGTGACCGCGATCCTCCACGACACGATCGAGGATACCGTCGCCACCCACGAGCAGATCGAGAAACTGTTCGGGGCGAACATCGCCCGGCTGGTCGACGGGGTGACCAAGCTCTCCAAGATCGAGGCGCAGACCGAGAACGAGCGCGCCGCCGAGAATCTGCGCAAGTTCCTGCTGGCGATGTCGGACGACATCCGCGTGCTGCTGGTCAAGCTCGCCGACCGGCTCCACAACATGCGCACGCTCCACCACTTGGCCGATCCCGACAAGCGCCGCCGGATCGCGCGCGAGACGATGGATATCTATGCACCGCTCGCCGAGCGGATCGGCATGTACGAATTCATGAAGGAGATGCAGACGCTCGCGTTCCGCGTGCTCGAGCCCGAGGCGTACGAATCGATCGTCAAGCGGCTCGATCAGCTCAAGGAAGGCGGCGGCGATCGCATCGCCCGGATCGGATCGGGGCTGCGCCTCATGCTCGGCCGCCACGGGATCAAGGCCGAGGTCACCGGCCGCGAGAAGCATCCTTATTCGATCTGGCGCAAGATGGCCGAGCGCCACATCAACTTCGAGCAATTGTCCGACGTGATGGCGTTCCGCGTGATCGTCGCCGACAACGAGCAATGCTATCGCGCGCTCGGGCTGATCCACGCACGCTGGCCGATGGTGCCGGGGCGGTTCAAGGATTATATCTCGACGCCCAAGCGCAACGGCTATCGCTCGCTCCACTCGTCGGTGATTCACTCGGAGAAAGCGCGGATCGAGGTCCAGATCCGCTCCGAGGCGATGCACGCGCAGGCCGAATATGGCTATGCCGCGCACTGGGCGTACAAGCAGCAGGGCAAGCCCGACGAGCAGGTCAGCTGGATCCGCGACCTGATCGAGATCCTCGACCATGCCGACAGCCCCGAGGAGCTGCTCGAGCATACGCGCATGGCGATGTACCAGGATCGCATCTTCGCCTTCACCCCGGCGGGCGAGCTGATCCAACTGCCCAAGGGCGCGACCCCGATCGATTTCGCTTATGCGGTCCACACCGATCTCGGCGATCAGACGGTCGGCGCCAAGATCAACGGCCGGGTGGTCCCGCTGCGCACCGCGATCGAGAACGGCGATCAGGTCCAGATCCTCAAGTCGAAGGCGCAGGTGCCGCAGCCGGGCTGGCTCAATTTCGTCGTCACCGGCAAGGCGCGCGCCGCGCTGCGCCGGTTCGTCCGCCACAAGGAGCGCGACGAGACGATCGCGCTGGGGCGCAAATTCTACGACGAGATCGTCGCGCGGCTCCCGCAGCTCGGCCCGGACGCGCAGGCGCAGGCGCTGCGGCGGCTCCACCTGCCCGATCAGGATGCGCTGATGGCGGCGATCGCGCGGCAGACGATCGACGATGCGGCGGTGATGGAGGCGCTGATGCCGGGCGCCAGCGGCGGCGATCTGTCGCAGCGGCCGCCGGCCCAGCGCAGCGCGATCTCGATCCGCGGACTGACGCCGGGGGTCGCCTACGATCTCGCAAGCTGCTGCCATCCGGTGCCGGGGGACCGCATCGTCGGCCTGCGCCGGCCAGGCGAGGGGATCGAGGTCCATGCGATCGATTGCCCGACGCTGGCCGACGGCGTCGACGCCGATTGGGTCGATCTCGCCTGGGGCGACGGATCGGAAGGGGCGGTCGCGCGGCTCAGCGTGGTGCTCAAGAACGAGCCCGGCGCGCTCGGCGTGATGGCGGGGGTGTTCGGCGCGCACGCGGCGAACATCCTCAACCTCCATCTCGTTCACCGCGACGGCGGCTTCCACACGTTCGAGATATCGCTCGAGGTCCACGATGTGACCCACCTGATGCGCATCCTCGCCGCGCTGCGCGCTGCCGACGTGGTCTCCTCGGCCGAACGGCCGCGCAGCGCGTGACCTTTGAACGGCGCGCTGTTCAGACGGCGCTGACGAGCACCAGCGTGACATTGTCCTTGCCGCCGGCCTCGAGTGCGCGGGAGATCAGCGCGTCGGCTGCCGCTTCGGGCTCGTTCTCGCGCAGGATCGCCTCGATCTCGCTGTCCGAAACCATCGCGGTCAGCCCGTCGGAGCACAGCAGGAACAGATCGCCGGCGACGACCGCGGCGTGGCGGCTGTCGAGCACGATGCGCGGATCGATCCCGACCGCGCGGGTGATGATGTTGGCGCGCGGATGGCCGCGCGCCTCGGCCGGGCTCAGCGCGCCGTTGTCGACCAGGCTCTGGACCAGGCTGTGGTCGTGCGTTATCCGCGCCAGCGCGCCATCGCGCAGCAGATAGGCGCGGCTGTCGCCGGCCCACAGGCAGGCGAAATGATGGCGGTGCGCGATCAGCACGACGAGGGTCGAGCCGATCGTGCCGGCGTCGGGCAGCGCCGCGGCCGCGGCGACCAGCGCCGCATTGACGGTGTCGACGCTGGCGCACACCGTCTCGAGCCGCGCCGGACCGGCGCCCGCGAGATCGAGCCAGGCGAGCGCATCGACGAGCATTCCCGCGGCAAGCTCGCCGCCCTGGTGGCCGCCCATGCCGTCGGCCACCGCCCACAAGGCAGCCCCGTCGCGGCCGACGAAGCGATCCTGGTTCGACGAGCGGACGCGCCCGACATGCGTGCGCGCGACCGAGGTGAACGACAGCGCGGGCGCGGACGCGGGCTGCGGCGCGGCGGCGCTCATTCCTTGTTGCTCAGCTCGCGCAGTCGCCGCGCATAAGCGGCGCGGAACGCGGCGCCGGCAACCCCGCCCTCGGCCTCCTGGCTGCGCGCGGTGAAATCGGCGTGGAGCGTCTGATAATGGCGCCATGCTTCGCCCGCCCGGTTGCGCAGGACGAACCGCTGTCCGTCGAGCGCGGAGTCGATCCGCTCGGGCGACAGCGCGGCGAGCGTGGCTTCGAACGCGGCGTTCGCTGCCGCCTCGACGCATTGGAGATGGTTGTGGAGATCGGCGAACGACGCCTCGAGCGCCGCCGGACCGGACAGGAAAACATCGTCGCGCGGGCGCAGCAGATCGACCGCGAGCCGCTGGCTCGGCGCCCATTTGAACGGATTATTGTCCGCCGCGCCGACGGTGGTGCGCTCCATCTCACGGCCGGCGCGGGCCGAAGCGCGCTCGCGCATCAGCGCGCTCAGCCCCATCACCGTCTCGCGATAGACCGCGCCGACGCGCCGCGCGAGCGCGAGCGGATCCTCGCCGGTCAGTGTCGAGGGATCGATGCCGGCGCCGTTGCAGAAGGCATCGAGCAGCGCCCCGACGCTGCCGGGATGCTTCGGCCGCGCCGGGCGGGGCGCAGCGGCGGAGACGGCGTCGGGCATTTCGAACGGCGTCGACTCGATCAGCGCCGGCCGGTCGTCCGGCGCGGCATCGTCGACGAATACGAGGTGGCGGCCGATGCGGAAACTCTCGCCATGGCGCAGCGTGATCTTGCGGCCCGGCGCGATGCGCTCATTCTCCTCGCCGAGGAAGACGCCGTTGGTGCTGGTGTCGCGCAAGGTCAGCCTGCCGTCCTCGAGGCGCAGCGCGCAATGCAGCCGCGACAGCTCGCAGTCGGGATCGTCGATCGTCCAGGCGGCGCCGGGATCGCGCCCGATCGACAGATCGCCTTCGGGCACGAGGCGCGCGTCGATCTCGCGGAAGGGATCGCTCTGGTGGAACAGGCGCAGCGTCAGCATGGTCAGGCGCTGCGCCGGGCGGCGGGGGCGGCCCCGGCCCCGGGCGGCGGGCCGATGCGGGTCGCGTCGACCGCTTCCGGCCGGCCGGCGGGGCGGCTCTCGGCCTGCTCGAGGCGCTCCTGGACGGCGTTGGTCAGCAGATTGAAGCCATCGAACAAGGCGCCGAATTCGTCCTTGCGGCTGTGCGAGATGCGGAAATCAAGATTCCCGCGCGCGGCATCGCGCAACGCCGTCTTGAGCCGCCCGACCGGGCCGGCGACCCCGCGCGCGGCGGCATAGCTCACCGCCATGACGACGAACAGCACGAGCACGCCGAGCCCGGACAGCAGCATCTTCGACAGCCGCGCGGCCGATTCGAGCCCGGCCTTGCTCAGCCGCACGTCGACCGTGCCGAACGCGCGATCGGCATAAGTGATCGGGTGAACGAAGCGGAAGGCCGCGCCGTCGCCCTCCCCGGATGAGGTCACGAAGCCGTTGCGGCCGCGCTCGACCAGCGGCTCGCCGGAAGGCGGCGAATAGCGCGATCCGACCAGCCCCGGATCGCTCGCGCCGCGGATCACGCCGTCGGCGTCGACCACGGTCATCGAGCGGACGTTGGGATCGGCCGCGGCGGCGGCGACGAACGCCTGGACCGGCAGCCAGTCGCGCTCCGCCGGTGGCAGCGTGGCGTTCTCGACCGCGCGCAACGCCGCGTTGTTGGCGACGAACGTCGCGATCGAGCTGCCCGAGGTCAGCGCCATGCGCTCCATCGCCGCATATTGGCGGCCGAGCACGCTGTTGATGCTGGCAAGCAGGACGAGCGCGGTGATCGTCGTCATCAGCAGCGTCAGGCGCGCCTGCAGCGGCAGATAGCGCCGGCTCGCCGCCTCGGCCGACAGCGCGGCGAAGGCGATCTGCTCGCGCTGCAGCGCCTTGGCCAGCTGGGCGCCGTCGGCGAAGCGCTTCTCGGGGCGCTTGGCCATCAGCTTGGCGATGATGAACTGCAGACCGCGCGGGCAATTCTTGACGATGCCGACGATCGACAGCGGCTCGGCCTGGGTGATCTGGAGCGCCAGCGTCGCGGCGCTCGTGCCCGTGAACGCATGATGGCCGGTGATCAGCTCGTAGAGCACCACCCCCACCGAGAACAGATCCGAACGACCGTCGATCTCGCGCCCCAGCGCCTGCTCGGGGCTCATGTAGCGCGGCGTGCCGAGCACCTGGCCGGCCTGGGTGCGCAGGTGCTGGTTGCCTTGGACGCTGCCCGCCTCGATCACCCGGGCGATGCCGAAATCGAGGATCTTGAGCGAGCGGCCGTCGCGCCCGAGCATCATGTTCGAGGGCTTGATGTCGCGGTGGATCACGCCTTGCCCATGAGCGTAAGCGAGCGCATCGGCGAGCTGGAGGCCGATCGCGGTGACCGCTTCGGGGTCGAGCGACCCCGCGGCCTTGAGCACCTGGTCGAGCGGCTCGCCGTCGAGCAGCTCCATCGCGATGTAGGGAAAGCCGTCCACCTCGCCGACGTCGTAGATCGTCACGATGTTGCGATGGGACAAAGCGCCCGCGGCGCGCGCTTCGCGCAGGAAGCGCGCCGAGCATTCGGCGTCGCGGCGATACTCGGGCTTGAGCAGCTTGATCGCGAGCACGCGATCGATGCCCGGGTCATAGGCGCGCCAGACGTCGGCCATCGCGCCTTCGCCGATCTGCTCCTGGAGCTGATAGCGCCCGACCAAGTCCAAAATGAAAAGCCCTCTTGCGGCAGCCGCGGAAAGCGGCCGCCTCAAAGCGGCTTAGCGCGGCGAAGGTTAAGGGAGCGTTCCCCGTGCTCGTCAGGAACGCGCGTTGACCGTGCTGCGGATGCGCAGCGCCCGCTCGAGATCGCGGCGCACCAGCACGTTGTCCGGATCATATTCGAGCGCCTGGCGGAGCAGCCCGACCGCGCGATTGATCGCGCCGCGGCTCAGCTGCGTCAGCGCCGCGCCGCGCAGCTGGCTCGCGCGGGCCGGATCGTGCGGCCGCGCTCGCGGCGGCGGCGGCGCGGCGGCCTTGGCGGTCGCCGTCGGTGCGGGGCGCTTGGCCGTTTCCTCGCGCGGCGCCGGCGCGGGCCTGGCCTTGCCCGGTATCAGGATCGTCTGGCCCCCCTGCATCCCCGCCGGCACGGCAATGCCATTGTAGCGCGACAGGGCATAGAATTGGAGCGGATCACCGAGAAAGCGCTGGGCCAGCTCGGACATCGTCTCCCCCTGCTTGACCTTGTAGGGGAAGTTCTGCGCGCCGAGCGCGAGCTTGGGGTCGGCGTCCAGCTGATCGTAGAGCCTGCGCGCGACCGAATCGCCGGGATCGCGGTGCAGTACCCGGCTCAGCTCGTCGCGCGCGAGATCGCGCTGGCCCTGGTTGAGCAGCTCGATCGCCTTGCCGACATGCTCGCGCGCGGCCCACCCCGGCGACGCCGTCGGCGCTGCGGCCGGCGCGATGCTGCCCGGTGCGGCGAGCTTGGCGGGCGAGCCGCCCGAGCAACCGGCGAGCGCCGTGCCGAGCAGGAGGGTGACGCTGGAGAGAAGCCTGCGGTTCATGCGCGCATCCGTTGTTCGAGCCCGGCGAGCTGGCGATGGACCGGCGACGCGAGCAGCTCGATCCACTCGGGATCGCGCACCTTCGCCACGAACTCGTCGGCCGGCAGGGGGGCGGAGAAGAAATAGCCTTGAAACAAGGAGCAGCCGAGCTCGCGCAGCGCCTCGACCTCGCCCCGCGTCTCGATGCCCTCGGCGAGCACCTCGATGCCCAGGCCGTCGGCGAGCTCGATCAGCGCGCGGCAGATCGCGCGGCTGTCGCGGCGGCGGTCGGCGCCGCTGACGAATTCGCGGTCGATCTTCAATTTGTCGAACGGCAGGTTCTTGACGTAGCTCAGGCTCGAATAGCCGCTGCCGAAATCGTCGATCGCGAGGCTGACGCCGAGCGCGCGCAGCGCGCCGAACAAAGCGACGGTGCGCGTCGCGTCCTCGAGCGCGGCGGTCTCGGTCAACTCGAGCTCGAGCCGGCGCGCGGGCAGGCGGTGAAGTTCGAGCGTGCGCACGATCATGTCGTGGAGGTTGGGATCGCGCAATTGCCGCGCGGACAGGTTGACCGCCATGCGCATGTCGTCGAGCCCGGCCTGCTCCCACGCGCGCGCCTCGCGGCAGGCGGTGTTGAGGATCCACTGGCCGACCTCGTCCGCGAGCCCGATCTCCTCAGCGATCGGGATGAAGCGCGACGGCGGCACCAGCCCGAGCGTGGGATGGCGCCAGCGCAGCAGCGCCTCGGCGCCGCACAGCCGCGCGCGGGCAAGATCGACCACCGGCTGAAGGTGCAGCTCGAGCTGATCGCGCGCGATCGCGTGACGCAGCTCCTGCTCGACCGAGAAGCGCTCGCGCGCCGCGGCGGCCGTTTCGGCGGAGAAGAAGGTCGCCGCGCCGTTGCCGCCGCGCGCCGGCTTGGCCAGCGACACGACCGCGCGGGTCAGCAGCATCGCCGGATCGGCCCCGTCGTCGGGATAAAGCGCGGCGCCGGCCTCGACCTCGGGCGAGAAGCGCAGCTCGCCGTCGGTGATCTCCTGGCCCAGCGCATAAGCGATCGCCTGCAGCTCGCCCGCCGCGGTATCCGCCTCGCGCAACCAGATCGCGAAACAATCGCGATCGACGTGGGCGAGCGGCCGATCCTTGCCGACCGCCTGGCACAGCCGGGCCGCGAACGCACGCAGCGCGCGCTCGGCCACGCGCTGGTCGAACGCCGCGAGGCGATCGTGATCGGCGAAGCGCAGCGTGCCGAGCACCGCCGGCGCCGAGCGGGCGGCGATCTCCTGGTCGAGCGCGGCGAAAAAGGGCTCGCGCGTCGGCAGATCGGTCAGCGGATGGCGCTGCACCGCGCGGTGGCGCAGCGTCTCGAAACGGCTGGCGACGACCGCGAGATCGGCGAGCATGCGTTGGGCGTCGGCGGAGCCATCCATGCTGTCGGCGCAGCGGGCGAGGCCATGCGCCAGCGCGTCGAGCGGGCGCAGCGCGCGCGCGAGCGCCGCCAAGGTCATCGCGCAGCCGAGCGCGCTGAGCAGCAGCAGCGGGCCGATCGCGGAGGGGTTGATCGCTGCAAGCAGCAGCCCGAGCAACGGAAACCCCGCCGCAAGCGAGGCAAGCCCGGCCAGCCGGCCGCGATAGCCGGAATCCGCGCGGCGATGCGCTCGATCGATCGACGGCTGGCGGGTAAGGGGCAAGCGGGTGCTTCCAGAGTTGAGGCCAGCGTCGGCTATGCCCCGCCAGACGCGACCATCCGGTTAACGCCGATAGCTAATTTCGACCTTTCTCCCTGACGGGACGACGCGTTCAGCGCCAGTCGACCACCGGCCAGCCGCGCCGCGCCGCCAGCGCGCGCATCTTGCGGCTCGGATTGGCCGCGAACGGATCGTCGGCCCATTCCATCACCGGCGCGTCCGAGGAATGATCCGAATAGAATCGCACGCGCACCGCGGCGCGATCGATCCCTTCGCGGGCGAACCATTGCTCGATCATCCTGAGCTTCGCCGGGCCGTAGCAATTCTCGCCGTCGATCCGGGCCGAGACGCGCGCATCCAGGCCGATAACGGAAAAGGTCGCGATCACGTCGTCGAACCCGAGCCGCGCCGCGATCGCTTCGGCGTAGAGGCGATACGAGGCGGTGGCGAGGATCAGCCGCCGCCCGGCCGCGCGATCCTCGGCGATCTGCGCGAGCGCACCGGGCAGCAGGTTGCGCCGCTCGGTCGCCGCGGCGAAGCTGGCGACCACGGGGGACAGCCGATCGGGATGGATCTGGCGGCCGAGCAGCAGGCTGTGGTTCATCTGCTTGAGCGCGGCCCGGTCGATCAGCCGGAGCAGATAGGCCAATATCACCCCGATCACCAGCGGCGCGAACAGCAGCCGCCACGGCGCGAGCCGCCACGCGGCGTGGAGCAGGAACGGGGTGAACGTCGCATGGCGCGTGATCGTGCGATCCATGTCGTAGATGGCGAGCTCGGTCATGCGCGCGCTTCTTGGCAGGAAGTCAGCGCGCCGTCACCGTGGGATCGGATGATCTTAGCGAGGGCTGAGAGGTGTTGCCGCCCGCCCGTTTCTGCCCCACTGTCGCCGCGCATGACCGCGAGCGCCGATTTCACGCAGGACGACGGCACGATCCGTTTCACCGGCGCGCTGACCCTGGCGCAGATCGGCAACCTGCCCGCGCGGCTCGGCGCGATCGGCGACGCACCGCAACGCATCGATCTGTCGCAGGTCGAGCGGATCGACACGGTCGGGGCGTGGCTGGTCCACCGGCTGGTGCGCGATCGGGGCGTCAAGATCGAGGGCGCCAGCGACGACGCGCTGCACCTGATCGAGCAGGTCGGCCAGATCGAGGGCCCGGCGCAGATCCACGCCGATCGCACCCCGCCGTTCGTGCGCGTGCTCGGCCAGGTCGGCGCCGCGGTGATCGAGGCGGGGCATACGCTCTACGGGCTGCTCGGCTTCTTCGGCGCGACGATCATCGCCGGATGGAGCGTTGTCACTCATCCGCGGCGCTTCCGCGGCAATGCGGTGGCGCGCCAGTTCGAGGTGGTCGGGGTCAACGCGCTCGGCATCGTCGGGCTGATGAGCTTCCTGATCGGCATCGTCATCGCGCAACAGGGCGCGGTCCAGCTGCGCCAGTTCGGCGCCGAGGTGTTCGCGATCAACCTGATCGGGCGGATCACGCTGCGCGAGCTCGGCGTGCTGATGACCGCGATCATGGTCGCCGGCCGCTCGGGCAGCGCGTTCGCCGCACAGATCGGATCGATGCGGCTCGCCGAGGAGGTCGATGCGATGCGCACGATCGGCGTCTCGCCGATGGAGGCGCTCGTACTGCCGCGCGTGCTGGCGACGGTCGTGCTGATGCCGCTGCTCGGCTTCTACGCATCGCTGATCTCGATCGTCGGCGGCGGGCTGTTCTGCTGGGCGTCGCTCGACATCCCGCCGGTCACCTTCATCCAGCGCATCCGCGAGGTCGTGCCGATCACCGATCTGTGGGTCGGGCTGATCAAGGCGCCCGTGTTCGGGCTGATCATCGCGATGGCCGGCTGCTTCCAGGGGATGCAGGTCAAGGGCAATGCCGAGGAGGTCGGCTTGCGCACCACGGCCGCAGTGGTCCAGGCGATTTTCCTGGTGATCGTGCTCGATGCGTTCTTCGCGGTGTTCTATTCGGGCATCGGCTGGGTATGAGCGACGCCGTCGTCATCCGCGTCCAGGGGCTGACCAACAGCTTCGGCGACCAGCAGGTCCACCACGACCTCGATCTCGAGGTGCGCAGCGGAGAGATCCTCGGCGTGGTCGGCGGATCGGGCACCGGCAAGTCGGTGCTGATGCGCTCGATCATCGGGCTCCAGCATCCCGACGCGGGCTCGGTCGACGTGTTCGGCGAGCCGATGATTGATCGCCCCGAGGACGAGGCGCAGAACGTGCGCAAGCGCTGGGGCGTGCTGTTCCAGGGCGGCGCGCTGTTCTCGACGCTGACCGTGGCCGAGAATGTCCAGGTGCCGTTGCGCGAATATTATCGCCAGCTCGATCCGGTGCTGCTCGACGAGATCGCCTCGTACAAGATCGTCATGACCGGATTGCCGGCCGAGGCGGCGCCCAAATTCCCGTCCGAGCTGTCGGGCGGCATGCGCAAGCGCGCCGGGCTCGCACGCGCGCTGGCGCTCGATCCCGAGCTGCTGTTTCTGGACGAGCCGACCGCCGGGCTCGATCCGATCGGTGCCGCCGCATTCGACGAGCTGATCAGGAGCCTGAAGGAAACGCTCGGGCTGACCGTGTTCCTGATCACCCACGATCTCGACACGCTCTATGCAATCTGCGACCGTGTCGCGGTACTCGCCGACGGGAAGGTCATTGCGGTCGGCACGATCGACGAGCTGCTGGCGTTGGATCATCCGTGGATCCAGGAATATTTTCGAGGGCCTCGCGGACGCGTCGCCGCGGACGGCGCCGAGAAGAATGCCGCGATGGCAAAGGAACAGGCGGGGGCATGACGCGCTGATGGAAACCCGATCGAACCAAGTCCTCGTCGGCGGCGTCGTGCTCGCGCTGCTCGTCGCCACGCTCGGCTTCATCCTGTGGATCGCGCAGATCTCGGGCGGCGATCGTCAGCGCTACGACATCTTCTTCAAGGCGGTCGACGGGCTGGCCAAGGGATCGTCGGTCACCTTCGCGGGCGTCCCCTCGGGCAAGGTCGAGGACATCCATCTGATGCCCGACAGCCCCGAGTTCGTCCGCGTGCGCATCTCGGTCGACGATCAGGTGCCGGTGCTCCAGGGCACCACCGCGACGATCGCCGGGGTCGGCTTCACCGGCGTGTCGCAGATCAATCTCGACGGCGCGATCAAGGGCACGCCGCCGATCGCCGATCCCGGCCCGTTCGGCGTGCCGGTGATCCCGACCAAGCCGGGCGCGCTCGGCGAACTGCTGTCGAGCGCGCCGCAGCTGCTCGAGAAACTGACCAAGCTGACCGAGCGGCTGACCGAATTGCTGTCCGATCGCAATCAGACATCGATCGCCGGCATCCTCGCCAACGTCCAGCGGCTGTCGGGCGCGCTGGCGGAGCGCGGGCCGGAGATCTCCGCATCGCTCGCCCAGCTGCGCGTCACGCTGCAACAGGCCGGCGACGCTGCCGACCAGATCGCCAAGCGCGCCGGCACGACCAACGCGATGATGAGCCGGGACGGACGGCCGCTGATCGCGGACCTGCGCCGCACGGTCGCCTCGGCGCAGCATACGATGGCCAATCTCGACGCCGCGGTGACCGACGCGCGGCCCGGCCTGAAAGCGCTCTCGACCCAGACCGTACCCGAGATCAGCCAGCTGATCCGCGATCTCACCGAAATGTCTCAGGCGCTCAGCGCCGTCGCCGGCCGGCTCGATTCCGGCGGCGCCGGCGGCGTGCTCGGCGGCCGCAAGCTACCGGATTACAAATCGAAATGACCCAGCCCCGCGCCCTCGTCACGCTTTTCGCCGCCTTGCCGCTCGCCGCGTGCATCAGCTTCGGCGGCAAGCCGCCGCCGACCCTGCTGTCGCTGACGCCCGAGACGCTGGTCGCGGCCGGCACGACGCAGAAGGCGGACGAGGCGCGGACGATCTCGGTGCTGACGCCGATCGTGCCGCAATCGCTGGCGACGCTGCGCGTGCCGGTGCAGGCGACGCCGAACG
>CAXTMX010000031.1:4851-8401 GCA_964245585.1 uncultured Sphingomonadaceae bacterium | reverse complement strand
CATTAAGCGTGCGCTCGTGCTCCTGCAGCTCCGCCAGGCGTGCGCGCAGCACGGCAAGCGCCTCGAGCTCGGACTGCAGCAGCGCGAGCTCGGATCCGAGCTCGACGCGCCGGCCAAGCTGTTCACCGCGCTGTTGACCGAGACGATCGCGGCGAAGACCGGGCGGGTGGCGGTCGATCCGCGCCAGCTGACGGTGGCGCCCGGCGCGCGGCTCGCCGGGCGGCTGGTGTCGTTCGGGATCGACGCCGCGTCGTCGAACGTGGTCGTGACCTATGACGCGACGCTGATCCGGGTGAGCGGCGCGACGCCCGAGGTGCGGCGGTTCGAGGCACGCGGGCCGGCCGGCGCGCTGGCCGGCCCCGCCGTGGCGGTGGCGCTCAACCGCGCGGCGAACCAGGTCGCCGGCGAAGTGGCGGAGTGGGTCGGGAAATAGGCTCCCCCACCACAACCGTTCGGCCTGAGCCTGTCGACGGCCTTTCCTCTTGAAGGAAAGCACTTCGACAAGCTCAGCGCGAACGGTCTTCCCTATAATTTAACCCGAATAGCCCGGCGTCGCGCCTTCGGGCACCACCGTCACCGCACGCCGATTCTGCGCCCAGCTCGCCTCGTCCGATCCCGTCGCGACCGGGCGCTCCTTGCCGTAGCTGATGGTGGCCAGCCGCGCCGCGTCGATGCCCTTGCCGACGAGATAATTCTTCGCCGCATTGGCGCGGCGGTCGCCGAGCGCGAGGTTATATTCGCGCGTGCCCCGCTCGTCGCAATGGCCCTCGATCGTCGCGCGGACGCTGCCATATTGCTGGAGCCACTGCGCTTGCGCGTCGAGCGTGGCGCGCGAATCGGCATCGAGCTCGATCGAATCGGTGCCGAAGCGGATCGTGTCGCTGCCGGCGCGCTGGACGAAGTCGGCGCGCGATCCGGGCACGACGGCCGATCCGCCGGGGGGCGGCGAAGTGTTGTTGTCGAGCGGCGACGAAGCCGTGGGAGGCGCCGGAGGCAGCTCCTTGGGCGGCTTCTTCGCGCATCCCGCGACGGCCACCATGGCGGCTACGGCCAAGATCGCCGGGGTCCTGCTGGTCATGGTCGTTCTCCTCATCGATAAAGATATGTCGTCACTATGCCTGCCCGAGTTGCTCAAGGCAAAAGCGGCGACCAGGCCGGGTCCGATCCGTCGAGCGGGGTCGGCACGCGGCGCTCGTTGACCCCGGTCAGGTCGACCGACCACAGATCGGCGCGGCCCGACCCTTGAGCGGTGCGGAAATACATGATCACTCGGCCGTTGGGCGACCAGCTCGGCCCCTCGTCCTGCCACGCGTCGGTGAGGATCTTCTCGCCCCCGCCGTCCGGCCGCATCACGCCGATGCGGAAGCCGCCCGCGATGCGGGTGAAGGCAATCAGATCCCCCTTGGGGCTCCACACCGGCGTGGCGTAGCGCCCGCCGCCGAAGCTGATCCGCTGCTGGCCCGATCCATCGGCGTTCATTACATAGAGCTGCTGCGCGCCCGAGCGGTCGCTCTCGAACACGATCCGCGCGCCGTCGGGCGAGTAGCTCGCACCGGTGTCGATGCCCGGCGCGGTGGTCAGCCGCTGCGGCGCGCCGCCGCCGACGGGGACGCGATACAGGTCGGTGTTGCCGTTGACCGCCATCGAGAACACGAGCCAGCGCCCGTCGGGCGAGAATCTTGGAGCAAAGGTCATGCTCGCCTGGTCGACCAGCAGCCGCTGCGTGCCCGATCCGACGTTGTAGACATAGACCCGCGGGCGATTGGCGCTGAACGACATATAGGCGATCGTCTGCCGGTTGGGCGAGAAGCGCGGGGTCAGCACGATCGTCTGGCCGTTGGTCAGGAAGCGGTGGTTGGCGCCGTCCTGATCCATGATCGCCATCCGCTTGGTGCGATGGTTCTTGGGCCCCGTCTCGGAGACATAGACCACGCGGCTGTCGAAATAGGGGCCTTCGCCGGTCAAACGCGTGTAGATCGTGTCGGCGCATTTGTGCGCGCCGCGGCGCCATTGCGCGGGGGTGACGACATAGCCCTGACGGGCGAGCTCGCTTTGCGCGAACACGTCGTAGAGATAGCAGCCAACGGTCAGCGTGCCGTCGCCATTGGCCTGGACGAAGCCTTGGACCAGCGCCTGCGCGCCGGTGCTGACCCACGCCGGGAAATCGGGCGCGGTGACCTGCGGGAAGCTGACCGGGCGCAGCGCCCCGGCGGGAAGCGGCGTGAACAGCCCGCTGCTCTTGAGATCGTTCGAAACGATTTCCGCGACGCGCAGGCCGAGCGCGGCGGTGTCGCCGGCCGGCGTGGCGGCGGCGCGCGGCGTCGCCATCGCGGGAACCGCGATCGGCATCGGGGCCGCGACCCCGCCGGTGATGTCGACGCGGATCGATTGGGCGGCGGCGGGTGCGCCGAGCGCGATCGCCAGTGCGGCCCACAGTGCTGAAATCCTCATGCTCTCGTCCTTTCGCAGCGCCGGCGCGTCATGCCGCGACGCCCATCGTGAAGGTCAGCTCGAAATCGTCCCACAGCCCGTAGAATTCGGCGGGCAGCTTTACCGGCTGGCAGCGGATCACCGCGAAGTTTGCCGCCTCCGCCATCCGCGCGGCGAACTGTTCGTTGGCCGGGGTGATGCCGGTCTGCCGGATCAGCCGGGGCGGGCCGGTCAAGGTCCCATCGGGGGCATAGCGCACGCCGAGCACGGTGCCGATCTGGCGCGCCGCCGAGCCGAGCCGGGGCACGCGATAGCAGGCCCTGACCTGCGCCGCAGCCTTGGCCAGCACCTGCCGCAGCACGATCGGGTCGGGCCCGGCCGGTCTGGTGGGGACGCAAGCCGCGGCCAACAACGCGACGCAAAGCAAGGCGCGCCGCATCAGTCGAGCTGCTCGGGGCGGAAGTTGAGCTCGAAATCGTCCCACCCGCCCTCGTACAGCTGCGCCGGCAGGCGGATCGGGCTGCAGCGCCGCACCGCGCGCTTGGCCGCATCCTCGATCTGCTTGGCATAGCCGGCGTTGGCGCCGCTGACGCCGCTCTGCTCGACCAGCGCGGGCTCGGCCGCGATCGTCCCGTCGGCGCGGAAGCGCAGGCGCAGCACCGTCTGGATGCTCGTTGCCGAGGTCCCGCCGAGCGCCCCCAGATCGTAGCAGGGCTTGAACTGGCGCACCAATGCCGCGCCGAGGCTCGCCATCGCCTGCGCGCCGACTGTCGCGGCGCGCGGCGTGCTCGCCTTGCCGTCGCTCTTCTCGGCGGTGATCCCTTTGAGGAAATCGCTGCCGAGCCGCGCGCCGGTCGCCTTGCGCTCGGCCTTGCTCGCCGCGGCCACCCCGCTCATCGCCTCGGCCAGCCGATCGGGGCGGCGGCGGTCGCGCAGGTCGGGCAGCTCGGCGCGCTTGGTCGGCGCGGGGACCGGCGCCGGCTTCGGTTCGGGCATCGGGGTGAGCTCCGGCTTTGCCGCGGCCGCCGTGTCGGGCGCCGGCGCCGGCGCCGGCGCCGGGTCGTGGGGGGGGGCGCCCTCGGGCGCGCCCGCGGGCGCGGCATGGTCCGCCGCCGGCGCG
>CAXTMX010000031.1:625-4841 GCA_964245585.1 uncultured Sphingomonadaceae bacterium | reverse complement strand
TCGCGCATGGCGAGGACGGCGGGCTGACCGGGGGGGCGGGCGCGACCGAGGGCGCGGCATCTTCCGCCGACGGCGCGGGCGCGGCCGATTGCCGCCCGACATTGTCGACGAAGCTGACCTCGATCGAATCGGCCCGGATCGGCAGCTTGTTCTTCGCCGCGAACAACCCGAGCGACAGCGCCGCGAACAAGGCGACGTGCCCCGCCGCGGCGATCCCGATCCCGGTGCGGTCGATCCGGTCCATTATCAGTTCTTGTTCCCGGGAACAGGATAGCAAAGAGCGACCATCACTTTTGGTCCCCGCTCGTGCTGACCAGCGCGACCTTGTTGAGCCCGGCGTGGTTGAGCTCGCCCATCACCGCGATCACGCGGCCGTAGTCGAGGCTCTGGTCGGCGCGCAGGAACACCTGGCGCTGCGGCCCGCCGCTCTGGTTCGCCAGCCAGGCGAGCCGGTCGCCGAGCGCGGCCTGCGGCACCTCGGCATCGTCGAGGAACACCCGGCCCTTGGCGTCGAGCGAGACCTGGATCGGCTTGTCCTGCTGGTCGAGCGCGCCGGCGCGGCTGTCGGGCAGGTTGACCGGAACCCCGGTCACCAGCAGCGGCGCGGTGACCATGAAGATGATCAGCAGCACCAGCATCACGTCGACCATCGGCGTGACGTTGATCTCCGCCATCGGCGCGCGGCGGCGGCCGTGGCTACGTGCCGTGGACGGGCCCATCGCCATCAGGCGTCGCTCTCGAGCTCGCGGCTCAGCGTCGCGTGGAAGCTGTCGGCGAAGCGGTTGAGCCGCGCCTCGAGCCGGTTGATGCCATGCGTCAGCCGATTGTAGGCGATCACCGCGGGGATCGCCGCGAACAGGCCGAGCGCGGTCGCGAACAGCGCCTCGGCGATGCCGGGCGCGACCACCGCGAGGCTCGAATTCTGCTGCGCGGCGATGTCGGTGAAGCTGCGCATGATCCCCCACACCGTGCCGAACAGCCCGACGAACGGCGCGACCGAGCCGACGGTCGCGAGGATGTTGAGCCGGTCGGCGAGCCGGTCGATCTCGGCTGCCGCCGCGGTCGCCATCGTGCCCGCGAGGCGCGCGCGCGTGCCCTCGCGGTCGATCCGGCCGGCCGCGGTCGAGCGGCGCCATTCGGTCACGCCGGCGGCGAACACGCGCGCGCTCGGCAGCTCGGAGGCGCGGTGCGTCGCGTAGAAATTGTCGATGTCCTCGACCTTGCGGAAATCGCGCTCGAAGCGCTCGTTCGCGCCGCCGATCCGCCGCAGCCGCCACGCATGGGCGATGATGATGCCCCAGGTCCACACGCTGGCGAGCAGCAGCCCGATCATCACGCATTTGACGACGATGTCGGCCTGGAGGAACAGCGCGACCGGCGACAGCGACGCTGCGGCATGGGGGACGAGATCGGGATTCATCGGCTGCCGTCTTCCTTGATCAACTCGAACGCTTCGATCCACGCGCGCGGCTGGCGGCGCGGCTTCCCGTCGGGGGAGAGGAATACCGCGGTCACGTCCGCCTCGGCGAGAATCTCATCGCCGCGCATGACTCTCTGATGAATGATGCACGCCGCGGCGCGGATCTCGCCCACGCGGCTGACGATGACGAGCGCATCGTCGAGCTTGGCCGGGCGGCGGTAGCGGATCGAGACCTCCGACACGGCATAGATGCCCTCGCCCGCTTCGAATGCGGCGCGCTGATCGATCCCGGCGGCGCGCAGCATGTCGCTGCGCGCGCGCTCGAGGTAGCGCAGGTAATTGGCGTGATAGACGACGCCGCCGACATCGGTGTCCTCGAAATAGATGCGCAGCGCGAAGACATGCGCGCCGTCGCGAAAGCCGCCCGCATAGGGCTGGTCGAGGGAAAGGCCGATCATCCTGACGCCTTGAGATTCATCGAGAAAACAAAGTCCGTTCGGGCTGAGCTTGTCGAAGCCCTTCCCTTTACTGTTTTCGCGAAAGAAGGAAGGCCCTTCGACAGGCTCAGGGCGAACGGGATGGGATAGATCCAGCGCTAAGCGTCGAACAGCCCATCCTGCGCGCCGGGCGGGGGCGTCAGCCCGAGATGCGTCCAGGCGCGGCCGTTGAGGCAGCGGCCGCGGGCGGTCCGCGCGACCAGGCCGAGCTGGATCAGGAACGGCTCGATCACCTCCTCGATCGTGTCGCGCGGCTCGCTCAGCCCGGCCGCCAGCGTCTCCACGCCGACCGGGCCGCCGCGATAGATGTCGGCGATCATATTGAGATAGCGCCGGTCCATCGCGTCGAGCCCGAGCGCGTCGACCTCGAGCCGGTGGAGCGCGGCGTCGGCGACCTTGGCGTCAACCCGGCCGTGGCCCGCGACATGCGCGAAATCGCGCACCCGCCGCAGCAGGCGCCCCGCGATCCGCGGCGTCCCGCGCGCGCGCCGGGCGATCTCGCTCGCGCCGTCGGGGGCGAGGTCCATCGCCAGCAATCCCGCGGCGCGGCGCACGACCTGCTCGAGCTCCTCGACCGTGTAGAAGGTCAGCCGGATCGGGATGCCGAAGCGGTCGCGCAGCGGCGTGGTCAGCAGGCCCTGCCGGGTGGTCGCGCCGATCAGCGTGAAGCGCGGCAGGTCGATGCGCACCGAGCGCGCCGACGGCCCCTCGCCGATCATCAGGTCGAGCGCGCGGTCCTCCATCGCCGGATAGAGGATCTCCTCGACCGCGGGCGCGAGGCGGTGGATCTCGTCGATGAACAGCACGTCGCCGTCCTCGAGATTGGTCAGCAGCGCGGCGAGATCGCCCGACTTGGCGATCACCGGCCCCGAAGTGGCGCGAAAGCCGACCCCCATCTCGCGCGCGACGATCTGCGCCAGCGTGGTCTTGCCGAGCCCGGGCGGGCCGAACAGCAGCACATGATCGAGCGCGTCGCCGCGCTGTTTGGCGGCGGAAACGAAGACGCGCAAATTCTCGCGCGCCGCCTTCTGCCCGACGAACTCGTCGAGCGTCTTGGGGCGCAGCGCGGCGTCGATGTCCTCGGGTTGGTGCGCGGCGGTCGTGAGGGGATTGCTCGCCATCAATGCGAGATCGCGCTGACAATGTCCGCCACTGACACGCCGCCCATCGACAATATGCTGCTCAGCGTGCCCTTGCGGACCTCCCGATGGTCGGGAACGATCACCGTCGCGCTGCCCCTTCGCAACTTGATATGGCTGCCCTTCCGGCTGATTCGTTCGAAGCCGAGCCGCTCGAGCCCCCGGACGACTTCGCGTCCGGAGAGCGTTGGAAGCCTAGGCATGCTCCGCGATGGTGATCTGCGTCACCAGCGAAGGGCGCCCCGACGGCATCGGTTGATCCTCCAGCCACAGCTCCACCGCTTCGCGAAGATTGGCTAAGGCTTCGTCGATCGTGTCACCCTGGGAAGCGACCCCCGTCTCGGGATTGTACGAAACATAACCGTCCTCCTCGGGCGTCAGCACAGCCGTAATCTGCATGCTCAGCTCCTCCTGTCGACTATGTATCGCTTCGTCCTTCGCCACGCCAGCCGCAGATGGGCACGTCGGCCGCGTTTCATTTCGCCGCCTTCCGCAACGCCAGGCGCACCAGCGCATCGAGCCCGGCGTCCTCGCCCAGCTCGTCCGCCGCCGCCGCCACCGCCGCGCTCGCCTCGGCGGGGCGGAAGCCGAGGTTGGCGAGCGCCGACAGTGCATCCTGCGCCACGCCGCCCTGAGGCGGCGCCACGCCCGCCGGGCCAATCGCGATCGGGCCGATCTTGTCCTTGAGCTCGTTGACGATGCGCATCGCCAGCTTCGGCCCGACCCCGTTGGCGCGCGCGACCATCGCCTTGTCGCCGCCTGCCACCGCGCGCGACAGCTCGGCGGCGTCGAGCGCCGAGAGGATCGCCAGCGCGACGCGTCCGCCGACGCCCTGCACGCCGGTCAGCAGGCGGAACCAGTCGCGCTCGCCCGCCGAGCCGAAGCCGAAGAGCGTGATCGCATCCTCGCGCACCTGCATCTCGGTGAACAGCATCACCGTGCCGCCGACCGGGCCGATCGCGGACAGCGTGCGCGCCGACGCCTGGATGAGATAGCCGACGCCGGCAACATCGATCACGGCATGGTCGGCCGCGCTTTCGGCGAGCGTTCCAGTGAGGCGGGCGATCATGCCCTCACCTATCCCGCTGTCCCGAGCGAAGGGGAGGGGCGGGGGGCGGTGGGCCGGGGGACCGGCCCCCGCGTGGCGGGGGGCAGCGGGG
>CAXTMX010000031.1:0-615 GCA_964245585.1 uncultured Sphingomonadaceae bacterium | reverse complement strand
TCCCTCGACTTCGCTCGGGACAGCGGTGGAATCATTTGATCCGCCGCGCGCTCGCCAGATGATGCGCGTGGCAGATCGCCACCGCCAGCGCGTCGGCGGCGTCGGGCCCGTCGATCTTCACGCCCGGCAGCAGCCGCGCGACCATCGCGTGGACCTGGCGCTTGTCCGCCCCGCCGGTGCCGACCACCGCCTTCTTGACCAGCCGCGCGGCATATTCGCCGACCGCGATCCCCGCCTGCGCCGCCGCGAGCAGCACCACGCCGCGCGCCTGGCCGAGCTTGAGCGTCGATTGCGGATTGGCGTTGACGAACACCTCCTCGACCGCGGCGCCGTCCGGGCGGTGCGCGGCGATGAGGTCGGCCAGCGCGTCGTGGAGCGCCGCCAGCCGAGCGGCGAGCGGCACCTTGGCATCGGTCGCGATCCGCCCGTTGGCGACGAACGAGAGGCGGTTGCCGTCGGCGGCGATCACGCCCCAGCCGGTCGTGCCGAGCCCCGGGTCGAGGCCGAGGAGAATCAGAGAGCTCCTCCCTGCCGCGAAGCGGTGGGGAGGGGGACCGCGCCTGTCCTGAGCGACGCCGCAGGCGGCGTCGAAGGGCGCAGCACGGTGGAGGGGTG
>CAXTMX010000030.1:879-27652 GCA_964245585.1 uncultured Sphingomonadaceae bacterium | reverse complement strand
GGCAGCTGGAAGACGGTTAGCGCCTAGCCGAGCTGCGCGCGTAGGGGTAAGCCGCCTAACACCCGCGCTACCAGCGAGGCGCGCCGCGCCGGGGGCGAATATTCCGCCGACAGCGCGATCAGATTGGGGATCGCCCCGCCCAGGCCGATCCCGGTGACGAAGCGCGTCATCGCGACCGCCTCGAGGCTCGAAGCGGCGGCGGTGGCGAGCGAGCCGGCGGCGATGATCGCGGTCATCGCGAGGATCAGATATTTGCGCCCCCAGCGGTCGCCGAGCGGCCCGAACACAAGCCCGCCGATCAGCGATCCGAACAGGGACGCGCCGAACACGGGGCCGAGCAGCGCCTTCGACGCGGCGAATTCGTGCGCCAGCAGGGGGGCGGCGAAGGCGGCAGCCTGGGTGTCGAGCCCGTCGATCAGAACGATGAAGAAGCAGATGCCGAGCACATAGCGCTGGAACGGCAACAGGCGGATCGTGTCCGGTTCAGCATCCATCGCCCGCTCCAACCCTTCCTTATTGTCGACAATATACTGGTCAGTAGAGTTATGCATCTGCTTAGTGCGTCACGGCACCGGCTGCCGCTGGCCCAACCAGCTTGACATATTTCGCAAGCGTCGGCGGCAGGTCTGGCTCGGTCCGTGCCGTCCAGCCCGATCGCCGCCGCTCGAGCTCGGCCCGATCGACCAGCAAATCGAGGCGGCGCGTCTCGGCGTCCATCCGCACCGGGTCGCCATCGCGCAGCAACGCGATCGGTCCGCCTTCGGCAGCCTCCGGGCCGACGTGGCCGATGCACATGCCGCGGGTGGCGCCGGAGAAGCGCCCGTCGGTCAACAGCGCGACCTGCTCGCCCATCCCCTGGCCGTAGATCAGCGCGGTGACGCCGAGCATCTCGCGCATGCCCGGCCCGCCCTTGGGTCCTTCGTAGCGGATCACGATCACGTCGCCCGCGGCATATTCACGCCGGCGGACCGCCTCGACCGCCGCCTCCTCGCCGTCGAACACGCGCGCCGGCCCTTCGTGGACCAGCCGCTTGAGCCCGGCGACCTTGAGCATCGCGCCGTCGGGCGCGAGGCTGCCGCGCAGCACGATCACCCCGCCGCTGGCCGCGATCGGCGCATCGGCGCGGCGCACGATCTCGCCATCGGCCGTCCGCGCGGCCTCAGCGATCTCGCCGATCGTGCGGCCGGTGATCGTCGGGCAATCGGGATGGAGATGGCCCGCCTCGAGCATCGCGCGCAGCACGGCCGGCACGCCGCCGACCTCGTGCAGATCGCGCGCCCAATAGCGGCCGCCGGGTTTGAGATCGGCGATCAGCGGCGTGCGATCGAAGATCGCGGCGATGTCGCCCATCGGGAACGACAGTCCGGCCTCGTGCGCGATCGCGGGCAAGTGGAGCGCGGCGTTGGTCGAGCCGCCGGTCGCGGCGACGGCGGCGGCGGCGTTCTCGAGGCTCTTCAGCGTCACGAGATCGCGCGGGCGCGGTCCGCCGTCGCGGATCAGCCCGGCGAGCGTGCGGCCGGCCTGCTCGGCCAAGGCGCGCCGTTCGGAATAGACCGCCGGCATCATCGCGGTGCCGGGCAATGCGAGGCCCATCGCCTCGGCGACCATCGCCATCGTGTTGGCGGTGAACTGGCCGGGACAGGAGCCGACCGTCGGCACGCCGACGCGCTCGAGCTCGGCGAGCTCGGCTTCCGCCATCTCCCCGCTGTAGACCTTGCCGACGCCCTCATAGACGTCGACGATCGCGACGTCCTGCCCGCGCCAGCGCCCGGGCAGCGCGGCGCCGCCGTAGACGAACACGCCGGGCAGGTTGACGCGGACCAGCGCCATCAGCAGCCCCGACAGCGTCTTGTCGCACGAGGCGAAGGCGATCAGCCCGTCATAGGCGTGGCCGAGCGCGACGGCCTCGACCGAATCGGCGATGATGTCGCGCGACACCAGGCTGAAGCGCATCCCCTTATGGTTCATCGCCATGCTGTCGGCGACGGTGATCGTCGAGAATTGGAACGGGGTGACCCCGGCGGCCTTCAGCCCGACGCAGGCGGCGTCGACCTGCGGCGGGAGCGACATCGCGCAGGGCGTGACCGTGGCGGCGGTCGAGACGACGCCGGCGAACGGCTGCGCGATCGCTTGGTCGTCATGGCCCATCGCGCGCAGGAAGGCGCGATGCGGCGCGCGATCGATCCCGTCGGTCGTGATCCGCGACGGCAGCCGGCGGCTTTGGCCCGAATCGTGCGTCACTTGGCTCTCCTGCATCGTCGCAGCGGTCGACGGCGCGATTGTCGACAATCGTCCAGCCAGGCCATACAATGATCCGCCAAATCCGCAACCGGCGGGCGCGGTCGCGAAATGCTTTCCCGCGGGCGAAAGCTGGCTTAAGCGCGGAAACGATGCAGATTCTCGCGAATCCGGGCCGCTTCCTGGCGATCGCGCGACCGCTGACGCCGCTGTTCGTCTGGGGCGGCGCGGTGCTGATCGCGATCGCGCTGGGCGCCGGGCTGGTGGTCACGCCGCCCGATTATCTCCAAGGCGAGTCGGTGCGGATCATGTACGTCCATGTTCCGGCGGCGTGGCTCGGCATGGCCGGGTGGGGCGGTATCGCGGCGGCAAGCCTGACGCAGCTCGTCTGGCGGCATCCGCTCGCCGGCGTCGCGGCACGCGCGATCGCGCTGCCGGGCGCGACCTTCGCGGGCGTGTGCCTGGCGACCGGATCGATCTGGGGGCGGCCAACGTGGGGAACCTGGTGGCAATGGGACGGGCGGCTGACCTCGATGCTCGTGCTGTTCTTCCTCTATCTCGGCTACATCGCGCTGGCGGCGGCGGGCGACGAGCGCAGCGGACGCGGCGCCAATAATCGCGCGGCGGCGATCTTCGGGCTGATCGGGGCGGTCAACCTGCCGATCATTCATTATTCGGTGCTGTGGTGGCGCACGCTCCACCAGGGGCAGAGCATCACGCTGCGCGGATCGACGATCGACGGCTCGATCCTGTGGCCACTGCCGATCGCGACGCTCGGCTTCACCTTGCTGTTTGCGGGCGTCGTGCTGATGCGGATGCGCGCGATGCTCGGCGCGGCCAAGGTCGAGGCGCGGATGCGGCGGATGGCGCAGGCGTGAACCATTGGCCGTTCATCGTCGCCGCCTATGCGATCGCGCTGGGAGCGACGGGGTGGTTGGTGGCGTGGAGCTATCTGGCGATGCGCCGCGCCGAGCGGGCGGCCGAGGCGCTGCATGATCGCTAGATTCCTTCCTGCTCCGTTCGTGTCGAGCGAAGTCGAGACACGTTTCATCCAGCTCACGTCCCTCGACTTCGCTCGGGACGAGCGGTGAGAGCTTAATGAAGGCCAAGCATCAGCGGCTGACGCTCGCCCTGCTGGCGGTCGCGGCGATCGTCGGCGCGGCGCTGCTGGCGATGTCGGCGCTGCGCGACCAGGCGGCGTATTTCTACACGCCGGGCGACGCGATCCGCGATCGTGTCGCGCCGGGGCGGGCGATTCGGCTCGGCGGGATGGTGGTCGACAAGTCGATCGCGCGCGCGGCCGACGGGGTGACGATCGACTTCCGCGTGACCGACGGCCGGCAGGCGGTGCCGGTGCGCTTCACCGGGATCGTGCCCGATCTGTTCAAGGAAAACAGCGGAGTGGTGGCCGAGGGCAGGTTCGCCGCCGACGGGACGTTCGTCGCCGACAATATCCTCGCCAAGCATGACGAGCGCTACATGCCGCCGCAGGTCGCCGAAGGGATGAAGGGCGATGCGATGCACAAGAGCGAGAGTCTGCGGCAATGATCGCCGAGGCGGGTCTGGCGGCCTTGTGGCTGGCGGCGGCGCTGGCGCTGCTGCAATTGACGCTCGGCATCATGGGATTGCGCGGCGGGGGCGAGGCGCTGCTCGGCGGGGTGCGGCCGGTCGCGCTGGCGCAGGCGGCGCTCGTCGCGCTGGCGTTTGGGCTGCTGATCCTGTGCTTCCTGCGCACCGACCTGTCGGTCGCGCTGGTGGCGACCAACAGCCATTCGGCGACGCCGTGGCTGTACAAATTGGCCGGCACGTGGGGCAACCATGAGGGCTCGATGCTGCTGTGGGTGGCGATCCTCGGCATCGCCGGGGGCGCGGTGGCGCTGCTCGAGCGGCGGCTGAACGAGCGCACGCTGATCGCGACGCTCGCGGCGCAGGCGGCGATCGGGCTGGGGTTCTACGCCTTTCTGCTGTTCGCTTCGAATCCGTTCGCGCGGCTGCCGCTGCCGCCCGCCGAGGGCAACAGCCTCAATCCTTTGCTCCAGGATCCCGGCCTCGCCTTTCACCCACCGACGCTCTATCTCGGCTATGTCGGGCTGTCGGTGGCCTTCTCGTTCGCGGTCGGCGCGCTGGTGACGCGCGACGTCGGCGCCGATTTCGCGCGCGCGATGCGGCCCTGGGTGCTCGGCGCGTGGATATTGCTGACGCTCGGGATCACGGCGGGCAGCTACTGGGCCTATTACGAGCTCGGCTGGGGCGGCTGGTGGTTCTGGGATCCGGTCGAGAACGCGTCGCTAATGCCGTGGCTGGCCGCGACCGCGCTGCTCCATTCGGTGACCGTGCTCGCGACGCGCGACGGCCTGCGCGCGTGGACGGTGAAGATCTCGGTGGTCGCCTTATCAATAAAAAAAAACGGCACGTTCCTCGTGCGCTCGGGCATCCTCACCAGCGTCCACGCGTTCGCGGTCGACCCGCGCCGCGGCACCTTCATCCTTGCGCTGCTGGCGATCTATATCGGCGGCGCGCTCGCCTTGTTCGCGCTCAGGGTGGGGACGGTGCGCGAAGGCTCGCGCTTCGATCCGGTCAGCCGCGAAGGCGCGCTGGTGCTCAACAACCTGCTGCTGTCGGCGGTGCTCGGCATCGTCCTGATCGGCACGCTGTATCCGCTGGCGGTCGAGGCGACGACCGGCGAGAAGCTCTCGGTCGGGCCGCCCTATTTCAACGCCGCGGCGGGGCCGGTGGCGCTGATCCTGGTCGCGGCGATGGCCGCCGGGCCGCTGCTCAAGTGGCGGCGGGACGAGGCGCGGGCGCTGCTCCACAAGCTCGCCGCGCCGCTGCTGATCGGCTCGCTGGCGCTGTTCGCGGTGGTGGCGTTCGCGCCGCCGATCGGCTGGCTGCCGCTGTTCGGCATCGTCCTTGCCGCCGGCGTCGCGGTGGCGAGCGTCGCGCCATTGTGGGGGCGCAACCTGCGCCGCACGCCGCTGTTCGTCTATGGCATGGTGGTGAGCCATTTCGGCATCGCCGTCAGCCTGGCCGGGATGGCCTGTGAAAGCGCTTTCACGCGGGAGACGCTGGTCGCGGCCGCGGTGGGGGACACCGAGACGGTCGGGCCGTTCACGGTGCGGTTCGACGGGGTCGAGCCGATCGCCGGGGCGAACTGGACCGCGGTCGAGGCGACGCTGACCGCGCGGCGCGGCGACGGCGCGCCGTTCGTCCTCAAGCCGCAGGCGCGGATGTTTTCGACGCCGCCGACCGAGACCAACGAGTCGGCGATCGCGACGCGCCGGGACGGGCAGCTCTACACCGTGCTCGGCAAGGCGGACGGCAGCGGGCGCTGGCAGCTGCGGCTGTGGTGGAAGCCGTTCGTGACGTTGATCTGGGCCGGCGGCGCCCTGGTCGCGCTGGGCGGCGCGCTCGCGATGCTCGGGCGGATGCGGCGCGAGGGGCGCGCCGCGCGGGCCGAGCGGGCCAACCGGAGCTTCCTCGGATGAGCCGGCGCATCCTGTGGCTGCCGCTCGCGCTGTTCGCGCTGCTGGTGGTGGTGGTGACGATCGGGCTGGTCGCGCCGTCGGGCACGACGATCCGATCGAAGCTGGTCGGCCAGCCGCTGCCGCCGTTCAGCCTGCCGCCGTCGCAGCCGGGCAAGCCGGGGCTGAGCAGCGCCGACTTCGTCCAGGGCCGCCCCAAGCTGCTCAACGTGTTCGCGAGCTGGTGCATTCCGTGCGCGGCCGAGGCGCCGCAGCTGATGCAGCTGGCGCAGGCCGGCGTGCCGATCGAGGCGATCGCGATCCGCGACCGGGCGGACGATACCGCCGATTTCCTCGGCCGCTGGGGCGATCCCTATCGCGCGATCGGGCAGGATCCGACGAGCCAGGTCCAGCTCGCGCTCGGATCGTCGGGCGTGCCCGAGACGTTCGTGATCGACGGCCGCGGGATCATCCGCCACCAGCACATCGGCGACATCCGGCCCGAGGACATGCCGGGGATAATGTCCGCACTGGCGGCGGCGCGATGAGGGCTCAGCCCCTCTTCATCCGTCCGTCCCGAGCGAAGTCGAGGGACGTTCCCACCGTCGAACGTCCCTCGACTTCGCTCGGGACAGCGGGTGGATGGGGGAGGGTTCTTTTCCTGATCGGCCTTGCGTTTGCGCAACCCGCTTTCGCCGATTCGCTGATGCCGCCGGCGCCGCTGAGCTACACCCAGCTGCCGGACCCGCGGCAGGAAGCGGCGGCGAAGGCGCTGATGGAGACCTTGCGCTGCCTGGTGTGCCAGGGCCAGTCGATCGCCGACAGCGATGCCGAGCTTGCCGCCGACATGCGCGCGATGGTGCGCGAGCGGATCGCGCGCGGCGAGACGCCCGACGAAATCCGTGCCTGGCTGGTCCGCCGCTACGGCAATTGGGTCAGTTTCTCACCGCCGGTCGAGCCGGCGACCTGGCTGCTGTGGGCGGCGCCCGTTCTGCTGATCGTGGCGGGCGCGGTGATCGCGCGAGGCAGCCTGCGGCGGAGGAAGCGCTGATGGGTTGGCTCATCGTCGCCGCACTGGCGGGGGTCGTCCTGCTGCTGCTGTGGCGGGTGGCCCGCCTGCCGCGCGCGGCGATCGAGTTCAGCGCGGCAGCGCTGCTGCTCGGCATCGCCGGCTATGCGTGGCAGGGCAGTCCCGGGCTGGCGGGGCATCCCACCGCCGCCAAGGGCGACACGATGCAGCCCGACAGCACCTTCGCGAACGAGCGCAAGCGCTTCATGGGCCGCTTCGGCACCGACGCGCAATGGCTCGACTTCGCCGATGCGCTCCATCGGATGAACCGCGACCGATCGGCAGTGACCGCGATCAAGAGCGGGCTGGCGCAGCGGCCGAACAGCGCGGATCTGTGGGTCGGGCTCGGCAATGCGCTGGTGATCCATGGCGACGGTCTGGTCACCCCCGCCGCCAAGCTGGCGTTCGATCGCGCCGCCAAGCTCGCGCCCGATCATCCGGGACCGCCCTTCTTCCTCGGTCTCGCTTATGCGCAGGCGGGGCAGGGCGACAAGGCGGCGGCGACGTGGCGCGCACTGCTGGCCACGGCGCCGCCGGACGCGCCATGGCGCGCCGATCTCGAGCAGCGGATCGCAACGATCGAGCAGGGCGGGACACCATGATTATTCAATCCGTTCGCACTTTCGTCGGGCTCAGCCGGAACGGCCGATAGATTTAATTGCCGCGCCCGGTTTTCTCCTGGAGCGCATCGATCCGCTTCGAGGCCTCGGCCTTGGTCAGGTCGCCGTCGAATTCCTCCCCGGCTTCCTCGCTCAGTGTCTTGAGATAGGAGGCCTGCGCGCCGGTCAACGGCTCGTCGCCGGTGGTCCAATCGTCGGGGTCCTTCTCGGCATTCGAAGTCGGATGGGTCTTGGGATTGGCTTCGGTCATCATATTCTCCTTCGACAGTTCCAACGCCGACGTTCTTGATATGTTCCAGGTCGCAGCGACGCCGCGCGCCGTTGCGGGCTGTCAGGGGGCGTGCTAGGTGCCGCGCGCAGTCGCCTCGGGGGCAAGCAGCGGACGCGATGGTCATAGTTTCAAGGTCCGGCGTCCGGCGTCACCTCCCATGAGCGATGCGGCTCTGCCTCACGAGCATGCGCCGGCGGGCGATCCCGCCGTGCTGCCCGATGCGCACGGCCAGAACCAGTCGTTGGTCAAGCTGGCGGTGGGCGCGGTAGGGGTGGCGTTCGGGGACATCGGCACCAGCCCGCTTTACTCGATGAAGGAGATCTTCGTCGGGCACCACCCGCTGGCGGTCGATCCGCTGCACATCCTCGGCGTGGTCAGCCTGATCTTCTGGTCGCTGATCGTCGTCGTCACGCTCAAATATGTCATGCTGATCCTGCGCGCCGACAATAAGGGCGAGGGCGGCAGCCTGGCGCTGCTCGCGCTGATCCAGCGGCGCACGGGCGGCGGGCGATGGAGCAGCGGGCTGGTGATGCTCGGCGTGCTCGCCACCGCCTTGTTCTTCGGCGACTGCATGATCACGCCGGCGATCTCGGTGCTTTCGGCGGTCGAGGGCCTCGCCGTCGTCGAGACGGAATTCGCCCCTTATGTCCTGCCGATCGCGGTGACGATCCTGATCGGCCTGTTCCTCCTGCAGAGCCGCGGCACCGATCTGATCGGCCGCTTCTTCGGGCCGGTGATGGTGGTCTATTTCGTCTCGATCGCGGCGTTCGGCCTGCTCAGCATCATCGAGCGGCCCGAGGTGCTGCAGGGCCTCAACCCGCTGTGGGCGTGGCGCTTCGTCATGCACGATCCGAGGCTCGCCTTTCTCGCGCTCGGATCGGTGGTGCTGGCGCTCACCGGGGCCGAGGCGCTCTATGCCGACATGGGCCATTTCGGCCGCCGCCCGATCCAGGCGGGCTGGGTGTATTTCGTGTTTCCGGCGCTGATGCTCAATTATGCCGGCCAGGGCGCGCTGCTGCTGCACAGCCCTGAGGCGGCGGTGAACCCCTTCTTCCTGATGGCGCACGAGTCGATGCGTCTGCCATTGGTGTTCATCGCGACGCTGGCGACGATAATCGCGAGCCAGGCGGTGATCACCGGCGCCTTCTCGGTCGTCCAGCAAGCGGTCCAGCTCGGGCTGATGCCGCGCCTGCGCATCGCCCACACCAGCGCCTCGGCGGCCGGCCAGATCTACGTGCCCCTGGCGAACTGGTCGTTGATGGTATTGGTCATCCTGCTGGTGCTGATGTTCGGCGAATCGTCCAACCTCGCGGCGGCCTACGGCATTGCGGTCACCGGCACGATGTTCATCACCAGCTGCATGCTCGGCGTGCTCGTGACGCGCGTGTGGAACTGGCCGATGCCGCTCGCCGTCGCGGTCGTCGCCCTGTTCATTCTCGTCGACGGCTTCTACTTCGCCTCGAACCTGACCAAGGTGCCCGACGGCGGCTGGGTGCCGCTGCTCGTCGGCTTCATCGCCTTCACCTTCCTCACGACCTGGGCGCGCGGCCGCCAGCTGATGATCCAGCGGCTCAAGGAAGTGGCGATGCCGGTCCAGGTGTTCGTCAAGTCGGCGGTCAATTCCGCGACGCGGGTTCCCGGAACGGCGGTGTTCATGACCACCGCCACGGACGGCGTGCCGCACGCGCTGCTCCACAATCTCAAACATAACAAGGTGCTGCACGAGCGCGTGATCCTGCTGACCGTGCTGATCGAGGACGTGCCGTTCGTCGACGTCGGCAAGCGCGCCCAATCGACCGATCTCGGCCAGGGCTTCTTCCGCGTCGTCGTCCATTACGGCTTCATGGAGGAGCCCGACGTGCCCGGCGCGCTGGCGGGGCTGGGCAGTTGCGGCCCGCAGTTCAAGATGATGGAGACCAGCTTCTTCCTCGCGCGGCAGACGCTGCTGGCGTCGTCGCGGCCGGGCATGGCGATCTGGCGCGAGAAGCTGTTCGGCTGGATGATGCGCAACGCGGAAAGCGCGATGGAATTCTTCCGCCTACCGACCAACCGCGTGGTCGAACTCGGCAGCCAGGTCGAGATCTGATGATCGAGGAAGCGGCAGGCTGGATCGCGCCGATCGCGACCACGGTCGCGGCGATGATGACCGCGAGCAACCTCGGCTCGCGCGTGACCGGCTGGGGCTTCGTCGTGTTCGTCGTCGGGTCGATCGCATGGACCGCGGTGGCGCTCGCGACGGGGCAGGGCAATCTGCTGTGGACCAACGGCTTCCTCACGTTGGTCAATGTCGTCGGCGTGTGGCGCTGGCTCGGCCGCGAGGCGAAGCATGAGGATGGCGCCAAGGCGGCTGAAACACGCAGCGCGGCGGCGGCGGCGCCGACTCTATTTTCGTTGCGCTCGGTCCAGGCCGGCGCGGTGCGCGACGCATCGGGCACGACGATCGGGCGGGTGGTCGACGCGATGGCCGAGTGCGCCACCGGCCAGATCAGCTACGTCATGATCAGCGAAGGCGGCACCGCGGGCGTCGGCGAGCGGCTTCATGCCGTGCCGTGGGCGCAACTGACGCCGCACGACGGCGGCTATCGCTTGGAATTGACCGGGGATGAGCTGGCCGCTTTGCCCGAGGCCGACGCGGGTCGCTGGCCGGTGCGTCCTGCAGAGGCGTGAGCGTCACTCGATCTGCCCGACGCCTTCGCAGCTGAGATCGAACGCGGCGAGCGCCGATTCGAGATAGGCCGAGAGCATCGGCATATCGAGCAGCTGGTCGATCGGATCCTCGCCGTCGGGGTCGCCCGCTTCCTCGAGCGCGTCGTCCCACTCGGACACGTCGTAGGTGCCGCGCCCGACCCAGGCCAGCGCGAGCAGCTCGGACAGCTGGTCGTCGGCGAGATCGTCGAGCGCGACGCGGATCTCGACTTCGACCGCGGTATTGGTCTCGTCCTCGAGCACCGCGAAGCGATCGTCGGCGTCGTCGACATCTTCTTCGGCGTCCTCGGTCTGGTTGGCCGGAACCTGCGCTTCAAGCTCGCGCCCGCGCACGATCAGCCGGCAGATCGTATCCAGGGGGGTGGCAAGGTCCATCGTCCGTCTCCCGATCTTCACTTATCCGCCGAACGTGAGGACCGGGCAGGGGGTTCCGACGGGACGGAGATATCTCGAGCGTCGCTCGGTTGACCGTAGCGGCGGGGCTGCCCTATACGCCCGCGACGTCGCGTGACGCCCGTCGGGGCGGAGTAGCTCAGCTGGTTAGAGCAGCGGAATCATAATCCGCGTGTCGGGGGTTCAAGTCCCTCCTCCGCTACCATCCCGCGAGTTGATCCAAGAACCTCGCATTCCGGCGATTTTCGCCGAACTTCGGGCGTCGAGGGTGACCAAATCGGCAGTCGACGCGTTTGCCGGATGGTCGGAATCGGACGACCGGGGCCCCGCCGCTCTGCGAGCAGCGCTACGCGGCCCATACTACCGAATGCCTCGACAAAATCTGGAAACACAGCATCTTGCGTAATCTCATTTCGACCCGGATCGAACGCCCAGCCGTCGCGGCGGGCGAGGTGCGCCGGGCGGCAGCGCGCACCGCGTCAGCGATCGGCGTGGGCCGGCACCGGCGTGAAAGCCACGTCGCCGTCAGAGTCGGCGTCGGGCGCGAGCAGCGGCAGATCTCTCAGCCGCGCGTAGATCGGTGCGAAGTCGGTCTCGGCGGCAGCCTTCAGCAAATGCTCGAAACTTTCGATCACGAAATAAGTCTGCTGAAATCGATCGAAAATATAGTCGCTGCGCATGACGCGCATCAGATCGAAGCGGAGTCTTCGCACCCCCGGCGCGGTGACGGCATGGACCGTTTCCGCATAGCTTGAGAGCATGCCCGCCCCGAAGCCACGCAGCCCGTCGCCCTCGCGGATCAGGCCGAATTCGACGGTGTGAAGATACAGCCGCCCCAGGAAATCGATCGCGTCCAAACCCTCCGCACGAAGGCCGGCCTTGCCGTAGGCGATCATGAAGTCGGCAAAAATCGGATCTGTGAGCATCGGCAGATGCCCGAACAGATCGTGGAACATGTCCGGTTCTTCGTTGTAATCGAGCGCCTCTGCCGATCTCAGGAAATTTGCGGCCGGAAACCGCCTTTCGGCGAGGTGCCGGAAAAACGCATCGTTGGGGATGACGCCCGGCACCGGCACGATCGTGAAGCCGGTCGCGGCCTCCAGTCTTGGGTTGAGGTCGGCCAGATCGGGAATGCCCGGCTTGGCCAGTCGTAGGATATCGAGCCCGGCAAGAAAGGGTCGGCAGGCAAGGGTGTCGAGCGCCCGGGACTGCCGCGCGACGAGACGGTCCCAGGTGTCGTGTTCGGCGGCGGAGAACTGCGACCAATTCTGCGGCATCGTCCAGTCGGCCGCGACGCCTTCCGGCGGCGTCTCATAGACATGCGTTGCGGCCATCTGGCGAGTTCCCCCCTGATGGCGAGCGAACATAAGGCGCGGCGCACGAAACATTGTGCCGAACCAACGCACAAATGTCGGCATGTTCAGAACAATGTCCTGCGGTGATTGCGATAGAAGGAAAACGTTCTGCTGCGTCAGCCAGAACTTACCGTTTGGACCGCATACTGATATATTTGTGCGCGTCTAACCGGAGGGAATGCGATGGACAGAATCGATTGGAAAATCCTGACGGAGCTCGAAGGCGACGGACGCCTGTCGTTTGCCGATCTCAGCGAACGGGTCGGTCTGTCGAAGTCGCCGTGCTGGTCGCGCGTGCAGGAGCTCGAAGCCAGAGGAGCGATCCAGGGTTTCGCGGCGCAGATCAATCCTGCCGCCCTAGGCCTCGAAGTCCATTGCTTCGCCTATGTCCGCATTCGATTCGATTCACATGCCGAGTTCGAAAAAGCGGCCATCGCGCACCCCGCGATCATCGAATGCCACACGACCGCAGGGGACAGCGACTATCTCATTCGCATCTATGCGCTGTCGGTCGAGCATCTCGACGATCTGCTTCGCCACGAATTTTCGAAGCTGCCTGGCGTGCACCGCCTTTCGACGACGGTCTGCCTGAAGACCATCAAGGCGCGCGCGCCGCTGACGCGCTGGGCGCAGCCCGCTCAGGAGAAACGCTGATGAGCGCTGCCGACTTCAGAACCCGCCCTGATTCCCAACGCGCCGGGAGAAGCCGATGACTGTCCGCAAGTTCATCGAGGATGGTGTCGAGACTTTCGAGACTGAGGTCGAGGGCGAGACGATCCAGTGGGACAAGGGCCTGTCTTATGCGCGCCACCTTCAGATCGAACAGCTGCTGTCCGCCCAGGTTCCGGTTTCGGACAAGCCCGATGAGATGCTGTTCATCATCATGCATCAGACGATGGAGCTGTGGCTCAAGCTGATCCTCCACGAAGCGCGCCTCGTGGTCACGGCGCTCCAGGGTGACGGGATCGATCTTGCGATCAAGGGGCTGGATCGCATTGCAACGATCCAGCGTCACATGATCCACAGCTGGGAGGTGCTCGCCACTCTCACTCCGCATGACTATCTGACGTTCCGCGGCTACCTGCGCAAGGCCTCGGGCTTCCAGTCCTACCAATACCGCGAACTCGAGTTTCTGCTTGGCAACAAGCGCCAGAGCCTGCTGGTTTTCCATCGTGAGGATGAGGTCGCTCACGCCCGCTTGGGCAAGGCGCTGCATGAGCCGTCCTTGTACGACGAGACTCTGCGCCTGCTGGCACGGCGCGGCCTCGCAATCCCCGCCTCGCATCTCCACCGCGACTGGAGCCAGCCTTACGTGTCTTCCGAGGCTGTCGAGGATGCCTGGATCGAGGTCTATTCGGACGTCGAAGCGAATTGGGATCTTTACGCGCTCGCCGAAAAAATCACGGGTCTCGAATATTATTTCCAGGAGTGGCGCTTCAAACACATGAAGACCGTTGCCCGGGTTATCGGGCAGAAGGTCGGCACCGCCGGCTCCTCCGGGGTCAACTATCTGGTGAAGGCGCTCGACATGAGCTTTTTCCCGGAGCTCTGGTCGATGCGCACCAGGATGACCGCGCCCAGGGCCGGCGCCGACTATGCCAACGACGCGCCCGGACATTATTGATGAGGATCTGGGATATATCGCAGGTCCTGCGGCCGGAAATGCCGATATGGCCTGGCGAGGCGCCGCCCGCCCTGCGCCGCAATGCGCAGATCAGCGCGGAATGCCCGGTCAACGTCGGCGCGATCGAGACGCCGCTTCACGCCGGCACGCACGCCGATGCGCCGTTCCACTATGACGCGCTGGGGCCGGCGAGCGCGGAGTGCGAGCTTGGCCCGTATGTCGGCCCGTGCGTCGTGCTCGACGTCCGCGGTGCGCAAGGCAGGGTCGAGCCCGCAAGTGTAGATTGGCCGGCGCTGGACGGCGCTGAGCGGGTGATCTTCCGCACCTACGACCGCTTCCCCGCAGATCGGTGGGATTCGGATTTCACGGCGATCGCGCCCGCCGTGATCGCGAGGCTTCGCGAGGCCGGCGTCCGTCTGGTCGGCACGGACGCCGCGTCGCTCGACCCGGAACAATCCAAGACGATGGACGCCCATCAGGAGGTCCGGGCGGGCGACATGCGCATCCTCGAGGGTCTCGTCCTCGATGATGTCCCTGCGGGCCGATACGAACTGACCGCTCTGCCGCTGAAGATCGCCGGGGCCGATGCGAGCCCCGTTCGTGCCATCCTGCGGGAGGTACGGCAATGACGCTCGACCCCGCCGAGATCGCCGATCTCGATGCGCGCGATCCGCTGCGCGATTTTCGTGACGAGTTTCAGCTGCGCGAGGGGCTGATCTATGTCGACGGCAATTCGTTGGGCGCATCGCCCAAGGCCGCGGCGGCGCGCCTCGCCGGCGCCGTCTCGAAGGAGTGGGCGGAAGGCCTGATCACCTCCTGGCTCGGCGCTGGATGGTCGACCGCCCCGCAGCGCATCGGCGACAAGATAGCGACGATCATCGGCGCGGCGCCGGGCGAGGTGATTGCGGCCGACTCCACCTCGATCAATATCTTCAAGGCGCTGACCGCCGCACTGTCGCTGCGGCCCGACCGCCGGGTGATCCTCTCCGAAAACACCAATTTCCCGACGGACGTCTACATGATGCAGGGCATCGAGGCGTTCAGCGGCGGGCGCGTCCAGTCGATCAGGGTCGATCCCGACGCGGTGGTGGACCGGCTCGGCGAGGATGTCGCGGTGCTGCTGCTGACGCAGGTTCACTATAAATCGGGCCTCGTCCGCGACATGGCCGAGGTGACGCGCCGGGCGCAGGAGCAGGACGTGCTCGTGGTGTGGGATCTCAGCCATAGTGCAGGCGCGATTCCGGTCGATCTCAATGGCGCGAATGCCGATTTCGCGGTCGGCTGCGGATATAAATATCTGAACGGCGGACCCGGCGCGCCGGCGTTTCTCTTCGTCGCCGGGCGGCACCAGGCGGCGCGGCCGGTGCTGTCCGGCTGGTTCGGCCACGCCAGCCCCTTTACCTTCGAAGAGGATTATCGGCCGGCCGAGGGCATCGCCCGCTTCCTCTGCGGCACACCGCCGGTGCTTGGCCTGGTCAGCCTTGAAGTCGGGGTCGACCTGCTGTGCCGGGCGGACATGGCCGAGCTTCGCAAGAAGTCGCTGCGGCTCGGCCAGCTGTTCATCGAACGGATGGAGGAACGCTGCGGCGAGTTCGGTTTCACGCTGGCCTGTCCGCGCGACGCCGCGCTGCGCGGCAGCCAAGTCTCGTACGCCCATCCCAGCGGCTATGAGATCATTCAGGCGCTCAAGGCGCGCGATGTGATCGGCGATTTCCGCTCGCCCGACATCCTGCGTTTCGGGCTGACGCCGCTCTACCTGCGCTATGCCGACGTCGTCGAAGCGGTCGAGCGGATCCGCGACGTCTGCAAGACCCGCGCGTGGGATAAGCCCGAGTATCGCGAACGGGCGGCGGTGACCTGACGGTCCCGTCTCCGACGGCTCCCGTCAGCGAAAGGATGAAGATGCTCGAACTGCCGAAATCGACGGTCGCCGCGGTCCAGACCGCGCCGGTTTTTCTCGATCCTGCCGCGACGGTGGACAAGGCCTGCGCGCTGATCGCCGAGGCAGCGGGCCACGGCGCGAAGCTGGTCGCCTTTCCCGAAGTGTTCGTCGCCGGCTATCCCTATTGGAACTGGCTGATGACGCCGCTCGAGGGCAGCGCCTGGTTCGAGCGCCTGTGCCGCGCGGCGATCACGGTGCCGGGGCCGGAGGTCGAACAGCTGTGCGCCGCCGCCCGCGAGCATGATTGCGTGGTCGTGATCGGCATCAACGAGCGCGATCTCAGCTCGGTCGCAACGGTTTACAACACGAACCTGATCATCGGTGCGAACGGCGCGCTGCTAGGGCGCCATCGCAAGCTCGTACCGACCTGGGCCGAGAAGCTGACCTGGGCGGGCGGCGACGGTTCGAGCTTGCGCGTGTATGATACGCCGGTCGGGCGGCTGGGAACCCTCGCCTGCGGCGAGAACACCAATACGCTTGCGCGCTTCGCCCTGCTGTCGGCGGGCGAACTCGTCCATGTCGCCAATTACATCGCATTGCCGGTGGCCCCGGCCTCTTACGACATGGCGGCTGCCATTCGCATCCGTGCGACCGCGCATTCGTTCGAGGGCAAGCTCTTCACGATCGTCTCCTGCTCGACGGTGAGCGAGGAGATCGTCGCGGCGATGAGCGCCGACCGCCCCGCCAATCGCGACCTGCTGGCGCGCAAAAACAGCGCCTTCTCGGGGATCATCGATCCCTCCGGCAACCCGGTGGGAGAACCGCTGATCGACGACGAGGGGATCGTCTATGGCGAGATCGATCTGAGCGACTGCATTCAGCCCAAGCAGATGCATGACATCATCGGTGCCTATAACCGCTTCGACATCTTCGATCTGCGCGTCGACCGTCGGCCGCGCACTCCTGCCTCGTTCCAGGACGAGGACGAGCCGGCCGCCAGCCCGCTCGAACCGCAAAGCTAGGAGGCGGCCATGGCCAGCAGCTACGACCGGTATCGCGAGGACATGATCGGGCGCGCCAACGTGGCGGACACGCCGGAGCTGGTCGCTTACTACAAGCGGCTTCAGGCACTCGGCACCGGCGCGTTATGGACCGTCGCCAACAAGATCGAGCCGTGGGAGCCGGCCAGCACCTCCGTGCCGATGCTCTGGCGCTACCGCGATCTGCGCGACGACGTGCTGCGCGCGCTTGAGCTCGTCACGCCCGAGCAGGCCGGCCGGCGCGTAGTCTATCTGGAGAACAAGGGCCGCAGCGACGTCGTCGCCGCGGTCGGATGGCTCTATTCGGGCTTGCAGGTGATGAAGCCGGGCGAATGTGCGTCGAGCCATCGCCACAGCGCCTCGGCCCTTCGCTTCATCATGGAGGGTCACGGCGCCTTCACCAATGTCGATGGCCACAAGATGACCTTGGGCGCAAATGACTTCGTGCTCACCCCCAACGGTACCTGGCACGAGCATGGCGTCAGCGAGGACGGCACCGTCTGCATCTGGCAGGACGGCCTGGACATACCGTTGATGAACGCGCTGGAAGCGAATTTCTACGAGGTTCATCCCGATCTGAACCAGGCCATCTACCACCCCGTCGACGATTCCACTGCGGTCTGGGCGGGGGCGGGGCTGCGTCCGGCGGGCGTCGCCTGGCCCAAGCCCTATTCGCCGCTGCTCAAATATGAATGGGCGCCGACCTACGAGGCGATGCACCGCTACGCCCGGGTCACCGACGGCTCGCCGTATGACGGCGTGCTGATGGAATATGTGAACCCGCACACCGGGGGCCCGGTCATGCAGACGATCGGCGCGTCGATGCAGCTCCTGCGTCCGGGCGAAAAGACGAAGGCCCATCGCCAGACCGGCAGCTTCGTCTACCAGTGCGCCAAGGGTGCAGGCCATTCGATCGTCAACGGCCAGCGATTCGACTGGCAAGAGCGCGACATCTTCGTGGTTCCCGCCTGGATGTATCACGAACACGCCAATGCGTCCGACAGCGAGGACGCCTGCCTCTTCAGCTTCCACGATCTGCCGGCCATGCGCGCGCTCGGTCTCTATCGCGAAGAGGCACTCGCCGAGAACGGCGGCCACCAGCCGATCCTTTGCTAGTCTTTCGGGGGGGTATCATGCGTCTTGTCACTTATCGCGCGAACGTCGAAGCGGAGGCGCGTCTCGGCGCACTTGCGGGCGATTTCGTGGTCGATCTCGCCAAGCTCGGCGCCATCAAAGGGGTGCCGCTGCCCGCGATGATGCTGGACTTCATCGATCTGGGCCCGCAGGCCGTGCGCATCGCCGACGATCTGGTCAAAGGCTGCGACGGGCTCTTCCCGCTCGGCGCGGCGGTGCCGCTCGGCAACGTCAAGCTGCTCGCGCCGATCCCGCGGCCGCGCAAGAACATCTTCGGTATCGGCCTCAACTATACCGAGCACGTCGCAGAATCGGCAAAATCGCTCGACACTTCGGCCGATCTGCCTCGCCAGCCGGTCATCTTTTCCAAGCCGCCGACGACGGTCATCGGGCCGGACGAGCCGATCCTCCACAACAAGGCGATCACTCGGCAGCTCGACTGGGAGGTCGAGCTGGGGGCGGTGATCGGCAGCGCCGCGAAAGGCGTGTCGCGCCAAAGCGCGCTCGACCATGTCTTCGGCTACACCATCATCATCGATATGAGCGCGCGCGACTGCCGTCGCGCCGGCCAGTGGATCTATTCGAAGGGCCAGGACAGCTTCGCCCCGATGGGCCCCTGCATCGTCACGGCGGACGAAATCCCCGATCCGCAGACACTGGACCTGAGTTTGACGGTCAACGGCGTTCAAAAGCAAGCGAGCAACACCGCCTTCATGCTGTTCAAGGTCGACGAGCTGATCGCCGATATCAGCCAAGGCATCACGCTCGATCCGGGCGACATCATCGCCACGGGAACCCCGGCCGGCGTCGGCGCAGGGATGGATCCGCAAGAATGGGCTTGGCCGGGCGACGTGATCGTCGCGACGGTCGAGGGCATCGGCAGGCTGCGCCACCCGGTCGTCGCCGCGGCGGAGAAGGCAGCGTGAGCCGCCCGTATCGCATCGGACAGATCGTGCCCAGCTCGAACGTGACGATGGAAACCGAAATCCCCGCGATGCTTCGCGCACGCGAGCAAATCCTGCCCGAACGCTTCACCTTTCACGGGTCACGGATGCGCATGAAGAAAGTGACCAAGGAAGAACTCGCCGCCATGGACGGCGACTCCGATCGCTGTGCGCTCGAGCTGTCGGACGCGGCAGTGGATGTTCTGGGCTATGCCTGCTTGGTCGCGATCATGAGCATGGGATCAGGCTACCATCGGGAATCCGAAGCGCGCTTGCACGCACGCACCGTCGAGAACGGCCGCCCCGCCCCTGTCGTCACCAGCGCGGGCGCGCTCGTCGATGGCTTGAACGCGCTCGGCGCGAAACGGATCGCGGTGGTCGCGCCCTACATGAAACCGCTCACGCAGCTCGTCGTCTCCTACATCGAAGATGAGGGAATAGCGGTCCAAGACTGGCTAGCGCTCGAGATCCCGGACAATCTCGAGGTCGCGGCGCAGGACCCGGAAAATCTGACGAGCCATTATCGTCGGCTCAATCTGGCCGGGATAGACGCTCTCGTGCTGTCCGCCTGCGTGCAGATGCCGTCATTGCCGTCGATCCAAAAGGTCGAGGACGTTATCGGACTACCGGTCGTGTCCGCCGCTGTCTGCACTACTTATCAAATGCTCGCTCGGCTAGGTCTCGAAACCAGGGTCCCCGGCGCCGGCGCGCTTCTGTCAGGACGATATTGACGTGGGTGTGCACTTGATGGGGAAGGAAGATCATTGACGCCCCAAGATTATTTACAATCTTCCGCGGCCTATTGCGCGCGCATCGCGCGCGCTCTTGACGGCATCGACATGGCACAGTCCGCCATGGGCTTTGTGCCGGCGCCCGGATGCGTGGGATGACGCAGGTCAACTCCATGAGCTTCGCGCTCGAGCAATCCGACCTCTTGCGCGCTCGCGCGAAGGCCAGCCGGTTCGATCCCCATCTGCACAGCACCTACTCGATAGTAGCTCTCAGGCGAGGCGCGGCCGAGATCAGATCGGACCGGTGGAGCGGGACCGCCCGTGCGGGCGACGTCTTCTTCTTCAATCCGTACGAGGTTCACTCGGCCTATTGCGTTGAGGAAGATACGGAGTACGAGACGCTGTATCCCTCCAGGGAATTCCTCGCGGGGTGTCTCGCCGCCGAGCATCACGACGGGCCCGTCAACATTCAGACCGCCATTCTTGAGCGGAGCTCGGTGACAAGCGAGCTGATCGATACGCTGTTCACGCCCGCGGTAGAGCGGAGTTTCATTGAAACTTCGCTTCGAAGGATGCTCGCGGCCTGTGTCTTCTCGACCGATCCCGCGGTCCGAAATCCCGGGGCGTTGGCGCGCACGGCCTGTCTGCTGATCCGCAACAATAGCACTCGGGCGATGCGGACCGAGGACCTCGCACGCGAAATGGGGGTGCATAAGAGCCACCTTGTCAGATCTTTCAGCACTGCGGTGGGAATGCCGCCACAGACCTACATGCGTCAGGTGCGGGTGGCGAAGGCCAAGGAGCTGATCTGCGCGGGCTCGGAACTCAGCGAGGTCGCGCTCATGTTGGACTTCAGCGATCAGGCCCATCTCACGCGAGAGTTCAAGAAGGTGTTCGGGGTGCCGCCCGGGGCGCTGTCGCGCGATGTAGGGAGCCGTCGGCGAAGGAACGGGGGCTTGCGCCACTGAGCCCTGGCATGCCGGTTCCGCTCGCACAGCGAGAAACAGGCTGCGCAGAGTTTCGCGCCCGAGAAGTAACGGCCGACGCAAATCCTGTTCAATACGACGCCGGAAGCGGCTTCTACCTTAGCTCTTCGATTGTCGAGGTAAGGTCGAGATGCCGTCAGTTGCACGCAACTATTCGACAAGCTTTCCCGATTCGGAGGGCTATTTCGGAAAGTTCGGCGGCAACCATTATCCCCCGGAGGTCCGGCCCGCGCTCGAGGAGCTTGCCGCCACCTACAGTCAGCTGCGTCAGTCGCCCGAATTCCAGCAATCCCTCGAGAAAGTCCGCGTCGGCTTGCAGGGCAGGCCGACGCCTGTTCACTTTCTGGAGAACACCTCCGCGCAAGTCGGCGGCGCTCGAATCTATGTCAAGCGGGAGGATCTGAATCATACCGGCGCCCACAAGATCAATCATTGCGTCGGCTTCGCTCTGCTCGCCCGCAAGATGGGAAAACGCAAACTTATCGCGGAGACCGGGGCAGGCCAGCACGGCGTCGCCCTCGCTACCGCCGCCGCCTATTTCGGGCTCGAGTGCGAAGTGCACATGGGCAAGATCGACACCGAGAAGCAGAGCTCGAACGTCGGCCGCATGCGGTTGCTCGGCGCGAAGGTGGTCGCAGCGACAGCCGGGCAGTCTGCGCTGAAAGAGGCCAGCGATTCCGCGTTCAATGCCTATGTCGAGCAGCGCGCCCACGCGCTCTACGCGATCGGGTCTGCCATCGGCCCGCATCCATTTCCGCTGATCGTGCGGGACTTCCAATCGGTGGTTGGCCGTGAGGCCCGCGAGCAATTCCTCGCCCTCTCCGGTGGGAGCCTCCCGGAGCACGTCGTCGCCTGCCTCGCGGGCGGCTCGAACGCGATGGGGATGTATTCCGGCTTCCTCGACGATCCCAGCGTTGCCCTTCATGCGGTCGAGCCGCTGGGTAAGTCGGAAGAGCTCGGGCAGCATGCGGCGACGCTATCGTTCGGAACCCCCGGCACGCTTCACGGTGCCCGCTCGATCGTAATTCAGCGTGAAGATGGCAATCCGGCGCAGGTCTCGTCGGTAGCATCAGGGCTGGTTTATCCAGGAGTAGGCCCGGAGATTGCGATGCTCCACGATTCGGGGCGCCTCAACGTCACGGCCATTTCAGACGACGACGTGATCCGCACGTTCTTCCGCATCACCAAGACTGAGGGAATCATACCGGCGCTGGAAAGTTCTCATGCACTTGCCTTCGCGATCAAATTGGCGGCGGAGCGCCCTTCATCCGAGAACATTCTCGTCAACCTGTCAGGGCGAGGAGACAAGGATGTCGATTATGTATTGGAGAATTACGGCACGGAGTATCGTCAAGTCGACTCGTAATCTCATCTGGGACTGCGCGTATCGGCTGCAATCAGGCTCGAGGACTTAAGGTGCATTCATAAATTACTCAGAATGATAGACTGATCGAGACAGATCACCAGTTTCTTCGAAAAGGAACTCAAACAAAGGGGTTATGCGATGATGATGGGAGCTAAATGCCGCCGGACTATTCGCGCCTTGGCGCTGGCCGGTTCGGCGATAGGGAGTGCGGCGATGGCCCAAACGTCCGCTCCGGATGCGAGCCGAAGCGGGACATCGTCTCCGGCGACCTCCGCCGCGCAATCCACGGCCGCCGATCCTGAACCAGCAGCCGGCGAGATCGTCGTGACCGCGACGCGGCGTTCGCAGTCGATCCAGGACGTTCCGCTCAGCATTACCGCGGTGACGGCCGAGTTGCTCAACCGCAAGGCAGCGACCAATTTCTTCGATTACGCATCTTCGGTCCCGAACCTTTCCTTCGGCAACACGGCGGAAGGCACGACCAGTTCGCGTACGATCGCGATCCGCGGCATCGCCGATCGAAACACAACCGGCTTCTACATCGACGATACGCCCGTCTCGGAATCGCTCGATCCCCGCATCGTCGACGTCAGCCGGATCGAGGTCCTGCGCGGCCCGCAGGGAACACTGTATGGCGCGCGCTCGATGGGCGGCACGGTCCGCCTGATCACCGAACAGCCCGACGCGAGCAAGTTTTCCGGGCGCGTGCACGGTGCCATATCCAGCACCTCGCATGCCGATCGGCCGAACTGGCAGCTGGATGGCGCCATCAATATCCCGCTTGTCGACGATCGAGCTGCAATTCGCATCGTTGGAGTTCACCAGCAGGAAGCAGGCTTCTTCAATCGCGAATATGGGCCAGCCGGCTCCGTCAACAAGGTCGACAATGTCGGACGGCAGCTGATCGACGGCGTTTCCGTTTCTGCCCTCATCAAGCCCGCCGATGGCCTCTCGATCACGCCTCGCCTGCTATATCAAAACACCCGCGCCAACGGCTTTCCCTTTTCCGACGTGGCCGTCAATAACGGTCCGACACCTCAGGCGTTGATCCCAAAAAGCCTTGTTCAACGGCGGACGTTCGACATTCCGGAAAGCTCGCGCGACAAGTGGCTGCTCGCCACCCTCGATGTGAAATACAGTGCTGCGATCGGTACGGTCACGTCGTCGTCTTCCTATTTCCGTCGCCGCACCAGCGATGTCGAAGACACGACCGACTTCGTTGCTGCTGCGTTCGGTCTTGGCGGCGCCCCGATCGCCACGGCGGCCGAAATCGACAACCCCATTGACAGCTACACGCAAGAAGTCCGTTTCGCGTCGGCGTTTAAAGGCCCGTTTCAGATCGTCACGGGGCTGTACTATAACCGCAACGAGACCAGCCGGATCTATCCGTCCATCATCGTGCCGGGTCTCGACGCGCGCTTGGGCGGCGCGCTTGGTACGGACCTGCTGTACAAGACGGCGACGTCGATAACGCAGACCGAATATGCCGCTTATGCCGAGGGGACGCTCAGCATAACCGACAAGCTGAAGGTGATCGGCGGACTGCGCGGCTTTCGGGTCAAAACCAACTCCGTCACGAATTCCGACGGTATCGTGGTCGGCGGCCCGACGGTCGTTCCGAGTCAAAGCCAGACGCAGCGAGGCATTACCCCGAAAGCCTCCATCCAATACGAATTCTCCCGCGGCAACCAAATATATGTCACGGCAGCGAAAGGCTTTCGGCCTGGGGGTGTGAACGGCGTCGTCCCGACGGCACTGGGCTGCGCCGCCGATCTGCAAGCGCTCGGCCGGACGCCGGAGAGCACGCGATTCTTTAATCAGGATAGCGTGTGGAGCTATGAGGTCGGCGCGAAGTCCACGCTGCTCGACCGCCGCGTAACTGCAGCCGCCAGCCTGTTCAGGATCGACTGGAGCGATATTCAGCAGCGCATCCAGCTGAGCTGCGGCTTCGGCTTCCGCGGCAACGCCGGCTCGGCGCGAAGCCAAGGTGCCGAATTCGAGCTGTCGGCGCATCCGACCGACACGATCGACGTCAACATCGGCTTCGGCTATACGGACGCGAAGTTCACATCCAACGCCGCCGGAACGCGTTTTTCCGACGGCGATAGGGTTCCCCAAGTACCTCGCGTGACGGCGACGATCGGTGCCGACTATCATCGCGCTCTGACCGATAGCCTCGATGGCTTCGTCCATGCCGACTACAGCTACGTCGGTTCGAGCACGAGCAGCATCAACGCCAATACCGACGCTTCCGGACGGCTGATCCCGAGGATCAGGCCATCCTATGAGGTCGTCAACGCGCGGATCGGCGGCGTCTACCAGGGCTTCGAGGTGGCAGTCTTCGCCAAGAACCTGACGAACGAGCGCGCGAATCTGTCGGATTCGGTTGCGGTCGGCGCGGATGCGCCCGGGCGGGCGAGGGTGACGATCAACCCTCCCCGTACCATCGGCCTCGAGTTGCGGACGAAGTTCTAGCTCTCGGCGAACCGTCCGTCGACAGACTTTGGACCTGCCCCGCCGCGGCCTTCGATCGCGGCGGGGGGGTATCCGTCCATCGTCTGATTTGGCCGGGCGCGACCGGCCCCATCTTTACTTTGTACAATCGGCGCCGAAGCCATGTCGGGCCCGGTAGAGCGCTCTCCTGGGCGAAATCGGGGCGTGCTCATCGCTCCACGGCAAACCTTCGCGCCCTTAGCGTCACGCCCGCGGGCCGGTGCGTTGGCCGCCCGAGATCTCCCTCTTAGGCGGACTTGGGTGAGATCGCGGGGAACCTAGCGCTCAGTGGCCGCCTTCCACCCAGGGTACGCCCGCGGCGCGGAGCGCCTCCGCTAGCGCCGCCTCGAGATCGAGCGACTCCCACTGCCGCAGGGGATTGAGGTGGTCGACAAGCTCGGGCAGCAGGCGCGCTCCGAAACGCCGCACCGCGCTGCTCGCCTTGTAGCCCGCCTTGTGCTGATCGAACCGCCAGTCGGGATCACGCGCGGTCTGGCCGACGTACAGGCCCCACGGCTGACGCCGCCCCGGATCGTGCAGCAGGATCACATAGACCGAGTGGCGCGCGCCGGACGCACCGAGCGTCGTGGCATGGAGCGAGCGGGCGGCTCGCAGCGCCTGCGGCATCCACGGGATATCGACCATGGGACAAGAACGCATCTCCGCGAGGGAAGGATACGGTGCGACGGCGCGGTCGATTGGTCCGCGCTGCCCTACGTCAAGATTGACAGCCGCAAGATGAAACTACCTGCCAGATGCGCGGATCGACCCGCCGTAGGCGCGATGGAACCGGTGGCTCGGTCGGATTGTTGGCTGACAATTAACGGAGTCTTATATGGAAGCCGGCCACCCCATCTCGCTGCTGATGTTCGGCAGCCTGCTGATTCCCGTCATCATAGCGATCGTGCTGCTCGCCGCGTTTTTGCGCAAGCGCCGCAACCGCCATCCGATGGAGGGACAGCGCGAGCGCAATATCGACGAGATCCGGAGCGAAGGCGGGGAACCGCGCAATTAACGCTGGAGCTTCAATGCTCTGACGTGGAGTTCGGAAACGGCCCATTGAGCCGGATAATCATATAGTTGAGCCACGTGGCGAAACTGACCCACAACAGATAGGGCAGGATCAGCAGGCTGGCCGGGCGAGAGATCGGCATCAGCCCAATCACCAGCGCGACGAGCGACAACCACAGAAAGACGACCTCGACGAGGGCCCAGTCGGGCCGGCGCAGCTTGAAGAAGAGCGGGCTCCATAAAGCGTGGAACAGCGCGTTCAGGCCGAACAGGATGACGACCGTTGCGCGACTCTGGGAGTCGGGCGCCGCGTTCCAGGCGAGGCCGGCCGAGAATGCGGCGAGCGCGAGGATGATCGTCCAGGCCGGGCCGAACAGCCAGTCGGGCGGCTGCAACGAAGGCTTGCGCAACGCGCGATACCAGGGCCCGATCGTCGTCAGCAAGCCGCCGAGGATACCGAGGAGCACGGCGCCGGCCCCGGCGACGACATAAGGAAGAAGCATGCTCGCGGCGCATCCGTCTTGTGGAGTGTCCAGCGCATGTTACACATCCGCCATGCGCATGTCCTTCCCGTTTTCGGCGATCGTCGGCCAGGATGAAATGAAGCGCGCGCTGCTGATCGCCGCGGTCGACGGCCGGATCGGCGGGGTGATGGTGTTCGGGGACCGCGGCACTGGAAAATCGACGGCGGTACGCGCGCTTGCCGCTCTGCTGCCGCCGATCGCGGTCGCCGCCGGCTGCCGCTACAACTGCGATCCGGCGGCCCCGCCGGCCTGCCCGACGCCCGAGACGCATCGCCGCGGCAAGGCAAGCCTACCGGTGCCGTTCGTCGACCTGCCGCTCGGCGCGACCGAGGATCGTGTCGTCGGCGCGCTCGATCTCGAGCGCGCGCTCGGCCGCGGCGAGAAGGCGTTCGAACCCGGGCTGCTGGCGCGCGCGCATCGCGGATTTCTGTACATCGACGAGGTCAACCTGCTCGAAGATCATATCGTCGATCTGTTGCTCGACGTCGCCGCTTCCGGCGAGAATGTCGTGGAGCGCGAGGGATTGAGCGTGCGTCATGCGGCGCGCTTCGTGCTGGTCGGCAGCGGCAATCCGGAGGAGGGCGAGCTTCGCCCGCAGCTGCTCGATCGTTTCGGCTTGTCGGTCGAGGTGCGCACGCCGCAGGATCTCTCCCAGCGGGTCGAGATCCTCAAGCGCTGCGATGCCTTCGAGCGCGATCCGGAAGGCTTTGCGGCGACGTGGCGGACAGCGGAACGGCGGACGCTGAAACGCATCGCGGCCGGGCGTTCCGCGCTTGCGGCGATGGTTGTGCCCGACGCGATCCTGGCCTTGGCTTCGCGGCTGTGCATGGCGGTCGGCGCCGATGGGCTGCGCGGGGAGCTGACCCTGATGCGCTCGGCGCGCGCACTCGCTGCTCTGGACGGCGCAACCGAGGTGACCCCCGAC
>CAXTMX010000030.1:0-869 GCA_964245585.1 uncultured Sphingomonadaceae bacterium | reverse complement strand
GCGGCACCGGCTGCGCCGCAACCCGCTCGACGAGACCGGATCGACCACCCGGATCGAGCGCGCGATCGGCGAGCTGCTCGCGGCATGAGCGGGGCGGGCGAGGGGGCAACCGTCGCGCCTGATCCCCTTCGTGACGCGCTGCTCGCGGCGCGGCTGTGCGCCGTCGATCCGGCAGGCTTGGGCGGGATGGTGCTGCGTGACGACGGCGGCGGTGCGCGCGACGCGGTGGTGGCGGCGCTCCGCGATGCGCTGCCAAGGGACACGCCGTGGCGCCGCCTGCCGGTCGGGGCGGACGACGAGCAGCTCCTCGGCGGCGTCGATCTCGGCGCGACGCTGGCCGGCGGCAAGGCGGTGTGGCGCCCCGGCCGGCGCGCCGCGGCGAGAGGGGGCGTGCTGGTCGTGCCGATGGCCGAACGCCTGCCGGAGACCGTCGCGGCGCGCATCGCCGCTGCGCTCGACCGCCACGAATCGAGGCGTATCGCGGTGGTGCTGACGGACGACGGCAGCGAGCCTGACGAACGGCCGCCGGCGGCGCTGACCGAGCGGATCGCCTTTCATTGCGACCTCGGCGGCGCCCGCTCGACCGGCCATGAGCCGCCGCCCGTTCCGGCAGATGGCGGACGCGACGTCGATCATCCGGGCGACGAGGTGCTGGCCGCGCTCGTGGCGACGGCCGCAGCGCTCGGCATCGATTCGGCGCGGGCACCGCTGTTCGCGTTGCGCGCGGCACGGGCGTCGGCCGTGCTGGCGGGGCGGCGCAGCATCGCCGAGCAGGACGTGCTGATCGCGGCGCGGCTCGTGCTGGCGCCGCGTGCGTCGCAGCTGCCGCCGATCGACGAGGCGCCTCCCGCGCAGGCGCCCGCGCCGGC
>CAXTMX010000029.1:4603-27952 GCA_964245585.1 uncultured Sphingomonadaceae bacterium | reverse complement strand
GACATGGCGCGACCCCTGCGCAACACGATAGCGGGACTTTCGACGGCCTGGTCGGCAGCGTCGGGCGCTACATCGTGGACAATGAGTTGAGCGGGATCGATGTCGTCGGCAGTTCGATGGGCGCGCGGATCGTGCTCGAACTTGCTCGACGCGGCGTTGTCGGCAACGTCGTCGCGCTTGACCCGGGCGGGTTCTGGCGTGGTTGGGAGCGCACCTTCTTCAAGACCACAATCGGCGTCTCGGGTCGCTTGTTGCGGGCAATTCGACCCGGCCTGCCGATGCTTAGCCGTAACGCGGCGGCGCGCACCGCACTGCTGGCCCAATTGTCTGCCCACCCGTGGGCGCTCGATCCGCAGCTCGTGGCGACCGAGTTGATGGGTCTAAGTACAACAGCGACATTCGACGCGCTGGTTCAAGACCTCGCGACCGGACCCGAGCAGACCGGGCCTGCTGCCGACAGCACCGGCCGGATCGTGATCGGGTGGGGCAAACATGACAGGCTGTGTCTGCCGAGGCAGGCGGCGCGCGCGAAGGCTGCGTTCCCGTCTGCAGAACTGCATTGGTTTGAGTCCAGCGGCCACTTTCCAATGTGGGACATGCCGGAGGAGACAGTCGACATTATCCTCGGCGCTACGTGATAGAAGTAGCGGATTGGCCTGACGGGCTGTGCGGCTCATACGGCCCCTCGCGCGTTGGGTGGCAATGCAATCAGTCACGTTCCCGGATGGCACTACTGTCCCCGCCCTTGGCCAAGGCACCTGGATGATGGGCGAGGATCCGACGCGTCGCGTTGGCGAGATCGCCGCCCTGCGCGAAGGTGTGGAGCTTGGCCTCACCCTCATCGACACTGCCGAGATGTATGGGGACGGCGCGTCCGAGGAACTCATCGGCGAGGCGCTCGAAAATGTTCGAGACGACGTCTTTCTCGTGAGCAAGGCCTATCCTCATAATGCGTCGCTGACCCGCCTCGAGCAATCTTGCGAAGCAAGCCTCGCCCGGCTCCGATCCGACCACCTTGACCTCTACCTCCTACACTGGCGCGGTAGCGTACCGCTGGCCGAGACCGTCGAGGCGATGGGACGGCTAGTTGAGGCCGGAAAGATCGTGCGCTGGGGCGTCAGCAACCTCGACATTGACGACATGGATGAGCTGCTGGCAGCCGGCGGAAGCGCGTGCGCGACCGATCAGATCCTCTACAATCCCACTCGGCGGGGACCGGAACTGGAGCTCATCCCGTGGCTGCTTGGTCGCCGCATGCCGATCATGGCCTACAGCCCAATCGAACAGGGAAGGCTGGTCAAAGATCATAGGCTTCAAACGATTGCGCGGCAGCACGACGCCACACCGGCGCCGATCGCGCTCGCGTGGCTGCTCCAACGTCCTGGGATTATTGCTATACCGAAGGCAGGCTCTGCGATGCACGTCCGTGAGAACCGCGCGGCCGCCGATATCGAACTCAGCGAGAGCGAGCTTGCCGCGATCGAAGCTGCTTTTCCGAGACCGACGAAGCGCCGGCCGCTAGAAATGTTGTGAACGCAAAAGGCCGCCCCTCGCGGGACGGCCATGCATCAGCGATACGAAACCGTATCGCCCTGGATCAGGCATCCGCGCCAACATAGCGCGACCATTCCTCCTGGTACCGCTGGGTGATCATTGCCTGATCCGCCGCCGGCGCCTTTTCCGACAGCTCGATGAACCACGTTCCCTCTTCCTGGTACATGTGGTGCGCAACCGCGCCGCGGATGTGCTCGAGCTTGTCGTCGAAATCCTGACTCATTGGTTCGAGCTTCTCGAGCATGGCCATTTGCATCTTGACCATCACCTGCTCGTTATAGCCCATCGTGGCATGGCCCTTCTCGCCGGCTTCGCCGAGCCCGGGATAGACCACCGCTTCCTCGGCGATGGCGTGGCCGGTCAGGATCACGCCAAGATGCTTGAGCGCGGCGGTGCGAGACGCGCTATCCCCAGCCGCTTTGGTCGAAGCGAATGCGTTTTCGAGCAGCACGTGGTGATCAAGGATCATGGCGAACCACCCGCCCGGCGCTGCGACGGCCCGCGCGTTTCTGCGCGCCTCCTGTCGCGCCTCGTCGCTCTCCGGGGGGGTTACGGCGGCGATGACCTGGTCAAGGACGGACATGGGATTCTCCTGTTGGCGAAAAGCGTCGCTATTTCAATTAGTAACTGATGCGATCGCAGCAATGTTTCCGTCTTTAAGCTCTGTCGTGGTATATTTTGCTAACCTGCGGCAAGATCGCACCGCTAGCGGCGATCACTCGCCCCAGCCGCTTAACCTCGCGGCGTTCGGTATAGGCGAGTGCCGACCGGCAGCTTTTGGCGTTTAGGACCCAAACCCGGTCGCTCAGGGGAACGTGCTCGCTTCCTGGAAGCGGCCGCTGGTTCAGGGATGGCTCGACGGCCGAAACTGGGCCGATTCCGGATTGACAGTTCTTGAGCGGTTGGTCGCGAGAAGCTGCAAGATCTTCGAGAACCCTCGTTTGAACCATGGCTCAATCCGGCCATTCAGGCGGCCCCCCGCCGTGCCCGCCGGATCCGCGGTGATCGCGCCGCTAGGCTGGTAGCGGAGCCTTAGCATCGCGTTAGTAGGATTCAGACAGCCACCTGAATGGCGTCGCCGGGCGACCGCAATATCGTCGACCAGTTTCGCCGACCGATGAGGATCAGATAGAGGTCGGCCAGCTGCTTGGCGGACCTGAGGTTGACGAGGGGAGTCTCCGTCGGATCGCCTTCCGGCGTCAGCACCTGGAACATCTGCTCGCGATGTTCCGGATCGGGCATGATAGGTGCGAAGGCCGCGTCGAAGCAGGCCCGCAGGCTGCCCTGGTCACCATCCCATCCTCCGTATCTGGCCAATGCGCCGCCGAGGCATGCCACGAAGGCGTGCCGCGCGATCAGGTCGAAGCTGTAGAACGCGTCGGACTTGGCGATGAGCGCGAGCCCGTCGAGATATGGTCGAAAGATCGGCTCGGCTTCGTCCTCGCGAAGAGGCGCGAACGCCATCATGCAGCGAATGGCATGATCGATGTGCTCGCCGGTGAGCGCCACCGCGCGCTCGTTGCCCCAGAAGCTCTCCGTCCGCTCGATCTGGAGGCGGCGGCGATGCTCCAAGTCGCGGACCTCGTCGAACATCTGCCGCTCGAACCCCGGCCGCTCGAACCAGAAGTAGCCGATGGTGCCGATGTTGAGGCATGCGACGACCAGCTTCGCGAGCGAGACGGCGCGCCCGCCAAGCTCGGATAGCGGCGCGTTGTCGTTGATCGTGAGCTGCAGCGTCAGGCGGTCCTTCTTTCCGCATGGGAGCAGCTGCACCGCGTCGATCTGCGAGTTCCACCGCTGCAGCGCCTTCGGCCGGATCGAGTGCGACGGCGTGTAGACCGTCGCGTTGGCGCGCCACCTGGGTTTCGAGACCGCGGGCGCGGGTCTCGCCAGCTCGGAAGCCAGCAGCGCCTTGGCCTCCGCTTCCAGTCGAACAGTCTCCGCGCGTGCCCAGGCAACCCAGGCCGAGGCGTCGTTTTCCAGGTCGTGATACTTGTCGAGGAAGCGCCTGCTGAGCAGCTGCCGGGACCGCTCTGGGTCGGCCATCGTCTCGAGGAACCAGCGCAGCTCGTCATTGGTGGCGTGGGCCTCCGGGTCCGGTGTGCCCTTGGCAAGTTCGTAATCGAGGCGGGCTTCAGCCAGCGCGAGAGCCCGGTCGGCATCCCCATGTTGCACGACCTCGCTGGCCGGCACCTCTGCCGCATCCGCGGTGGCATCGACATACAGTGAGGCGAGCCGCATCGCGTGTGCCATCTCGGCGAACTCGCGGGCGGCCTCGAAGTCGGCCGGATCAATGCGGTCGATCGGGGACCATATCGCCCACTGCAGCTTGCGGCGGTGGCTCTCCATCGCCTTGTCGACCCATGGCGAGTCGATCATGCCGCCGGTGGCAAGCCTTGCCGCGATGAGGCTCGCCTTTCCCACCTCTTCGAGCGCCAGGAGGCTGAGGTGGTAGACGATGTGCGGGAAGTCCGACGCGCCGACCCGTCTTGCCGCCTCGATGAACCCCTGGGCCTGGTCGAGGCAGAGCGCCCGGTTCCGGACATGATCGTCGCTCACGCCGCGTTCTCCGCATCGTCAGCTCGCGCGTCCGCATCCACTGGATGGCGTTCCGATTGCATCTCGCGGTGGTGAGCGACGATCATGTGCGCGTGACCAGACCGGTCGAAGCCCGAGCAGTTCAGGAAGTTCAGAAACAGGACCTCGAACAGTGCCCTGGCCCGCACGAGTTCGACGAAGACCTCGTTTATGTCGTCGGCCAGCCGGCCGTGGACGATCGCGTTGCGGAGCCTAATCATGTCCGCGACGCCCGCGAGGAGCTGCCGGTCGCCGTCCTTCCAGCGGCGACGCTGGACGGCAGCCATGCGCAGGATCCGCTCTTCGAGCGACAGCGTCGCCGGCGACGCGAGGCTGCGCTTCACCTTTCGCGCCTGGCTCGGTTCGAGCTGCAACCCCTCCACGCTCCTCTTCAGTGTCGTGGCCACCTTGCGCCATTGCCTGCGGTCCATGACCTCCCGTTCCAGGGCCGAGATCACCTCGAAGGCCGTGACGAGTCGTTCGATCGCCTCCACGCAGCTGGTCAGGCCGCCCTCGAGGAGGAAGGTCTTGTAGGAGTTCGCGTATCCAAAGACCGCGGCGTGGAGCAGCTCGCGATGCTTCCTGTAGGGTAGGAGCGACGCTGCGCCGCGAACGAGGAACCGGTCGATCGCGCCGTAGAACGGCGGGTCGACACGCTCGTCCGTGGTCTCGCGCGGTTCGACCGGCACGGGATGCCACGTGCGCGAATACTCTCCCGCCACCTCGCGGAACTCGGCGACGGTGTGCGGATAGAGACGGTAGCGGAAGGCGACGAGGATGCGGAGGGCGAACCAGAGATCTTCCGCTTCCTCGAGGAACGCGTCGTCCGCGACCTCGCCCGTCGGGCGCATCTCCACCCCGGGCAGCTGGATGAGTTCGGTCTCCCTGGATAGTCGTGGATCGTTGCGGGGATGTCCGATCGAGAGGAGCCGGAACCTTAGGCCCGTGCCCGGCATCTTCAGCCAGTCGCCACGATGCGAAATGCCCGTCGTCCGGCGCATCCGCCGCGGATAGGCGTACCAGTCCCGGGGGCGCTGGAGGAACCAATATTCCGCGCTCGGGCCCTTTGAGCCTGGGGCGGTCGTCCGCTCCGAGAACTCGAAGATGCGGAGGTCTCCGAACCTCTGGATGCTGTCCGGCGCGATGGAGATGCCCGAGGCCATCCCGATCGATCGGAACGTCGCCGTGCCGCCGGTGCGGTGCTGGTCCTCCCGGACTTCTCCGCCCGGCCAGTCCGGGTTGTTGTGAAGCTCCCAACGCAGCTCGCCGTGACCATGCAGCCGCAAGGCCGCGATGTAGTCGTCGTGGCTTCCGAGCAGGGTGATGCGGTTCCAGCGGAGGTATTCCGGGTCCCGCTCGAGCAGCGCCGAACATCGGAGCGTGCCGCCGCCGCCGCCGATCAGGGTGATGCTCACCGAGCTCTCGTGGTCGGACAGCGGCATGGGATATCGGGCTCCTAGTCCTGAACCAGGCCGCATCGCCGACTTGACCGGAATGCCCAGTCCGGAGCGGCGTTCTCGCTCCTGGTGGCGGATGCTGGACCGCATCGCGCACGCGCTGCCCGGCCGGAGCTGTCCGTTCTCGCCATGCCGCCGAAGATCGCGAGGCGGGTCATCCGGTCGGGGCCTTCCACCGGAGAGCCGCGCGGCGTCCGCGCTGCCACCCCGATGGCTGCTGGCATGTTCGCGACCGTAGGGGGGGATCATCCTTGATGCCAAGCACTGCGCCTAGTCCTTCGCTTGTTCACTCCGATCATCGACCATCCTGGCGGCTTTCGGAAGCGGCGCTGCAGCCGGATGTGATGCGGCTGCAGTGCCGGCCCCGATCCGTTCATGCGGGGCGCGCGAGCTGACGCAGCCTCCAGTAGCCGGGCGCGGCCGCGATCGCCGGATCGGCGCCGACCAGGACGGCCAACGCCTGGGCGAGATCGTCGGGAGCGGGACTCGAGACGTCGAGCAGGCCGACGAGGAGCCGCAGCGCGGCGCGGGGGTGGGCCCGCATCGCGTCGTGGTCGAGGTCGAGCCCGTATGCGATGCTCCTGATCCGGATCGGCACCGTGAGTTCGAGGATCGTGTCGACCGCCTCGGGGAACGCGTCGCCCGCGAGGCCGGGCAGGTGGCCGAGGTTCCCGGTCACGCCCTCGGTCCTGACCGCGACGTCGTTGGGCCAGCATTCGGCCAGGAAGCGGCTGATCCGGTCGCGCCAGTATGACGCCGGGTCACGTTCGCGTTCCTGCCGGAGAAGCGATGCGAGGTCCCAGGCGAGGGACGCCAGGTGTTCGTTGGGCATGCGGGTCAGCACGCGCCGGGCCTCCACCGGGGTCAGCTGGAAGGCCTCCATCCCGTCGTACTGGGCGAACGCCGCGACGACGATCGCCATCGAGAGCGCCTCCGCCGCGCGGGTCTCCGTGGCAGCGCTCTCGAGCGCGGCGATCAGGGAGGGCTTCAGGTCGTTGAAGATCGGCGCCCGCCGCATCGCGTCCGAATGCGCGACCACCCCCATCAAGTCGATCGAGACGTCGTCGCCAGCGAGGAGGGAGGGATAGAGCTCCGCCCTGACCCACTCGGGCGAGTAGTAGGAAAGGAAGGCCAGCTGCTCGCACAGCGCGGCACGTGCGATGAGGCCAAGACGGCCTGGCGATCCGACGAGCGCGTCGAGGCGCGGCGCGACCAGCGGGTCGAAGCCGCCGTCCTGCTCCCCCTTCCTCACATCCTGGGCGTGGATCAGCGCTCGGGCGAGGTCGCCGATGGGGTGGGTCATGGCCTGCTCCGCGAGCGCGTCGCCGTCCACGTCGGCGGTGCCCTCCCTGATGGCGATGTCGAGCGTCGTGTCCCACAGTTCCGGAATGCCGGGTCCGCCGAGATTGCCGGCGTTGACCCGCAGCGTGGTGGCGATCGGGCGCAGCAGGGGACGCAGCGGCTCGGACCCGATCTCGAGCAGCCTTTCGGTCACCTCCTTGAGGGACGGGATCGGCCGTTCCTCCGCTGACGGGTCGCGACACCCGTACAGCGACAGGAAGGGATGCCAGCGCATCGCGTCCACCCGGCCATGCGCCGCCTCGGCGCCGAGCGCCTGGAAGGCCCGTATGGGCTGGTCCCGGACGAAGACGGGCCACAGGTCCTGCTGTCCCCAGCGGTCGTCCTCCTCCAGCCGCGACGCGCTCCCGATCAGCTCCTCGTCCGGCACATCGGCCAGGACGGAGACGTTTGCGGAGTAGCCCGATCCGGACCAGCCGAGGCTGACCAGGCGGGCGAAGACCGGCATCTCGCCGGGCAGTTGCGGCATCTCCTGCCGGAACCGCGCCAGCCGCGCGGCGGCGGATGCGGACAGTGCTCCACCAGCCGTCACTATCCTCACGAGTTCGCGTGCGACGTAGCTGGACCGTGCCGCCCGACGGTGCCCGGCGTCGTTGAACGCTGCGATGAACTCGCGCGGCGGCCCGCCGATGATCGCACGCTCGATCGCGCGCCGCGTCGCGGGGCGCAGGTCCGGCCAGCGCCTGCAGTAGAAGCGCACGAGTTCGGGCTTCTGGTCGCCGAACCAGTAACGCGCCGGCGTGGTGCGGGCGAGGTGGCGCTCGACCAGCTCGAACGCCGGTCCGTCCTGGAGCGTCGCGGCCCACGCCGCGAGACGGAGGAAGATCGGCTCCTCCCGCTCGGCCCAGTCGCGGGCAAACCTTCCCGCGCGGTCGGGATCCCGCTCGAGCAGACGACGCCAGAGACCGGTGATGCTCCTGAGAAGCGGCGCCAGCCGGTTGTTGTGGCCGTCGGGCCGCTCCATCCGCCAGTTGCGGGCGTGGCGGTCGCCGGGCTCGACCAGGCCGTCGTCCGCCTCCGGATCGGCGACGAGCGTCACGTCGTAGCTGGGGAAGTCGCCGTCCAGTTGCAGAAGATCGGCCTCCCGCGCGAGCGAGAGGGTGTCCTGCAGACCCCGGTCGAGGGCGCCGAGCAGATCGGCCTCCGCGACGCCGTCGGCCGGCCAGCCGTCCAGCCGCTCGCGCCAGTTGTCGTTCGGGCATTCCAGCTCGAAGTCGGCGAGGTCGTGGAGCGACGGATCGGCGGGTGGGCCGGCGTCCAGCTGCGGCCAGCGGAACCTCCGCTTGACCGTTAGACGTGGGACGACGGACCGGAGTAAGGCCTCGATGTCGCCGAGGTTACCCGCACCCGGGCCCTCGCGACGTGGCCATCGCCTTGGCGGCCGTGACTGGGGATCGCAGGCGCGCACGAAGAGCGGCCAGAAGCGGTCGAAGGGCGGCTCGGGGGTGCCGTGCTGCGCCTCGATGATCACCCGGACCGCTTTGGCGATGAGCCTTCGGGTCGTCTCCGGCGCGTTCACGGCGAATTCGCTCGTCGTAGCCGAGGAGAGCCGTTCGCGGAGCCAGACTACGTAGGACCAGTCGTCTGCCTCGAAGCCTTGCTCGGTCATCGCCGTGATCCAGGCGGGATCGGCTGCCTGCTCCGACACGGTCGAGAGGCTCGAGACCTCGCTCGCGAGAAAGACCAGCTCCCTGCGGGCGGCCTCTGTCGCGTCGTTCGCCGGGACGGAGACCAGTTCGCCGATCCGCCGCCGCGACCAGCCGAGGGGGTCGCGCATGAGCGCCGCCCATTGCTCCAGCGTCTGGTTCAGCGGTCCGTGGCCGCCCCCCGCGTCGTAGACGATCGGCTGGAGGCCCTTCGCCTGCCATCTCTCCCGGAGGGCCCCCTCGTCGGAGCCGTCCGTTGGCACGAAGGCATAGGGTTGCCTGAGGTCCGGAAAGGCGACCCTTTCGTCCTGGGTCGCCTCGAGGATGTATCTCACGGGCGGGTCGTCCGCGCGGTAGCCGACCAGCACGAGCGTGTAGCGCCTGAGCAGGTCGTGGACGAGCCGCGTCGCCCATGCGTGTCCGAGGTAGGCGTCGCCGAAGTCGGAGGCGGTCAGGACCAGCTGGGTTCCCGCCAGCCCCAGCTTGCGGTCCGCGACCCGTCCGTGCAGATGGAGGATGCCAGAGAAGTCCGGCGAGCCCACCCGCGGAATGGCGGCGCCCGCATGGCTCGGCAGCTTCGCCGTCCCGCCGGCGAGCCACGCCCGTTCCAGCAGGGTGTCGAAGTTCGTGGTGACCACCCTCGGCGCGCCGTCGAGGCCGCGCGAAAGGTCGAGCAGGTCGCGATGCACCGTCAGGTCGGCACCGCGTCGGGGTCGCAGCTCCCTCGCGGCGGCATCGCGGACGATATTCGTCGGCTGGTGCCAGTCCGCGCGGCGGAGCACCACGCGGCGTTCCAGCAATCCGATCAGCCGGTCGTACTGCCTCGCGGCGTGGGCGTCATCTTCCGCCGACGTGGCGATGCTGTGCGGGGTGCCGGGGACGCCTTGGCCGATGCGGGTGTAGATGCGCTCGGCCAGCTCGCCGAACAGCGGGAGCCTGGCGTTCTTGGAAACGCCCGCCCCGATGACGAACATGACCTCGCCCCCACGCTGGGCGCGCAGCAGGGGCTCCGTAATGTCGGGACCGTCAGCGACGAAGCGCAAGTCGTCTCCCCGAGCAGGAGGTCAAATCGGTGCGCGACTGGTGATACGTCCGGACCTTGCGGCACATGTGATCGATCATCGCGCGAACATACTGGGCGCAGCGGTGGACGACCAGACCGCGTGCAGGGCGCCGAACCGCGTCCCGCGCTCCGGCCGAGCGGCAAGGTGCCCGTCTCAGGAGCCTCGCTTGAAGTAGACGCGGAACCGGTCCTCCTCGCCGCCCATGCTGAACCGTTCGGTGTACCAGTCGCCCTCGTGGCGCTCGAACGCCTCCCACACGATTAGACCGAACATCAACGCGGCGAGGTCCGTATTCATCCGGGCACCCTTCTCGTAGATCGCCTGGTAGGGCGTCCCCCGCCAGTCCGAGCCGGGTATCCAGCTGGCGGTCTCGATCCGGCTGCCCTCAATCCTTTCCTCGAGAGCGTTGCGGACGTCGGATAGCTCGGCAGACGACAGCCGTGAGCATAATAGCCGGTAGGTTCTTCCGCGCTCTCCGGAAGACAGGACGCCGTTTATTGTCTCGTCGCTGTGTATGTCGCGGATCGTCATCGGCGCCCCCTCTGCGCGTTTCTAAGATCGGCGCCGGCGATCAATCAATACTCAGGCCGCCCGATCCCGAGCATCCAATGCGCGCAGTTGGCAGCCCGAACGGCGCTTACGACAACTATGGTGTCGCCGTAGGTCGAGCGCCCGTTGGAGCGTGTGATCGCGAACTGATCACGGATAAGCCAACAAGCGATGTGGCTCACCCGCTTTCGTGCACAGGCCATCTTCTACCAAATTTCTATTTTGTCAAAGCCGCCTGGACCAACGTCAGCTTCCAGAACCGACATTGGGGGAGGTGAATGGCGGGATCTAGGGCCATAGTTGCCAGCACCCGCCGGATGACGAACGGCAGCTTAGCTGAAGTGCCTGCTCCAAACCGGACATTCCGCTTTCCACCACATAAATCACTTTACACCGCAAAGTCATTTGCGCTACGTCATCCGTATGGATATTGATTCGGCCCTCGACGACATCAGTCGCATCCGGGACCAACTGGCCGCGAGCACGCGCTTTGAAGGGCTCGCACCGACGGTCGTGGCGCTTACCGGCATTCTGGCTCTCCTTCTTGCGACATGGCAATCGCATACGGGGGATAAAAGCCTCGTCGCCTGGGTTTTGCTCGCCGCGATTTGCGCGACATTGATCGGAACCGAGGCGATCATCCGGGCCCGCAAGCACCATCGCGCAATGGCGGACCGATTGCTCAACACGACACTGCAGCGCTTCCTGCCCACCGCGGCAGCCGGCGCTGTTCTGGCTGTGGTCATCCTCGTGCGGCTTCCGGAGCATGCGCGACTGCTTCCGGGACTCTGGCAATTGTTAATGGGCGTTGGCATCTTCGCGGCGCTCGGGAACCTGCCGCGCCCGATGGCTCTACCGGCGACCTTCTATTTCGCGACGGGAAGCGTCTCGCTGCTGATTGGCGGCGGGATCGCCGGTGTTTCACCTTGGCTCATGGGCATCCCCTTTGGCGGCGGCCAGTTCCTCGCTGCGGCCGTCCTTCACCTTGCATCTTCGGGTGAGCGGCATGCCTAAGCAGAAAGAAGCGCCGTTCGCCTTTGACGGGCTCGACCGCGTCCTGCATGAAAAGGCGCGGCTGAGCATTCTGACCTCGCTGGCCGACCATCCAAAGGGCCTAAGCTTTGGCGAGTTGCGCGACCTGTGCGGACTGACTGACGGAAACCTCAGCCGGCATGTGCAGGTATTGGAAGAGTCCCGGTTGATCGAGGTCACTAAGGGCTTCGAAGGCCGCCGGCCGCATACGTCCTGCAAGCTGACGACCGAGGGCCGCCAGCGATTCGCCGATTATCTGCAGGTCCTCGAGCAGGTACTGCGCAGCGCCAGGCGCACGCATGATCGGTCCCAGGAACCAGAGCTGAGACAAAACCGGCATGATCTTATACCTCTCCACGGTTACGACGCGGGTTGGTTCCGCAACCCATGAAATCGTGCCCCCTTTTTTGAGGCTACACTCTACAGTGCAAAGTTATTTGCAGAGGAAGCTATCGTCTGGTCCTTCCGACAAAGCGGCGCATTTTCAAAGGCAACAAGTCAGATGTCTCGGCGGCTACGGAATGGTTGTCGCCGCGAGTACGGGCGCCGGTGCTATAGACCGGTTCAGCGACCCGATGCAGGCCATGTTACTCGGCATCGCGCTGCCGGGAGCAGGCTTTCTGCACTGGGCTTCGGGCGGTCAGGCCTTACTGGCGATCGGCTGCATGCTTGCAGCGCTCATCTGCTTCGCGACGGCGCTGATCATCTGGTTTGCCACGGGTAATGTGCTGGCCCCGGTGGTGAGTTGGGTCTCGCTTGCTTGCGTGGCGGGGCAGCCCGAGCTCGTTGGCCTTGGGCCGGTAGCGGTTGCTTCGGCTTGGCCGATAGCGCTGGCGCCCGTTGTATGCAGCTTGCTTGGCTTGGCCTGGATCAAGCCGGTGAAGTGCAAGGCGTCGACTGTCAGCGTGGCGTCGTCGTGTCACAGCTGGGCCACCCCCATGGAAACGTCCAACGAGCTTTCGATTGGCGACCTGCAGCGCCAGCGGCTGCTTCTCGATCGGGCGCTCCAGCCTGTCGACGAGTTCAAAGGCTTTGAATGGCGCGACCAGTTCCAGACGGCGGCGGTTCGCTACCAAGTGAACTTTATCGCCTATGCGCTGGCGATGGCGCAGCAGCGCTACGCCCCCGCCGCGCAAGCGTATCTGGACGAAGCGCAGCGGCGTTTGCTGGGCAAGATCGGCGACAAGCGTCTGTGGCGTTATTGGCAACTTGAAAACGCGTGGGGCCGCTTGCGGATCGGGGCCAACCCGGTGCGCCAAGAGAACATCATGTATTCGGGGTTCACCGCCCTGCAGATGGCTCTTTCGGGCCAAAAAGGAGATTTAGTCCTGCACAAGCGCGGCCGCGAATGGCGACGCTATTCGCTGGACGACATCGCTGCCCTGCTGGAGCATCAATACCGCGCGTCATCGTATGGCCTGCTCGCTTGCGAGCCCAACTGGATCTACCCGCTGTGCAACCTGATCACCGCGGTCGGGATTAGAGCGGCCGACGCGCGCACTGGCTCGGAGCGTTGGCAGGGCCTTGCTGAGGGCTTTCGCCGAAGCCTCGAACGCGAAGGTACGAGGGCAGACGGCAGCTTCATCGCATTCCGATCGGCGCTTACCGGGATCGCGCCTCCGGCACCCGGCGGGATCGTCATGCAGGCCTTCCCCTGCCTGTTTCTGAACTGTCTCGATCGCGGATCGGCGCAGGAGCACTGGCAGCGGGTGCGCAGTCGACTTGTCCAACAAAACTGGCGACGGCTGTTTTGGCCGGTCGACGTCGGCAACTATGGCCTCAGCCGGGCTTCGAGCTACGCGGCGACGGCCGCTTCGGCAGTCGAGCTCGGCGATGACGCGATTGCACGCGAGTGCCTCCAGCGGCTTGAGGCGGAATGCCCGCAACGCACCGTGGGCCGCGTCACGCATCGCGAGAACGCCTCGTTGTGGGCCCACGCGCTGGAACTGATCGCGCGCGGCGGCGGGCAGAATGGCCTGCGCGAGCTGACTGGCAATCGTTTAGAGAACAGCGCGCCGAGACTGGTCCGGGCCGCCTATCCCGACGTGCTGGTGGCGCGCGCTCACGCCACAGATCGCGTCCTCGAACTGGTGCTCCACCCCGGCGGAGGCTGCGAAACCCCACCGATCGAGCTGGCCGGGCTCTTGCCCGATCGCCATTACCACAGCGGACACCCCGACCAACCGTTTCTGCGCACAGACAATAAGGGCTCCGCGATCGTGAAGGTCCCGCTGCGCAGCCGCACCGCTCTCACCATCCGGCCAGTCATCTGAGGACCTCTCATGGTTTGCTGCACATTGATCGCAGGTCTGCTTGCGCTGTTCATGCGACCGTTCTTCGCGCTGCGCGCGAATCCACTGGCGTGGCGGCCCGAAGCGGACACCTGGCGCACCACACCTCTGCCTCTGATCCAAAAACGCATGCGGAGTTTCAACTACGCCCTCGCGGGAATCCGGTTCGCGCTTCGCCACGAGCCTAACATGCGCATACATCTGGCGATGGCGATCCTGGCCATCTCGGCGGGAGCCTGGTTCAGCATCGATGCAGACGACTGGCGCTGGCTGGTCGTAGCGATCGCGCTGGTGCTCTCCGCCGAAGCCCTCAACACCGCGGTCGAACAATGCTGCAATGCGATCAGCCGCGAGTTTGACCCTGCCATCAAGGCAGCGAAGGATGTCGCTGCCGGGGCGGTCCTCGTCAACGCAATCTGCGCTGCGCTGATTGGCCTCAGCATCTTCGGTCCTTTTCTCTTCGTGGCTGGCGGTCACGTGTTGCCGGGCTTCCAGGTTCTGATCTGTGGCGGCGGATCCTGATGCGTATCCTCCTGATCAATGTGCCGCACCCGGCCATCGGCAGTCGCATCCCAAGAGAACAGCTACCGCCGCTCGGTCTTCTTAGCGTGGGCGGCCCGCTGATCGACGACGGACATGAGGTGGGCTTGATCGATGGGGAGTTTGGCCCGCTACCGCTGAACAATATTGTTGCCCAGACAGTCGCGTTCGCGCCCGATGCCGTTCTATTCGGACATTCGGGCTCGTCGTCGGGTCATCCGGTGATAGCCGAGACGGCGCGGGCTGTCAGAGCGCGCCTTCCGGCTTGCCATATTGTCTATGGCGGCGTTCACCCGACTTATTTCTGGCGCGAGATCCTGGCTGGCGAGCCATGGGTGGACGTCGTCGTGCGCGGAGAGGGTGAGAAGACGGCGCGGCGCCTGATAAGAGCCCTCGCACAAGGCTTGGTTCTGGACGCAGTCCCCGGGCTGGCATTCCGTCGCGACGGCGCGCCATTTGCGACTGCCGCCGCGCCCATCATCCGTAACCTCGACGACTATCGCATTGGTTGGGAGCTGATCGATCATGCCCGCTACAGCTATTGGGGCGGCAAACGCGCGGTCGTCGTACAGTTTTCTCGGGGGTGTCCTCATCTATGCACCTATTGCGGTCAACGTGGCTTCTGGACCCGCTGGCGGCATCGCGACGCGGTACTTTTCGCGGGCGAGATCGCACGTCTGCACCGCGACCACGGTGTCGAAGTCTTCAATTTCGCCGACGAGAATCCCTCCGCCGGCCGCAAGGCATGGAAGGCTTTTCTCGAAGCTTTAATCGCTGAGAATATTTCGGTGACGCTGGTCGGATCGACGCGCGCCGATGATATCGTGCGCGACGCCGAATTTCTTCACCTCTACAAGCAGGCCGGGTTCGAGCGCTTCCTCATGGGGACGGAAAATACCGATGAGGCGACGCTCAAGCTAATTCGAAAGGGAGGAGCGGTCAGCACCGATCGCGAGGCAATTCGTCTGTTGCGCCAACACAACATCCTCTCGATGGCGACATGGGTCGCAGGCTTTTCCGATCAAACCGACCGCGACATGCTGCACGGCCTACGCCAGCTCATCTCTTACGATCCGGACCAAATCCAGGCGCTCTATGTCACGCCACACCGCTGGACCCCCTACTTTCGCGATGCTGAGGCGCGGATGATCGTCCAGTCCGACAAGACCAAATGGGACTATAAGCATCAAGTCTTGGCGATGGCGCACATGCCGCCCTGGCGCCTGTTCCTGTGGGTCAAGCTTATCGAGGCATTCCTGCAATTACGCCCCCGGGCGCTCCGTCGTTGGCTATGGAATCCCGATCCAAAAATCCGCCATGCGATCCGGTGGTATTACCGCATGGGCCGCCGCGTCTGGATTCACGAAGTGATCGGCTTCGTCTTTCGGGACAAGAGGAAGGCAGCCGAGAATACCGTCGCCGCCTTTCTCGGTGCTGCGCAGGACCAAGAAGAGGAGGCAATGGCGATTTGAGGTAGAACTTTGAACAAAGTTCAGAGGGACCGCTCTTGTAGGAGGCTTAGCGTCTGCGGACACAACTGGGTGCGATGCGGAAGGGCTGCTCCATATGATCACCGCACACCGCGCACCTTACATTCCGATCTCGATACCGCGGCTTCGGCCCCGTCCTATGAGATCACCTAAGCTTTGTCCTATGCCGCGGGTGTGTGGGGGCAGCCCGAGTTCGGCTTTGCGGTTGCGCAGGATCGACTCGACCTGCGGATCGCGCTCGAGCTGCTTTGCCATGCCGATCATGCGGTCGGCGACGTTGTTGGCTCGCGTGTCTTCATGATCGCGCAGGAGCAGGCGCCGCTGGCGTTCAAGACCCTGCCAACGCCGAACGAACGTGTCGGCGCGGAGCTGCGGGTCCTCGCGCATTTCGGCTTCGAGCTGCATGGCGCGGAGCGTCGCTGATGTTCTTCCTTCGGCTGCTTCGGGGATGAGGCGGGAGTCGGTAGCCATCACGTTTTCAAGGTCGACGCGCCCGTGCGGCTGGATCGCGTCGAGGCTGGCGCGGCTCGCGGCAAGCTCGGTGCGCTGCTCGGCCGAATAGGGGTCACCAACGGACTGGGCGAACCGCATCGCGTGCACGATCGTGGCGTGGCGCGTCACTGCCGCCGCAAGCTCGGGCGAGCGCCAGCGACCAGTGCTGGAAACGGTTTGCTCTTACGTTCCTTGACGGGCGCTGTCTGTTCCGGCTGCGCCGGCGGTCGCAGCTTGAGCCCTGCGAACATATCGCGTGACCGCTCCGCCTTCTGCGGCGCGGGCACGATGATCTGCCGGCGATCGGCGAACGAACGCGCATAGTCGCTCGCCATGTCCTTCTGCCGTTCGCGCGACAGCGTGTGCACGAGCCTGGCGCGATCATCGAAGTCGTCGCGGCCATAGTGAAGCTGGACGCTGTCTCGATGCCGCGACATCGCAACATAAGCGGCATGGCGGTCGAGCCCCGGAGTCGCCAGCACATAGGCGCGGTCCACCGTCACGCCCTGCACCTAGTGGATGGTGGCGGCATAGCCGTGATCCAGCTGTGCATAGTCCTTGAGGTTGAACGCCACCGCGCGGCCATCGTCGAGCATTACGGCCATGCGCGCCGTGCTGACGCTCTCGATTGTGCCGACGCTGCCGTTCTTCACACCCAGGCTGCGCTCGTTCTTGAGGAACATGATCCGATCGCCGGGCGCAAACAGCCGCTCCCCGCGCTCGGTCCCGATCGCCACGTCCGTCCCAAGCTGACCCGCCTGCCGCAGCCGCTCGCGCGCAAGCTCATTTAGCGCCTGCACCTCGTCGCGCGTATGAGTGAGGATGAGGCGGATGGTGTCCGGTGCGACGCTACGATCCCGATCCCAACGCTCGATCAGCTCGCCGCGTGCTGCTTCGCGCGTGTCGGCGGCATGGACATGGCCCACCTGCTCATAGATGGCGAGCGCCTCGGCGGTGCGGCCGGTCGCGAGCTGGCCTGTGGCGTCGCGCTGCCAAGCTTCACGCTGACGGCGGATGCCAGTGATCTCGACGCTGCCGTGGCGCTCGGCGATCGAGCGGAACGCCGCGCCCGCTTCGATCGCCTGGAGCTGCTCGGGATCGCCGACCAGCACGAGCTTGGCGCCGCGCGCCTCTGCCTCGCGGACGATCCGCTCCATCTGGCGCGAGCCGATCATGCCGGCCTCGTGGATAACGAGCACGTCGTTGGCACCGAGCTGCTCGCGCCTCTGCGCCCACTGATGTTCGATGCTGGCGAGGGTGCGCGAGGCGATGCCCGAGCCGCTTTCCAGATTCTCGGCCGCGATGCCCGACAGGGCGAGTCCCTGCACATTGTAGCCGGCGCTTCCCCACGCCTCGCGCGCGACGCCGAGCATCGCCGACTTGCCCGTGCCCGCGTAGCCGGCGATCACGCTGAGCCCTCGACCATCGGTGACATGCTCGAACGCCGAACGTTGCTCGATCGACAGCGACAGCCCGCGCCGCTCGGCAGCGGCAATGGCGCGCTCCCGATCCTGCTCACGCACGGCATGGTGCGAGCGCGCCGCCATGCTCGTCGTGGCGCGCTCCAGCCGCTGCTCAGTGTCGATCATGTCGCGGCTGGTGAACCGCTCTTCGCCTCGACCATCCTTGCCCAGCGCGATCAGCTCGGGCGATGCCTTCACTGCCGCTAGCGCGCGATCGAACTGCTCCTTCCGCTCGCTATGTCGATGCACGAACATGGCGAGGTCGCGGGCGGTAAATGTCGCCTGGCTCTTGGTGATCGCGTCGAGCGCGAGCGTCGGATTGGCGATGATCTTGTCGCCGTTCGACCGCGCGATGTCGCGATGCTCATCGACCCGCTCGATGGCGTGCCCTTGGCGCACCATCCGCGCCGCGCCGGCGCCGATCTTGTTCTGCGACTCAAGGTCGATGCCCTGCGCTTCAAGCGAGCGATGATCGATGCGCACATCGATATCGAGCGAGGCGAGCCGCTCGTTGACATGCTCGGCCCAAGCCGCGCGCCAATGCTCCAGCAGCTCGGTGCGGTTCCACTCGCGCATCTTTGCGCCGAACCCGTCCTCGCCGACGCTGCGCATTCCGAGCATGACATGCGCGTGCGGCTTGGGCTTGCCATCGCTGCCGACATCCCAATGCACGTTGAGGTCGGCGACCATGCCACGCGCGATGAACTCGCGGTCCACGAACTCACGCGCGAGCCGAATGCCTTCCGCCTGGTCCAGCTCGCGCGGCAAGGCGAACTCCACCTCGCGCGCGAGCTGCGCGTCCTTGCGCACCTCGGCAGACTCGACGGCATTCCACAGCTGCTCGCGGTCTCGCCATTGTTCCGGCGCGCCATCCGGCAGCATCACCTCGGAATGGACGACGCCGGCCTTGTTGGAGAAGTCGTGATGACGATCGATGCGCTGATCGTGCAGCCGCGACGCCGAGCGATACGCGGCAGCGGCAAGCGCGCTGGAGCCGGTTGCGCGTGAGATCACCTTTGCCGAGAAGTGGTAGATCGCCATGACGGCAATCCACTTACACTTCAAAGCGCACGTCGGCACGACGTATAAGCGCGCCCTCACAAGAAAAAGTCTTATGAGGGACCAGGTCGACCCATCCCGTATCGAAGACTCTAGAGCATTACGCGAGCGTCTGCATTATCTTTACTCCATAACAACGCAACGGAGGATGACATGCGCAAGCCGAGAGACTTTGATAGCGAGCTGAAGACCCTGGCCGACAAGGTTAGTCGGCTCAAGGAGCGCCGTGTGCGACAGCTGGGTGAGCTGGTCGCGGCAACCGGCGCCGACGCGCTCGATGCCGAGCTCCTTGCCGGCGTGTTGCTCGACGCGGTGAACATCAAAGATGCGACCGTGAAGGAGGGCTGGCGGATCCGGGGCGCGAGCTTCTTTCAAGGCAAAGCACGCAAGCCTGCACAGCGACCTCGCCGCCACGCGGTCGGCGGTCTCCCGCATGACGGCGGCGCGGCATCGGCTTGAGGCAGGAAAGGCGCGCACCGACATGCGTCAATGGGCGAGCAAGCGCCGCGAGCGCACGCGACATCTGATCGAGCTGGGCGGGCTCGTCGTCAAGGCGGGGCTCGTCGATCTGACCGACGATGATCGTGCCACGCTCTATGGCGCATTCCTTGAGTGCGCGGACTGGCTACGCGGCGAGGATCGCGACCAAGCGGTCATGCTCTGGAGGCGCAAAGGCAGGCGCGCGTTCGAAAGCGAGCAACGCGAAGCTTCTGACGTCTAGCAATGCGCCGTCCTGCCGTTCCTGGCGTCGAGAGTCCCCGTAAAGGTACTGTCGCGACGACGCCTGCTGAACGATTCTGGTCCTGGAACAACAGCGTAACCAGGAAGTGGAGAACATCGTGCCCAACGTCGAAAGGATCATCCGGCTGAGGACCGTGCTCGACCGCACCGGTCTTTCCCGCTCGACCCTCTATCGCAAGATCGCAGAGGGCAGCTTTCCCGCGCAGGTGCCGATCAGCATCCACGGCGCCGGCTGGCACGAATCCGCGGTCAATCGCTGGATTTTAAATCCAAAGGGTTATCGTGTCGAGGATCGGGACTTAGCTTGAGCTGCATATGATCTAGTTTTGTGTCAACCATGAGGAGTGCGGGCAAGGATAGGGCGCGAAGGGTCGGGAACGTCGGAAGGCTTGATTGACAGCCAAGTACCCGAAGCTCAGTCTCTCTGTCCCTCGGGCCGGCAGGTAATGTAAATCATGATAGCAGAGCTCGGCGCGTTGCTGATGGCTTCCTCCGGGGATTTACAGCTGTCGCTGCTTGAAGACATGCCTTTGCCGATCACGGTTACGACAGACACGATAGAGGAACTGCGAAAGCGGGAACACGTCGCTCGCCGCGAGTGGGCTCCCAAATGCCGCATGGTCTGGTCGAAGCGAAACGATCTGGATACCGTGTTCGCCGACCCGACTTTCAAAGGGAATATTTCCCGCCTGGCGGAGCATATCGGCCATGGCGACCACGGTTGCCGCAAAGATCTTGCCCTGGCCTTGGCACTAATGGAGCGGACCGCGGGCGTCATTCCGCTTCTCGCGGATCGTAATGATGTTCTCCAGCTGATCGCGCTCCACGACGACGCGAAGACCCCTGAATCTGGTCGCCGCGCCATTGAGCTCAAGCGCATGCTCTGGGTGCGCGGGCTTTTCTACGGTAATGAAGCGGAGCTTGGCTGGAGCGAGGCCGAGCGGCTGGCGTTTGTGGCGCGCGAGGATGTCTGGGCACAGCTGAATGACCAAAAGCCGCCCGCACATTGGGCCGTGAGCAAGATAGCGATGGGCCTGCTCAATCCGGCCTCGCCCCGCTACGACGCGGCAAAGGGCGTCGCCTTCGTCGAGAACTGGAGCAAGGAACAACTTGACGTCTACTATGTCACATGGGCGGCCCGCCTTTTGATCGAGGGGCAAGGTGTTGCGAGCGATTTGCCTCGCGCCGAAGCCCTGCTCTGGAAGGCGGCTCCCTATGACGACCAGCCATGCGCGATGATCCTGCCATTGATCATGCCAAGATTGGAGAGTCGTGATGCGAGCGTGCGCGAAGCCGCAGTTGCATCGCTGCTCCAGCTCCTTCGCGAAGAAACGTTCGGTCGAACGCCATCAGGCTGCACGAACCCCATACGCACCGCGCTAGTACCCCATGTCGCGGCTCGACTTGGCAGCAAGGACAGCGCGGCAGCTGCGGACTCTGTGGCCCAGTTGACCGAGTTTGTCGTGGTCGGCAATGACGCTGCGACGGCGCCTCTGCTGCGGTGGCTGGATCGCAAGCTGACGAAGGGCGGCATCGAGGAGAAGCGCCTCTCTTGGCAAAGCCTTGCCCGCCTGGTGCGCTTCGGCAGCCCCGAGGGGCTCAAGTTGTTAGACACCGATATTGAACGCACTGGCGGCGTCGCCAACCTTGGCCTACTGAAACAAGACTTCATTACATCCGACGATTATCCCTCAGCGGCACTCCGTAACGGAGAGGAGGGGGTCGTTTCCCTTACCGTAATCTTCGCCCCTGACGGCCGGGGAGTTCAGGCTTCGGTAACGAAGGGCGCATCGTCGACGCTCGATGCAGCGGTCGTCGGCTTGGCCATCCGACGGCTTAGAAATCCGAAATTCGCCGACCATCCTGGCCGCTATGTGCGCGCCCGGTTGCCCGATATTCAGTTCCGCTTGCTCGGTTGCGACAAGGGGGAGGCGGTCATGCCGGCCATCCCAGGCGCGGTGCTCGTAGACAGCAAGCTTTGCATCGACCGATATATCGCCGCCCACCTATCGGGACAGCGGATGACCGCTTCTAGCTTTTGTCGAGACGACCGACCGTTAGTTCTAGCGTGAGCGGATCTGAAGCTACGTCGATTTCCCAAACTTGCCCGTGATGACCTTCGCACCGTCACGGAGGAAATCGAGATGATCGGACCAGTGCTGCATCATGCGCACGCGCTCATCCCAATGCTCGCCGCGCGCATAGGCGCGGCGCACGGCGTTGTTTTCGCAGTGAGCGAGCTGGCGCTCGATCGCGTCGGGATGCCATAGTCCCATCTCGTTCAAGAGCGTTGCCGCCATCGCGCGGAAGCCGTGGCCGGTCATCTCCTCGCGCGCGAACCCCATGCGCCGCAAGGCGGCGTTGATCGTGTTCTCCGACATTGGCCGGTCGGCAGAGCGCAGCGATGGAAACAGGAAGCGGCTATAGCCGGCATCATGCTCGATAGTTTCGAGGATCGCGATAGCCTGGCGCGACAGGGGAATGACATGCGCGCGGCGCATCTTAGTCTTGTGCGGCGGAATCTTCCACAGAGCCCTCTCGACATCGAAGTCCGCCCACTCGGCGTGGCGAAGCTCGCCCGGGCGCACGAACACATGCGGCAGCAAACGCAGCGCCGCCTTGGTGTTGGGGAACCCCTCGAAGCCCTCGATCGCGCGCAGCAGCCCGCCGGCGCCGGCTGCGGCGGTGATCGCGGCGCGGTGAACCGGCTGAGGCGCGATCAGCGCCCCACGCAGGTCGGCCGCGACATCGCGCTCGGCACGCGCGGTGGCGATGGCGTAGCGGAAGATCTGGCTGCAGGTGCTGCGCAGGCGCTTGGCTGTCTCGTATCGGCCCTTGCCTTCCATCTTGCGGAGCAGGGCGAGAAGCTCATGCGCAGAGATGGCGGCGATCGGGCGCTTGCCGATCGCGGCGTTGATGAAGTCGAGCAGCCAGCGCAGCTTCTTCATCGTTGCGCCGGAACGCCCTTCGCGCTCGACCTTGACAAGCCATTCGTCGGCAACGGCCTTGAAGCTGTTGGACGCTGCGACAGAGGCGGCAATGCGGTCGAGCTTGATCCGTTCGCCCGGATCGTCGCCACGCGCGAGCAGCTTGCGTGCCGCGTCGCGCTGCTCGCGGGCGTCACCAAGGCCGACGTCGGGCCACACCCCGAATGAAAGCGTCTTCTGCTTGCCGAGATGGCGGTAGTTCATCTTCCAGCTGCGGCTGCCGCTCGGCTTCACGTGGAGATACAGCCCGCCGGTGTCCGTCAGCTTGTAGGGCTTCGCACGGCCCTTGGCGGTTTTGATCGCGACAGCTGTAAGAGGCATGATGGTATCACCCGCGAGCCAGAGGTTGCGATACCATCAAAAGAACCATCAAATTGATGGTATCGGGCGGTATCAGCCGGGTCGGTTTGAGCCCATCATAACACCAATTATCCGCAGAAAACAGCCATTCCTGAGACAGATTGGCACCGCCTGAGAAGGCTTTTCTGGTGACCCCAACGGGAATCGAACCCGTGTTTTCGCCGTGAAAGGGCGACGTCCTAGACCGCTAGACGATGGGGCCCGCAGGAGGCGTCGGCGGATTAGGGCAGGGTCAACAGGCGGTCAAGCGCGGCGCCCGTCAATCGGCCCAGGCGGCGTCGTCGAGGTGGAGCTCGGCGGTTGGCCGGGCGCCCCAGTCGTCGCGCTTGGCGCGGCCGGCGAGCCACAGCCGGCGCGTGCCGCCCGCGCCGAGCAGCGCCTGGCCCAAGACGCTGTCGGCCTGGCGGAAGGCGATCGTCTTGATCGACCCGCCATCATCGCCCGACACGATCGCGCGGACATGGCCATCGCCGACGACATCCGCCTTGATCACGCGCACGTGGCCTGCGGCGACGCGCGGGCTCGGCCAGCCGGCGCCATAAGGCCCGCCCGCGTCGAGCGCGTCGACCAGCGCCGGCGTCACTCCGCCGGGGCTTAGCACCGCGTCGAGCAGCAGCGCCCGGTCGTCGCGCGCCCGAGACACATCTTCGGTCAAACGCGCGTGGAGGAAATCGGCGAAGGCCTCGCC
>CAXTMX010000029.1:0-4593 GCA_964245585.1 uncultured Sphingomonadaceae bacterium | reverse complement strand
CCCCCCGCCGGCGATCAGCAGCCCCTCGTCCATCGCCGCGAGCACCGCCGCGCCGAGATCGACCCCGCCGATCGATCGGCCCGATCCCTTGCCGACGCCCTCGCCGTCGCGCGCGATCACGATCACCGGCCGGCCGAGCTTCTCCTTGAGCCGGCCGGCGACGATGCCGATCACGCCCGGATGCCAGCCGTCGCCCGACACCACGACCACCGCGCGATTGCCCTGGCCGCGCGCTTCGGCCTCGGCTCCCTCCTGCACCGCCGCTTCGATCGCGCGGCGTTCCTGGTTGAGCCGATCGAGCTCCTCGGCGATCGCGCGCGCCTCGTCTGGGTCGATGGTGGTCAGCAGGCGGACGCCCAGATCGGATTTGCCGACGCGGCCTCCCGCGTTGATCCGCGGGCCGAGCGCGAAACCGAGATCGTGGCAGGTCGGCGGACGCTTGAGCCCCGCCACCGCGGCCAGCGCGGCGAGCCCGACGTTGCGCCCCGCGGCGAGCACGCGCAGCCCCTGCGCGACGAACGCGCGGTTGAGCCCGCGTAAGAGCGCGACGTCGGCGACCGTGCCGAGCGCGACCAGATCGAGCAGGTCGATCAGCTTGGGCTCGGCGCGCCCCGCGAAGAAGCGCCGCGCGCGCAAAGTCCGCAGCAGCGCCGCGCCGAGCAGGAAGGCGACGCCGACCGCGGCGAGATGGCCGTGCGCCGCGCCCTCGCCCTCGTCGAGGCGGTTGGGATTGACCAGCGCATGCGCGACCGGCAGCGATGCGGCGCATTTGTGATGATCGACGACGATCACGTCGACCCCCGCATCGCGCGCCTGCCGCAGCGCGTCGAATGCCTGCGCGCCGCAGTCGACGGTGACGATCAGCGATGCGCCGCCGCCGGCGATCCGCACCAGCGCTTCGCCGCTCGGGCCGTAGCCCTCCATCAACCGGTCAGGGATGTAGGCGGCGGGCGCGAGCCCAAGATCGCGCAGCAGCCGCACGAGCAGCGCCGCCGAAGTCGCGCCGTCGACGTCGTAATCGCCGAAGATCGTCACCGCCTCGCCCGCGCTCACCGCGTCGGCCAGCCGCGCGGCGGCGCGGTCCATGTCGCGGAAGATCGAGGGATCGGGCATGAAGCCGCGGATCGTCGGCAGCCGGTGCGCATCGACCGCGTCGCGCGGGCAGCCGCGCGCGAGCAGCAGCTGGGTGACGAGGTCGTCGGGAGTGAAGCCGGCGTCGGGCACGTCGGCGGCACTTCCCCGCCAGCGCCACGGCTGGCCGAGGATCGAGCGCGTGACGCCGGCGATGGGTGAAGCGATCATCCGCGGGTCTGTAGCGCATCCGCGCGGCGAAATGAATCGCGCCGATCGCGCTTTGCGTTGCCGGCCGCGGCCCTTATGGGGAGGGCAAAGTCAGCGAGGCCGCCTTGATCGACACCCTGTTCACCGCCGTCGCGACCGACGCCACGACGGCATTCCATTATTCGTCGCTCGGCCTGTCGCCGGTCGCGCTCGATCTCGGCTTCTTCCAGCTGCGCTGGTATTCGCTCGCCTACATCGCGGGCATCATCATCGGCTGGTGGTATCTGCTCAAGCTGCTCGACCAGCCCGGCGCGCCGATGGCGCGGCGCCACGCCGACGATCTCGTCTTCTACGCGACGCTCGGCATCTTGCTCGGCGGGCGGCTGGCCTATGTGATCTTCTATCGGCCGGAGATCTGGCGGCACCCGGCGGACGTGCTCAAATTGTGGGAGGGCGGCATGTCGTTCCACGGCGGGGTGATCGGGGTCAGCCTCGCGATCATCCTGCTCGCGCGCAAGCACGGCCTCGCTTGGCTGCGGGTGCACGATTATGTCGCGTGCTGCGTGCCGTTCGGATTGTTCTTCGGGCGGCTCGCCAATTTCGTCAACGGCGAGCTGTGGGGCCGGCCGAGCGACGTGCCGTGGGCAATGATCTTCCCCCGCGCCGACGATCTGCCGCGCCATCCGAGTCAGCTGTACGAGGCCGGGCTCGAGGGGATCGCGCTGTTCGCATTGCTGTGGTTCGCCTTCTGGCGGACCGACGCGCGTTACTATCCGGGCCGGCTCGTCGGCATCTTCCTGCTCGGCTACGGCGTCGCGCGCTTCTTCCTCGAGAGCTTCCGCGAGCCCGACGCGGGGCTCGAGCACCTCGGCTGGGGGCTGACGATGGGCCAGACCTTGTGCGTGCCGATGCTGCTCGGCGGCGCCTATCTGATCGCGACGTCGAAAGGCCGGCGCACCCGCGTCGAGCCGATCGCCGGGGGCAGCGTCGCCTGACCTCGCCGAGCGACTCGCGGCGCGGATCGCGGCGAAGGGGCCGATCGCGGTCGCGGAATTCATGGGGCTGGCCAACGCTCATTATTATGCGACGCGCGATCCGTTCGGCCCGGTTGGCGATTTCGTCACCGCGCCCGAGATCAGCCAGATGTTCGGCGAGCTGGTCGGCGCATGGCTCGCCGATCTGTGGGTGCGCGCGGGGAGGCCTGTGGGGACGGTCTATGTCGAGCTCGGTCCCGGGCGCGGGACGCTGGCGGCCGATGCGCTGCGCGTCATGGGCAAAGCCGGGCTCGCGCCGCCGGTGCATCTCATCGAGACCAGCCCGGTGCTGCGCGCCGCGCAGCGCGAACGGGTGCCGCGCGCGATCTGGCACGACGCGATCACGACGCTGCCGGCCGACGCGCCGCTGCTGATCGTCGCCAACGAATTCTTCGACGCCTTGCCGGTGCGGCAATTCGTCGCGACGAGCTTCGGCTGGCGCGAGCGGATCGTGACGCTCGATCACGGCGCCTTCGTTCCCGTGCCCGGAGACGAGCCGTGCGATGCCGCAATCCCCGCCGATCTGCGCCATGCGCGCGCCGGCAGCATCGTCGAGACCTGCCCCGACGGCCTGGCGATCGCGACCGAACTCGCCGGCCGCCTGTCACGCCAAGGCGGCGCGGCGCTGATCGTCGACTACGGCTATTCGGGCTATGCCGCGGGCGACACGCTTCAGGCGGTCCACGCGCATGCCTATGCCGATCCGTTCGTCCGGCCGGGCGAGCAGGACCTGACCGCGCACGTCGATTTCGACGCGCTCGCCGGCGCCGCGCGAGGCATGCGCGTGCATGGCCCGGTCGGCCAGGGCGGCTGGCTCGAGGCGCTCGGCATCGTCGGGCGCGCGGCCGCGCTGGGTGCTGCGGCGCCCGAACGCGCCGCCGAGATCGATACCGCGCGGCGCCGGCTGACCGACGACGACCGGATGGGCGAATTGTTCAAGGTGCTGGCGCTGGCTGCGCCACGCTGGCCCGAGCCGGCGGGATTCGAGCGTGATTGAGTATCGCGCGCCGACGCCTGCCGACGCGGAGGCGCTGTGCGCCATGGCGCGGCGCAGCTTCGTCGCGACGTTCGGTACGCTCTATCGCCCATCCGACCTTGCCGCTTTCCTCGACGGGAGGTTCGGCCCCGCCGGGCTCGGCGCGCAGATCGACGATGCCCGCTTCACGATCAGGATCGCGTGCGCCGAGGACGGCATCATCGGTTTCGCCAAGCTCGGACCGGTCGGCCTGCCGCCGCCGGCCGTGGCGGAGGGAGCGATCGAGCTGCACCAGCTCTATGTCCTGCCGGAATGGCATGGCCGAGGCGTGGCTGCCGCACTGATGGAATGGGCGCTGAGTACGGCCCGCGCGGCCGGCAAAGCCGACCTCTATCTCGGCGTCTATGTCGATAATCTGCGTGCCCAGCGCTTCTATGCCCGCTACGGCTTCGTCGCGATCGGCCGCTACCTGTTTCCCGTGGGCGAGCATCTGGACAACGAGAAGATACTACGGCTTGCCCTCGGCCGGCCGGAGCGGAAGAAGACCGCATGACCTTATCCCCGCGCCCGATCATCGCCGCGACCTTGGCTGGCGTGCCGCACGGCTTCCTCGGGAAGGAGGGAGGCGTCTCGACCGGCGTCCACGCCGGGCTCAACGTCGGCCTCGGCTCGGCCGACGATCGTGCCGCGGTGACCGAGAATCGGCGCCGCGCGCTCGCCGCGGTCGCTCCGCAAGCGGCGCTCGCCACGCTCCACCAGGTCCATTCGGCCGAAGCGATCGTCGTCAGCGCGCCCTTTCCCGACGACGCCCGTCCCCATGCCGACGGCCTCGCCACCGATCGGCCGGGAGTCGCGCTCGGTATCCTCACCGCCGATTGCGCGCCGATCCTTCTCGCCGACCCCCGGGCCGGTGTGGTCGGCGCGGCGCATGCCGGGTGGAAGGGCGCGCTCGGCGGCGTGATCGCGGCCACGGTCGCCGCGATGGTCGCGCTCGGTGCCCGCCGCGAGAACATCGCCGCTGCGGTCGGCCCATGCATCGCGCGGGCGAGCTACGAGGTCGACGACGCCTTCCTGCGCCGCCTCGCGGCCGACGATCCCGCCAACGAGCGCTTTTTCCAGGACGGCCGCCCCGGCCACCATGCGTTCGATCTCGAGGCTTATGTCGTTGCCCGGATCGCCGCGGCCGGCGTCGGGCGGGTCGAGGCGCTGGGACGGGCCCCCTAAGCCGCCGCGCGGCGGGTGGTCAGCTATCGCCGCGCGCCGCCCCGCCGATGCGCAGGACGAAGCGGATTACCAGACCAT
>CAXTMX010000028.1:27955-28319 GCA_964245585.1 uncultured Sphingomonadaceae bacterium | reverse complement strand
GGCCGGCGCGCCGCCGCCGGCGGCGGCTACGGGCGCAGCACGGTGGCGGGGTCAATCCCCCCGCGCGCGTGCCCCGCGGCCCCCCCCCCGGCTGCGCCGGTCCCCCTCCCCGCGCTTCGCGCAGGGAGGATCAAGAAAGGCGCTCCATCACCTCGTCGGGGACGTCGTAATTGCCCCACACGGTCTGGACGTCGTCGTCGTCGTCGAGCGCATCGATCAGCTTGAGCAGCTGGGCGGCGTCGCTCTCGCCGACGGTGACCATCACCTGCGGGCGCCAGGCGAGCTTGGCGCCGTCGGCCTCGCCCAGCGCCGGCTCGAGCGCTTTCGCGACCTCGTGGAGCGCGTCGAGCGCCGTCCAGATCTC
>CAXTMX010000028.1:0-27945 GCA_964245585.1 uncultured Sphingomonadaceae bacterium | reverse complement strand
ATCGTGCGCACGTTGGTCGCGGTGCGGTTGCGATTATCGGTCAGCGTCTCGATAATCAGCGCGACCCCGCCGGGGCCGAAGCCCTCGTAGCGGATCTCCTCATAATCATTGCCCTCGCCGCCCTCGGCCTTCTTGATCGAGCGTTCGATATTGTCCTTGGGCATGCCGCCGGCGCGCGCGGCGAGGACCGCGGAGCGCAGCCGCGCGTTCATGTCCGGATCGGGCAGGCCGCTCTTCGCCGCGACGGTGATCTCGCGGCTGAGCTTGGAGAAGAGCGCCGAGCGCTTCTTGTCCTGCGCGCCCTTGCGATGCATGATATTTTTGAATTTGGAATGGCCGGCCATGGCGCGTCGGAAATCCTTAAAGACAAACCGTTCGCACGGAGCTTGTCGAAGTGCTTCGCCAGGCTCAGCCCAAACGGTGGTGGGTTAGCGGCATCAATCCGCCGCTTCAACTCGCTCGCGGCTATTGCTGCTGCTGCGCTTCCTGATCGCGGCGGCGCCGCTCCGACGGTACTCGCGTCCCCCGCGGATCGGACGAGCCCATGGCCCGAGTCGCCGGGGCGCCCGGCTGCCGCGTCATCGGCATCGTCGTCGGCACGGGGATCGTTCCTTCAGGCGAGGCCGAGCGCGGCCTTGTACGTCTCGAGCAGCGCCTCGGCCTCGTCGCGCGCGTCCTTCTCCATCTTTCTGAGCCGGACGATGGCGCGCATCGTCTTGCTGTCATAGCCCTGGCCCTTGGCCTCGGCATAGACGTCGCGGATGTCGTCCGCCATGCCCTTCTTTTCCTCTTCGAGCCGCTCGATCCGCTCGATGAACAGCCGCAGCTGATCCGCCGCGACGGTGCTGCCGTCCGCCATATTCCGGTTCCCCCGATTCGATGAAGCGGCGCTCTAGAACATGGTTGATCTGATCGGCAAACACCTTAATCGCAGGCGTGCCGCGTCGCCGCGACGGGAGAGAGTGTGACGATCCATACCGCGCCGCGCCGCCGCAAGGTCCGCATCCTCGCCACGCTCGGGCCGGCGTCGAGCTCGGTCGAAATGATCCGCAAGCTCTACCTCGCGGGCGCCGACGCGTTCCGCGTCAACATGAGCCACGGCAGCCATGAGGGCCACGCCGCGGTGATCGCCGCGATCCGCAGCCTCGAGAAGGATTATGGCCGGCCGACGACGATCCTCGCCGATCTTCAGGGGCCCAAGCTGCGCGTCGGCCGCTTCGCCGAGGGCGCAGTGATGCTCGCCACCGGCGCGCGCTTCATCCTCGATCGCGATCCCGCGCCGGGCGACCTCGATCGCGTCGAGCTGCCGCACCGTGAATTGTTCGAGGCGATGCGCGAAGGCGCCCGGCTGCTGCTCGACGACGGCAAGATCGTGCTGCGCGTGGTCACGGCCGGCGCGGCTCGGCTGGTGACCAATGTCGAGGTCGGCGGCACGCTGTCGAACAACAAGGGGCTCAACGTGCCGGACGTGGTCGTGCCGCTCGCGGCGCTGACCGAGAAGGATCGCGCCGACCTCGCCTTCGCGCTCGAGCAGGGCTGCGACTGGATCGCGCTGAGCTTCGTCCAGCGCCCCGAGGACGTCGCCGAAGCGCGCCGCCTGATCGGCGGCAAGGCCGCGCTGCTCGCCAAGATCGAGAAGCCCTCGGCGATCGACCGGCTCGAGGGCATCCTCGAGCTGGCCGACGCGGTGATGGTCGCGCGCGGCGATCTCGGCGTCGAGCTGCCCCCCGAGCGCGTGCCGGCATTGCAGAAGCGCATCGTCGAGAGCGCGCGCCGGCTCGGCCGCCCGGTGGTGGTGGCGACGCAGATGCTCGAATCGATGATCAAGACGCCGACGCCGACGCGCGCCGAGGTGTCCGACGTCGCCACTGCCGTTTATGACGGAGCCGATGCGATCATGCTCTCGGCCGAAAGCGCGGCGGGCGACTGGCCCGAGGAATCGGTCGCGATGATGGATCGCATCGCGGTCGCGGTCGAGAGCGATCCGGCACATTATGCCCGCGTCCATTTCACCGAGATGCTGCCCGATCCGACCAGCGCCGACGCGATCGCCGGCGCCGCGCGCGAAATCGCGCAGACGGTGTCCGCCGCGGCGATCATCTGCTTCACCCTGTCGGGATCGACCGCGCGGCGCGTCGCGCGCGAACGGCCGCGGGTGCCGCTGCTGGTGCTGACGCCGAAGCTGGCAACGGCGCGGCGTGCCGGCCTGCTGTGGGGCGCGCACGCGGTGCGCACGCGAGACGTCAAGGATTTCGAGGAGATGGTCGCCAAGGCCAAGCGCATGGCGCTGCGCGCCGGCGTGGCCAAGGCGGGCGAGCGCGTGGTGATCATGGCCGGCGTCCCGTTCGGCACGCCCGGATCGACCAACGTGCTCCACGTCGTCCGGCTGACCGGCGACGAGCTCAAGGGTTATGCGAGCTAAAGCGCTACGCCAACCTCGGCGGGATCAAGCTTCGACATCGGCACCGCGCTCTCCATCACGATGCGCGCGGCAAGGCCGGGATCGAGGACATCCTCCGCCATGACGATCGCATCCTGCGCCGCGACGGCGAGTGCGGCCGGCCATTGGGAAGGTGCATCACAATGAGCGCGCAGCAGGGAAACAGCCAGCGGCCACGATGAACGGACATAATTTGTCGGAAGGTCGGCCGTAAGGGGACCAGCGAGGCGGGGAACTCCGAATTCCGGTGTTCCGATTGATGCCGAAACATGGGCGAATATTTCCGCTAAATCCGGTAGAGGAGACATCAGACGCCTCGGCACCTCCGAGACGATCGCCCAGACTGATTGCGGACCTTCGGCCAGTGGAAGATTGAGTGCATCTCCGAAATAAAAGCTGCGGTTTCCGGCAGCGACGGCGATCAAGGGCGGATCGCGCTCCTCGCGTCTGGCCTGTTCGCGCAAGCTGAGCTGGCAGGCAAAACCTGCCAGCGAACCTAGCTTCAGCAGAAGCGGTTCGATCTGAACGCCACGTTCGTCTCGCGCGGTCTCAAGCAGCTTCTCTAGGACATGTTTGCCAGCGATCCTCGGCAACGGGGGTTCGGCGCGTGTTGGGCTATCGGCAAATGGCCGCGCAGAGGTTTGTTGGCGCTTGCCAACAGTATTTTTGCTGTCGTCGCGCTGCGCACGGACCAGGCGCTTTCCGGCGACGACGGCCCAGAGCGAGAATGCGATCGTCCACACTATGAAGCTCGCGATTATCCCTCCGGTTATTTGCCAGAGCATCGCGGCCGACAGGAAATGAGAGACGGGCCAAAGAGCGAAGGTCCCAAGGCAAATCACAGCGGCGGGCCATGACAGATACGTTAAACCCCGCCATAGTCGGTCGAGGTCTTCGTCGCCCTCTACGTGGAAGGCGGGTCCACGGACGCCGAAAGGCGTGAACAGCAATCTGCCTGCTGTCGACCGACTGAATGCCGTTTCGATGAAAATCTGACGCCGTAGATTCCAGATAGAGCGGAAAGGATTGGTCATGGCATACTCACGGAATAATCCGCAGTACTGAGCCTTTCCTACGACAACGCTAATGACGACGTGAGTCGTCAAATGAGCGGCGGGCGACGCCCGCCGCCCGTTCTTCACATCCCGGCCGGAACCATCGGCTTGATCTCGGCAAGGTGCTTCTCGACGATCGGCACCGCGCTCGCGGCGACCTGCTGGAGCGACGGGTCGGTGCCCTGGGTGGCATAGCCCTTGTGGAGCGCCCAGGCGGTCTGGTGCGCCTGGAGCTGCTGACGCAGGTAGATGTCGTCGAAGCTGCTCTTCGGGGTCTTCTTGAGGAGCGTGACCTTGGCGTCGTTGTCGGCGGACATCATCGGCGAGGGTTTGGTGATCGTGCGGTCCTTGTTGACCAGCGCGCCCATCAGCGCCTTCGAGGTGGTGGTATGGTCGGCGATCAGCTCGCGCGCCATCGATTTGATCATCGGATTGCGCGTCTTGCGCAGCGCGACCTTGCTCGACGCGATCTCGTACATGTCGGCATCGGCCGCCAGCTTGACATAGTCGGTGGCGGAGACGCCGCTGAGCGGGGAGACGCCGACGTCGGTTGCGGTCATCGTCCCGGTCGGGGCGGGAGGGACCTGCGCGAATGCGGGTGCGGCCATCGCCAGAGCGACCGAGCCGAGCAGAAGATTGAGACGTTTCATCATTATTCCTTCCAGAAATCTGGACCCCGCTAACGAGCGGCGAGCGAGCGATGTTCCGGATCGGGACGGTTAGCGCCCTAACCGGCGCATGCGAAGGGATGTGGAAGGGCGGCCCAGTCTCCGCTAGACCGCGATCGATGCCCGCTTCCCACCTCTATCTCGTCGACGGCTCGAGCTATATCTTCCGCGCCTATCACCGGCTGCCGCCGCTGACCAACCGCAAGGGCGAGCCGGCCGGCGCGGTCTACGGCTTCACCACGATGCTGTGGAAGCTCGTCGACGACCTCCACCAAGCGGATGGCCCGACCCATCTGGCGGTGATCTTCGACGCGTCGTCGAAGACGTTCCGCAACGACATGTACGATCAGTACAAGGCGCACCGCCCGCCGCCGCCGGCCGATCTCGTGCCGCAATTCCCGTTGATCCGCGACGCGACGCGCGCCTTCTCGGTGCCGTGCATCGAGGAAGAGGGGCTTGAGGCCGACGATATCATCGCCTGCTATTCCAAGGCGGCGCTCAAGGCGGGCTGGCAAGTGACCATCGTCTCGTCGGACAAGGATCTGATGCAGCTGATCGAGCCGGGCTTGGATCTGCTCGACACGATGAACAACCGCCGGATCGATCGCGATTATGTCATCGAGAAGTTCGGCGTGCCGCCCGAGCAATTGGGCGACGTGCTCGCGCTGATGGGCGACAGCGTCGACAATGTCCCCGGCGTGCCCGGCATCGGCCCGAAGACCGCGTCCGAGCTGATCCGCCAATATGGCGACGTCGAGGCGGTGCTCGCCGCCGCGCCGTCGATCGCCAAGCCCAAGCTGCGCGAATCGCTGATCGAGCATGCGGACAATGCGCGGCTGTCGCGCGAGCTGGTGCGGCTGGTGTGCGAGCATCCGCTGCCCGAGCCGCTCGAGGGACTTGCGATCCAGGGCATTCCGCCCGAGCCGCTGCGCGCGTTCCTCGCCGATCAGGGCTTCCGCTCGCTGCTGCTCAAGGTCGGCGGCACCGCTGCGGAGGACGTCCCCCCGCCCGCCGCCGCCGAGCAGGAGCCGCCGTTCGTCCACAAGGATTATGAGACGGTCGTGACCGAGGAGGCGCTCGACCGCTGGGTGGCGGAGGCGACCGCCGCCGGCTTCGTCGCGATCGACACCGAGACCGACCATCTTGACGCGGTGCGCGCCACGCTGGTGGGGATCAGCCTCGCGGTCGCGCCGGGCAAGGCGTGCTACATTCCCGTGCGCCACGTCGGCGACGGGCTGCTGTCCGAGACGCCGGCGCAGCTCGATCCGGCGATCGTGCTGGGCAAGCTCAAGCCGCTGCTCGCCGACCGCGGCGTGCTCAAGATCGGCCAGAACCTCAAATATGACCTGATCATGCTGCTGCGCGCGGGCGAGGCGGTCGGCGGGATCGAGATCGCGCCCTACGACGACACGATGCTGCTGAGCTACGATCTCGATGCCGGGCTCGGCGCGCACGGGATGAGCGATCTCGCCAAGCGCCACCTGGGGCACGCCTGCATCGAGTTCAAGACGGTGTGCGGCACGGGCAAGAGCCAGATCAGCTTCGACAAGGTGTCGCTTGCGCAGGCGACCGAATATGCCGCCGAGGATGCCGACGTGACCTACCGGCTGTGGCGCAAGCTGAAGCCGCGTCTGGCGCGCGAGGCCGGCGCGCGGGTCTACGAGCTGGTCGATCGCCCGCTCGTGCCGGTGGTCGCGGCGATGGAGATGGCGGGCATCCTCGTCGACCGCGCCGCGCTGTCGCGGCTGTCGGCCGATTATGCGGTCGAGATCGCGCGGCTCGAGGGCGACATCTTCGCGCTCGCCGGCGGGCCGTTCACGATCGGCAGCCCCAAGCAGCTGGGCGACATCCTGTTCGAGCGATTGGGCCTGAAAGGCGGACGCAAGGGCAAGTCCGGAGTCTATTCGACCGACGTCAACGAATTGGAGCGGCTGGCCGCGGAGGGCAGCGAGGTCAGCCGCAAGGTGCTCGACTGGCGCCAGCTGACCAAGCTCAAATCGACCTACACCGATGCGCTCCAGCAGCAGATCAATCCGGAGACGGGGCGCGTCCACACCTGCTTCAGCCTGGCGATTGCGCAGACCGGGCGGCTGTCCTCGACCGATCCCAACCTCCAGAACATCCCGATCCGCACCGAGCTCGGGCGGCGGATCAGGGATGCGTTCGTCGCCGCGCCGGGCAATGTCATTCTCGCCGCCGATTATTCGCAGATCGAGCTGCGTCTCGCCGCGCACATGGCCGACGTGCCCTCGCTCAAGGCGGCGTTCGAGGCGGGAGACGACATCCACAACCTGACCGCGCAGGAGCTGTTCGGCGAGGTCAACCGCGACACCCGCGGCAAGGCCAAGACGATCAACTTCGCGATCCTCTACGGCATCTCGTCATGGGGGCTGGCCGGGCGGCTCGGCGTCGACCGCATCGAGGCGCAGGCGATCATCGACCGCTATTTCGAGCGCTTTCCCGGCGTCAGCAACTACATGGCCGAGACGCTCGAACAGCTGCGCGACAAGGGCTATGTCACCACCTTGTTCGGCCGCAAGACGCATCTGCCCGGCATCCGCGCCAAGACCGTCGGCGAGCGCCAGGCCGCCGAGCGCCAGGCGGTCAACGCGCCGATCCAGGGCACCAGCGCCGACATCATCAAGCGCGCGATGGTGCGCATGCCCCCGGCGTTGCGCGCCGCGGGTTTGGGCGATGTGCGGATGCTGCTCCAGGTTCACGACGAGCTCGTGTTCGAGCTGCCCGAGGGCGATGTTCCGGCGGCGAGCGAAGTCATCCGCACCGTGATGGCTCGCGCGGCCGCGCCGGCGGTGGCGCTCTCGGTCCCGCTCGGCATCGAGATCGGCACCGGCCCGAGCTGGGGCGCGGCGCATTGAGCGCTGTACGAAATCAAGATCAGTCAAGGGAAAGCCGGCCGTGACCGACGTCGCGGGCCGCGACGACATCGCCGCGCTGGCGAAGGGCGGGCGGACCAACTTCTTCGGTTTCCTGCTGCGCCTCGCCGCGCGGCTGCCGTTCCTGTTCATCGCCGGGCGGGTCTATGGCGCCGACGCGCTCGGCCGCTTCGCGATCGCGACGATCGCGGTCGAGTTCGCCGCGCAGCTCGCCACGCTCGGCCTCAAGCGCGGGCTCGCGCAGCGGCTGTCGACGACCCAGCGGCCGCACGTCTGCGACGTGTGGGATGCGTTGCTCGTCGGCATCCTCGGATCGGCCGTGGCGGCGGCGGTGCTGATCGTCTTTCCCGGTTTCATGTTCCCCAACAGCAAGATCAACGGGCTCGATTGGCTGCTGCCGCTGACGATCTTCGGCTGGACCACGTCGGACATCGCGCTGGCCGCCTTGGCCTATCGCGGCGACGTCGCGGCCACGGTGAAGGCGCGCGCGGTGGTCGAGCCGTGGACGATCAGCATCGCCGCGGCATGCCTTGCTTTCTATTCGCTGCGCGACGGGCTGATCATCGCTTATGTGCTCTCGACGATCGGCGCGCTGGTCGCCTCGATCATCCCGCTGATGCGCGCTTATGGCATGCCGCGCGGCTGGCGGCCCGAGCCGCAGCGGCTGATGCGGCTCGCGTGGCGCAACCTGCCGCTCGCCGGCGCCGACGCGATCGAATGGGGCTCGCGCCGGCTCGATATCTACATGCTCGGCCGCGTGTTCTATTTCTCGCCCGAGATCGTCGGCATCTATTATGTCGCCCAGCAAGTGGCGTCGCTGCCCCAGAAGCTCAAGACCAGCTTCGATCCGATCCTCGGGCCGGTGATCACCCAGAAGCTCGCCGAGGGCGATCGACCGGCGGTCGGCCGCCAGGTGCGCCAGGTCGGCTTCTGGATCATCGCCGCGCAGATCGGCATCGCGCTCGCGCTCGCGATTCCCGGGGAGGCGGTGATGGGGCTGGTCGGCCCGAGCTTCGTCGGCGGCGTCGGCGCGCTCGCGATCCTGCTGATCGCCGAGGCGGTCGCGGCGACCGCGGTGGTCAGCGAGGCGGCGCTGATCTACCTCGCGTCGAAGCGCAACCTGCTGATCTCCTGCGCGATGATCGCGGCGCAGTACGGGCTGTCGATCCTGTTTGTCCATGCCTTGCGCTGGGCGGAAGTGCGGTGGGGGCATCCGGCCGCCTCGCGCACCGACGATCTGATCGCCGCCGCCGGCCCGGCGCTCGGGCTGCTCGTCGCGCTCGGCTTCGCTTCGCTGGCCAAGGCGTGGCTGCTGTCGCGCATGCTCGGCGTGCGCGTCTCGGGCTGGCGCTGGACGCTGGTTCCGGCCGCGGCGGCGGCGGTCGTCGCCGGCACGCTCGCCACGCGCATCCCCGAATGGGGCGAACTGGTGTTCGGCATCCCCCTGATCCTCGGCGCTTATGGGCTGGTCATCTGGTATCGCGGCTTCGGCCCTGAAGACCGTGCGCTGTTCCGGATGCGCGCGCCGGCCGGTTGACCGCGCCGGCCGGCCGCAGCAAGGCGTCGCCGATGCGCTTCTTCTCGGACAATGCCGCGAGCGTCCACCCGGCGGTGCTCGCCGCGCTCGCCGCCGCCAACGCGGTCGACACCGCTTATGACGGCGACGCGCTCAGCCGCTCGCTCGACCACGCCTTTTCCGATCTGTTCGGCACCCCGGTCGCGGCGCTGTGGGTCGCGACAGGGACCGCGGCCAACGCGCTCGCGCTCGCGGCGATGTGCCCGCCGCACGGCGCGGTGCTGTGCCACGCCGACGCGCATATCCACAACGACGAGTGCGGCGCGCCCGAATTCTACACCCACGGCGCCAAGCTGATGCCCGTGCCATGCGACGGCGCGAAGCTGACCCCACAGGCGATCGAGGCGTTTCTCGCCGGGCTTCGCGACGACGTCCACCGCACCCCGCCGGCCGCGCTGTCGATCACCAACGCCACCGAATCGGGGCTGGTGTACGAGCCCGATGAGATTGCCGCGCTTGCCGAAGTGGCACGCGCTCGCGGGCTGGCGCTGCACATGGACGGCGCGCGTTTCGCCAACGCCGTGGCGCATACCGGCTGCCCCCCGGCCGAGCTCAGCTGGCGCGCGGGGGTCGACGCGTTGAGCTTCGGCTTCGTGAAGAACGGCGGGCTCTCGGCCGAGGCGCTGATCCTGTTCGATCCGGCGCTCGCCGCGGCGACGCGCTATCGCCGCAAGCGCGCCGGCCATCTGCTGTCCAAGGGGCGCTTCATGGCCGCGCAGCTGCTCGCTCTGCTCGACGACGATCTGTGGCTCGACAATGCCGCGCATGCGAATCAATGCGCCGCGCGTGTCGCCGCGGCGGTGCCCGATCGGCTGGTCCATCCGGTCGAGGCCAACGAGCTGTTCGTCCGATTGACGCCCGACGAGGCAGCGAAGCTGCGCGACGGCGGGTTCGAGTTCTACGATTGGGGCGCGGGCGTCGCCCGCTTCGTCGTGTCGTGGGATCAGCCGCCCGCCGAAGTCGGCGCGCTCGCCGCTGCGCTCGAGGCACTGTGACGGAGCCGCCGCTGAGCCCGCCGGCGCAGGCGCGCGTGCTGCTGCCGTTCGCGATCGTGACCGTCTTGTGGAGCACGACCTGGCTGGTGATCCGCGATCAGCTCCACAGCGTCCCGCCGAGCTGGTCGGTCAGCTATCGCTTCGCCTTCGCCGCGGCGGCGATGTTGCTCTACGCGCTGTTGACCCGCCGATCGCTGCGGCTCGGCCCGGGAGAGCAGCTGTTCGCGGTCGGGTTCGGCTTCTTCCAGGTTCTGCTCAACTTCAACCTCGTCTACCGCGCCGAGACGTTCATCACCTCGGGCCTCGCGGCGGTGCTGTTCGCTTTGCTCGTCGTGCCCAACAGCCTGTTCGCCTGGCTGCTGTTCGGCCAGGGCGTGTCGCGCCGCTTCCTCGCCGGCTCGGCGATCGCCTTGCTCGGCGTCGGCCTGCTGTTCCTGCATGAGCTGCATGCCGCGGCCGCCCGGTCCCACACGATCGCTGCGGGAATCGGGCTCACCCTGCTCGCCGTGCTGAGCTCGTCGGCCAGCAACGTCATGCAGGCGAGCCCGCGCGCCCGGGCGATCCCCATCGCGACCTTGCTGACCTGGGGCATGCTGTGGGGCGTCGCGCTCAATTCGGCGTTCGCCTGGAGCACCGTCGGCCCGCCGGTATTCGATCCCGATCCGCGCTATTGGCTCGGGGCCGTCTATCTCGGGGTGATCGCATCGGCGCTCGCCTTCCTGCTCTATTTCGACGTGATCCGCATGATCGGGCCGGGCCGCGCGGCCTATTCGAGTGTGCTGGTCCCGATCCTGGCAATGGCGCTGTCGACGCTGTTCGAGGGCTATCGCTGGTCGCTGCCGGCGGCGCTCGGCGGCGTCTTGGGGCTGGTTGGGCTGCTCGTCGCTCTGAGGGCGCCGAGCCCGGCGCGGTAATCGGGGTAGCGCGGCGTCCAGCCGAGCAGGCGCTTGGCTTTGCGGTTGGCGACGCGGCGGTTCTCGGCATAGAAAGCGCGCGCCATCGGGGACAGCCCGGCCTGGTCGAGCGTCGCGAGCGGCGGCCATTCCCGGCCGAGCAGGTCGCAGGCATATTCGATCACCGCATTCTGGCTTGCGGGGCGATCGTCGGCGAGGTTGTAGGCCCCCGGCGGGCCGTGCGAGAGGCTGGCGATCACGCCCGCGACGATGTCGTCGACGTGGACGCGGCTGAACACCTGATCGGGCAGGTCGATCCGGTGCGCGCGTCCCTCCGCGACCCGCTCGAGCGCCGAGCGGCCGGGGCCGTAGATGCCGGGCAGGCGGAACAGGCGCACGTCATTGCGCAGCGCTAGCCAGGCGCGATCGGCCTCGGCGCGGGCCGAGCGCCGCCCGCCGCCGATCGGCGCGCTCTCGTCCACCCACGCGCCGCCGGTGTCGCCATAGACGCCGGTCGACGACAGATAGCCGATCCACCGCGCCGAAGCGTCAGCGATCTCGGCGCCATAAGCGGCCAACACGGGATCGGCGTCGCCGGCGGGCGGGACCGAGGAGAGGATGTGCGTGGCCGCGGCGATCGCCGCGCGCACGGCGGCGGCATCGGCGAAGGCGAGCGCATCGTCGGTCGCTTCGCGGCGTGTCGCGGTGATGCGCCAGCCGTCATGGCGCAGTGCCGCGGCGAGGTGACCGGTGGTATAGCCCAAGCCGAAGATGAGGAGATGCGGCATGGCCCGCTCTTACGCATCTCCCGGCGCAAGCGGAACGGGGTGGACGCGGGAATCATTGTCACCGTCCTTCTCCCGGCATAATCCATGGCCATGGACATCCCCGCCGCCGTCGCCGTCCCGCACGCGATCCGTCGCGAGGATTATCGGCCGCCCGAGTGGCTGGTGCCCGAAATCGCGCTCGATTTCGCGCTCGATTCGGCAGACACGCGCGTCATCGCGCGGCTGACGGTCGTGCGCAACGCCCCCGGCGATCCGCCGCTGCGGCTCGACGCCGGCGGGCTGACCCCGCTGCGCGTCGTGCTCGACGGGCGCGCTCTCGCGCCGCACGACTGGCGGATCGAGCATGATCGGCTGGTGGTCGCGCTGCCCGGCGAACGGCACGTGCTCGAGACCGAGGTCGCGCTCGCACCCGACGCCAACACCCAGCTGATGGGGCTCTACGCCTCGGGCGGGCTGCTGTGCACCCAGTGCGAGGCCGAAGGCTTCCGCCGCATCACCTTCTTCCCCGATCGGCCCGACGTGCTCAGCCGCTATTCGGTGCGGATGAGCGCGGACAAGGCGCGCTTCCCGGTGCTGCTCGCCAACGGCGACCATGTCGCCGGCGGCGACCTGCCCGATGGGCGGCACTGGGCGCAATGGGACGATCCGTTCCCCAAGCCCTGCTATCTGTTCGCGCTCGTTGCAGGCGATCTCGCCGCCAATCGCGACCGCTTCGTCACCGCGTCGGGCAAGACGGTCGAGCTGGCGATCTGGGTGCGGAACGCCGATCTCCCCAAGACCGAGCATGCGATGGCGGCATTGAAGGCGGCGATGGCGTGGGACGAGCGCGTCTACGGCCGCGAATATGACCTGTCGGTGTTCAACATCGTCGCGGTCAGCGACTTCAACTTCGGGGCGATGGAGAACAAGGGCCTCAACATCTTCAACTCGCGCTATATCCTCGCCGATCCCGACACCGCGACCGACGCCGATTACGATGCGATCGCCGGGGTCGTCGCGCACGAATATTTCCACAATTGGTCGGGCAACCGGGTGACCTGCCGCGACTGGTTCCAGCTGTCGCTCAAGGAAGGCTTCACCGTCTTTCGCGACCAGCAATTCAGCGCCGATCAGGGCTCGCCCGCGGTCAAGCGGATCGAGGACGTGCGCACGCTGCGCGCGGCGCAGTTTCCCGAGGACGCGGGGCCGCTGGCGCATCCGATCCGCCCCGAATCCTATCTCGAGATCGGCAATTTCTACACGGCGACCGTCTACAACAAGGGCGCCGAGGTGATCCGCATGCTCCACACCATCCTCGGGCCCGACAAATTCCGCGCGGGCAGCGATCTCTATTTCGCGCGCCACGACGGCCAGGCCGCGACCTGCGAGGACTTCGTGCACGCGATGGAGGATGCCTCCGCGGTCGATCTCGGCCGGTTCCGCTTATGGTACGCACAGGCCGGCACGCCGCGGATCAAGGCAGTGGTCGAGCATCAGCCGGGCAGCGGCCGCGCGCGGATCATGCTCGACCAGACCGTTCCGCCGACGCCCGGCCAGCCCGACAAGCAGCCGATGCCCGTGCCGCTGCGGCTCGCGCTCTATGGCGAGGTCTCGGGCGACAGCTTCGGCGAACAGCTCGTCCTGCTCGACTCCGCGCACCGCGAGGTGGTGGTCGAAGGGGTCGGCGAGCGCCCGGTGCTGTCGATCAACCGCGGCTTTTCCGCGCCGGTGGTGATCGACAGCGATCGCTCGGCGCACGATCTCGCCTTCCTCTCGGCGCGCGACGACGATCCGTTCGCGCGCTACGAGGCGCTCCAGCAATTGATGGTCGATACGCTGGTCGGCGCGGTGACCACGGGCCAGGCCGATCATCGGCCGGTGATCGACGCGGTCCGCCACACGCTCGGCAATTCGGCGCTCGATCCGGCGTTCATCGCCGAAGCGACGCTGATCCCGACGGAAAGCTTCGTCGGCGATCAGCTGCTGGTGGTCGATCCCGCCGCGGTCCGCGCCGCGCGCGATCGGCTGCGCGGCGATCTCGGCCGCCTGCTGCTCGATCAGTGGCGCGCGGCTTACGCCTCGACCCATGCCAACCGCTTCGACTTGACCCCGAGCGCCAAGGGGCTGCGGCGGTTGAAGACGGTCGCGCTCTGCTTCATCGCCGCGAGCGGCGCATCCGATGCGGCGATGCAGGCATTCCGCCAGTTCGAGCAGGCCGACAACATGACCGACCGCCAGGGCGCGCTCGGCGTGCTCGCCAACGGCGACGCCGACGAGCGGATCGCCGCGCTCGACATCTTCTACAACCGCTATCGCGACAATGCGCTGGTGCTCGACAAATGGTTCACCACCCAGGCGCTGTCTCTGCGCGACGACACCGCCGCGGCGGTCGAGGCGCTCGCGCATCATCCCGATTTCACGATCGCCAATCCGAACCGGCTGCGCGCGCTGGTCGGCGCGTTCGCGGCCAACCAGTCGGCGTTCCACGACGCTACCGGGCGCGGCTACCGCTTCCTCGCCGATACCGCGCTCGAGGTCGATCGGATCAATCCCGGCGCCGCGGCCAAGCTGATTCCCCCGCTCGGCCGCTGGCGCCGGTTCGAGGCGCGGCGCAGCGCGCTGATGAAGGCGGAGCTCGAGCGCATGCTCGCGACGCCGCGGCTGAGCAAGGACGTCTACGAGCAGGTGTCGAAGAGTCTGGCGTGACTTATCATCGCCACGATTGGCGAGTATGGGTTTTGACGACGTAGGAATTGGATCACCCATGTCCCTTCGCCCCTGGCGCGATATCCACCGGCGCACGAGCCGCCGGATCATGGTCGGCAACGTCCCCGTCGGCGGCGACGCGCCGGTCACCGTCCAGACGATGACCAACACGCCGACGTCGGACGCGCGCGCGACGATCGACCAGATCCGCCGTTGCGAGGATGCGGGCGTCGACATCATCCGCGTGTCCTGCCCCGACGAGGAATCGACCGCGTCGCTCAAGCAGATCGTCCGCGCCGCGCGCGTGCCGATCGTCGCCGACATCCATTTCCACTACAAGCGCGCGCTCGAGGCGGCCGACGCCGGCGCGGCCTGCCTCAGGATCAATCCGGGCAACATCGGCTCGTCCGAGCGCGTCGCCGAAGTGGTCCGCGCGGCCAAGGCGAACGGCTGCGCGATCCGCATCGGCGTCAACGCCGGCAGCCTCGAGCGCGACCTGCTCGAGAAATATGGCGAGCCCTGTCCCGAGGCGCTGGTCGAGAGCGCGCTCGATCACATCAAGCTGCTCGAGGATGCGGACTTCCGCGAATATAAGGTGGCGGTCAAGGCATCCGACGTGTTCCTCGCGATCGCCGCCTACCAGGGGCTGGCGGAGGCGGTCGATTGCCCGCTGCACCTCGGCATCACCGAGGCGGGCGGGCTGATCGGCGGCACGGTCAAGTCCGCGCTCGGCATCGGCTCATTGTTGTGGTTCGGGATCGGCGACACGATCCGCGTCTCGCTCTCGGCCGAGCCGGAGGAGGAGGTCCGCGTCGGCTTCGAGATATTGAAGGCGCTCGGCATCCGTCATCGCGGCGTGCGCGTCGTCTCGTGCCCGAGCTGCGCGCGCCAGGGGTTCGACGTGATCCGCACGGTCGAGACGCTCGAGCAGCGGCTCGCGCACATCGCGACGCCGCTGTCGCTGTCAATCCTCGGCTGCGTCGTCAACGGGCCGGGCGAGGCGCGCGAGACCGACATCGGCCTGACCGGCGGCGGCGGCGGCAAGCATATGGTCTATCTGTCGGGCGTCACCGATCACACGGTGCAGGATGCCGACATGGTCGATCATATCGTCCGGCTGGTCGAGGCCAAGGCGGCCGAGATCGAGGCGCTGACGGTCGCGACGGCGCAGGCCGCGGAATAGCCGCCTCAGGCAGCCACTTCCGAGACGAACGTGCCGGTATGGGCCTGCAGGCTGGTGAGCTGATCGTCGACCTGTTCGAACGCCAGCGCGACCTCGGCGATCTCCACGGCCATCCCCTCGGTCTCGGTGCCGATCGCGTCGATCAGCGCGTTCATCTCGTCGGCGGTCTGGCTCGCCTCCTCGAGGAGCATCCGCAACAAGCCGGTCTCGCGCATGCCGTCGGCGAGCTCGCGATGAGTCTGCTCGGCGTCGCGCGACACGCTATCGACCGCGGTGCGGACCGATCCGCTCGAGGTGAACGCCGCCTCCGCCGCCTGCTGGATCACCTCGATCTGGGTGGCGATATCCTCGACCGCTCCGGCGCTCTGGCTGGCGAGCGATTTCACTTCCTGCGCCACCACCGCGAAGCCGCGGCCGGCGTCGCCGGCGCGCGCCGCCTCGATCGTCGCGTTGAGCGCGAGCAGGCGGGTCTGGTTGGCGACGGCGCGGATCAGCCCGAGGATCGCTTCGATCGATCCGGTCTTCTCGGTCAGCTGGCTCATCGCCATCGCCGCGTCGCCGACGGCGGACGAGGCGGTGCCGGCGATGCCGAGGCTCGAGTCGAACCGCTGGCGCACGCGATCGAGGCCCGCCGAAAGCGTTTCGGCAGTCTGGCGAAAGGCGGACAGGCGCGAGACATTCTCCGCCGCGAGCTGCCCCATGCGTTCGCTGCGCAGCTGCATCTCGCGCGTATTATGCGCGGCCACGTCGCCGCGCGCGCGCGCGGCCCGGCTGAGGTGCGCGAGCGAGTCGACCGCCTTCGTCACGTCCTCCTCGAATCGGCCGCCGCGCGCGCGCAGGCTTTCGGCGGTCTTCTCGTGGACGGCCTTGCTGTAGCCGGACGCGACCAACTGGAATTCCAGCGCGCTGATCTGGAAGATCGCCGAGGTGAGCCGCGCCAGTCGCTCGGGCGCATCGTCGAGTTTGGCGAACAGCAGCTTGCCGGTGTGCATGTGCGATTCGTTCAGCGCGGCGATGGCCAGGCCGATCGGCACGTCCGCATTCAGGGTCAGCGTCCCGATGCCTTCGGCGCCCACGATGAATTGCGGCCCGAACGGAGCGGTATATTTGACCCGGGAATAGTTGATCGAATCCTGCCAGCTCCGGCTGCCCGGCCGGGCGATCTTGCCGGTGGGATTGAGGATCGCGTATTTTTGCCAGAACTTCTCGGCGAGCGGCTCGCCGTTCTCGCCGAGCAGGGTCCAGATTTCGGCCAACGCGGCTTCGAGCGTTCCGTCGGGATCAAATTGCGCGCGCAGTTGCGTGGCCAGGCCCCGCTCGAGCTGCGTCGAAACGGAGAGATCCGTCCACACCGGATTTGGCGCCACCGTGTCCATCGTCGAACGTCTCCCGGCCAAAAGAGTAGATCGGGCTGGTTAATATAGCATTAGGCCAGTTGCGGATCAGCCGCCGAGTACGTTGATGGTGAAGGCCAGGACGCCGATGTTGAAGACGAACGCGGCGAGGCAGTGGAAGATCGCGGTGCGGCGGATGCGCGGGCTTTCGATCTCGATGTCGGAGGTCTGGAAGGTCATTCCCAGCGTCGCGGAGAAATAGAGGAAATCCCAATAATCGGGCTCCTCGGTCGCCGGGATCTTGAGGCCGCCATGGTCCTTGCGCCCCTCGTCCGCGCTGTAGAACAAGTGGCCGTAGTGCAGCGCGTAGCCCAGATTGCTGAAGATCCAGGACAGCGCCAGCGTCGATACGACCAGCGCGATGTGCAGGGCATCGAGGCTGCCCTGCTGCTGGAGTTCGGCCGCGACCGCGACGAGGATCACGACCATCACCAGCGCGGTGATCACGAGCAGCATCACGCGATTGGCGTCGTTGCGGCGGGCCGCCTCGCGCATTTCGTCGGGGCTGTCGTCGAACAGCGGCACGCACACGAGGATGAAAGCGAGTGCGGCGACGTCGAAGCCCGCCATCACGCCTTCGCGCCAGCCGAACGTGGCGGCGCCGACGGGAACGCCGATCGCGAACAGGCCGAGGAACAGCAGGAAGCGCCACGGCGCGATGCGGTTGAGCCCGCCTGCGCTCTTGCTCTGCCGTGCCATGAGCTCTCCTAGCGCGGCGCCAGCAGCGCGTCGAGCGATCCTCCCTTGCCGCTGCGTTCGAGGCGGGGGTAGCGCAATCCGCCGTTCCAGCGGACCGCGGCCTCGCGGTAGACATCGCCTAGCTTGACCAGCAGGCGGATCGGCGCCGTGCCGCGCTTGGCCGCGACGATCGCCTGCTTGATCAGGTCGTCGTCATAGGCGCGGTCGTTGACCGCGACGATCGTGGTGCCCGCGGTGATCCCCGCGGCGAACGCCGGCCCGTCCCAGATCACGCCGCTGACCACGCCCTTCTCGCCGACCGAGAGCCCGAGCGAATAGCTCAGGTCATTGATCTTGCGGGCTTTCTGCGCCGCGTCAAAATATTTGGTCGGCTCGTCGGTAAAGATTAGGCGATAGCCGCCGCGTGCGAGGCCATCGAGCGGCGCGTGCGGGCTGGTCGCGTCGAGCCGCGTGCGCAGGAAGCCGGCCCAGTCGTAGGGCTGCACCGCGTTGAGCGCGGCGACGACGTCGTCGAACGTGTAGGTCAGTTCGCCCCAGTCGCGATCGCGCACGCCGAAGAAGAGCTTGGCGAAATCGTCGAGCGAGCGCTTGCCGCCCGAACGCTCGCGGATCAGGCTGTCGGCGTCGAGCCAGATCAGCAGGCCCTCGCTGTAATAATCCTCGGAGCGCTGCCAGCTGCGCCAAGGCTGGGGGGAACGCTGGGAAATGATCGGATCGTTGGTGGTGTCGATCAGCGGGCGCCAGATGCGGCCCGGGCGCGTATCGTAGATCGCGGCGGTCGCGGCGATCGCGGCGAGCGCCTCCTCCTTGGTCCACAATCCTGAGCGCGCGGCGAGCACCTGCCCCCAGAACTGTGTCTGACCTTCATAGACCCACAGCAGGCTGTCCTGCATCGGCGTGCGGAAATCGGGCGTCCACAGGTCCGCGCCGCGCCGGAACTTGCCGTTCCAGCTGTGGGTATATTCGTGCGGCAGCAGGTCGCGATCGTCGACCGCGCCGGCCCAGTCGGTGAAATAAGCGGCGTCGACCCCGTTCTCGGACGAGCGGTGGTGCTCCAGCCCGATCCCGCCGAGCCTGTCGGACAAGACAAACAGGAAATCATAATGGTCATAATGCTGCGCGCCGAACAGCTTGACCGCCTGCGTCACCAGATTGCGGTGGAGCGCGATCTGCTCGGGCGTGGCGGCAAGCGCCTCGGGCGTGTCGGCGACGATATTGAGCCGCACACCCGGCGCCAGCTGCTCGGTGCGGGCATAGCGCCCGGCAAACACCGGCGAATCGACCAGAGTATCGAGCGATACCGTCTTGTAGCGTACGGTGTTGCCGCTGGCGGCGGCCGTCTCGAGCGCGGTCGCCGCTTTCCATCCCTTGGGGTAGGTGACCGACGCGTCGACTGGGATCTGCCGCGCGAACCAGCCCGCCGGATAGAGCAGGACGGCGTTCCACTGCAGGTTGAGCATCTCGGCGGTGGTGACGATCCTGCCCTGCTCCTTGCTCGTCGGCGAAACGAACTGGAACTCGAGATCGATGCTGCGGACGCCCTCGGGAACCTCGACGTGGAAGGCATAGACGTCGACCGGATCGCGCCGCCATGCGAGCGGCTTGCCGCCGGCGCTGATCCTGAGGCCGGCGAGCTTGTCGATCGGGCCGGAAGGGCTGTGATTGCCGGGCAGCCATTGCGGATAGAGCAGCGTCAGCGGGCCCGCCGCGGCGAGGGGGATGGTCTGCCGGACGGCGAAGATGCCCCGGGTGACGTCGCTCGCATCGACCGCGAGGCGCAGCGTCGCCGGATAGGGCTGGTCGCGCGGCGTGGGGATCGCATCGGCCCGCGGGATCGGTTGCGGCGCGCTGTTCTGAGCAGCGAGCGGCGCGGCAAGCGTGAGGAAGGCGAGGGCGGCTAATCTGCGGGCCATATGGTCGATTCCCTGCGACGTGATGTCACAGGCATGCCCGGATGCGACGGAGACGTCCAGATCGGAGCGTCAGGCGGCTTTCGCTGCTTTGGCCGCCTTCTCTCGTTCGATCGCTTCCAGGATGATCTGCTTGGCTTCGGTGGCGTCTCCCCACGTGCCGACGCGCACCCATTTCTTGGTCTCGAGATCCTTGTAATGGGTGAAGAAATGCTCGATCTGCTGCATCACGATCAGCGGCAGATCGCTGCTCTCGTTGACCTTCTCATAATAAGGGAAGGTGCCGTCGACCGGCACGGTGAGCAACTTTTCGTCACCGCCCGCCTCGTCCTCGAGCTTGAGCACGGCGATCGGCCGCACGCGCACGACGCAGCCGGGGATGAACGGCGAGCGCGCGACGACCAAGGCATCGAGCGGATCGCCGTCGGGCGACAGCGTATGCGGCACGAACCCGTAATTGGCCGGATAGCGCATCGGCGTGTGGAGAATGCGATCGACGAACAGTGCGCCCGATGCCTTGTCGAACTCATATTTCACCGGTTCGCCGCCGACCGGCACTTCGATGATCACGTGAAGACTGTGCGGCGGATCGTCGCCGATCGGGATGAGATTGATGTCCATGGTGCGGCGCATAACGCCCAAAACCCTAGTTCTCAAGGGTTCGCCTTGTCCGATTATTGCACATGCGAACAATATTTCTCGGTAAAGCTTTTTGCTTTAGGGACGTTGCCGTAATGGCCAAAATCGAGACCCCGCAGCGTGTTCGCGGCACCCAGGATATGCTCGGCGAAAGCGTCGAGCGCTTCCACGCCGTCACTGCCGCGTTCGATCGCGTGCGCAGGCTCTATGGCTTCGCCCGCGTCGAGGTGCCGGTGTTCGAGGCGACCGCGGTGTTCGCGCGCTCGCTCGGGGAGACCACCGACGTCGTCGCCAAGGAGATGTATACGTTTGCCGACAGGGGTGGCGATTCGATCACCCTGCGCCCCGAATTCACCGCCGGCCTGGCACGTGCCTTCCTCACCGAGGGATGGCAGCAGCACGCCCCGCTCAAGCTCGCCACCGACGGCCCGGTATTCCGTTACGAACGCCCGCAGAAGGGCCGCTTCCGCCAGTTCCACCAGCTCGACGCCGAGGTGATCGGCGCGGCCGAGCCCGCCGCCGACGTGGAGTTGCTGGCCTTTGCCGATCAATTGCTGAGCGAACTCGGGATCACGGACGGGGTGACGCTAAAGCTCAATACGCTGGGCGATGCCGCGACGCGCGACGGCTGGCGCGCGGCGCTGGTCGCGCACTTCACCGCGCATCGCGACGAGCTGTCCGAGGACAGCCTGGCACGGCTCGAGCGCAATCCGCTGCGCATCCTCGACAGCAAGGACCCGCGCGACCGTCCGATCGCCGACGCCGCGCCGCCGATCGACGCGTATCTGACGCGCGAGGCGGGGGCGTTCTTCGAGGCGGTGACGAAGGGGCTCGACAGCGCCGGGGTCAGATGGACGCGCGATCCGCGGCTGGTCCGCGGGCTCGATTATTACCGTCACACCGCGTTCGAGTTCGTCACCGACCGGCTGGGAAGTCAGGGCACGGTGCTTGCCGGCGGGCGCTACGACGGGCTGATCGAGACGCTCGGCGGACTGCCGACCCCCGGTGTCGGCTGGGCGGCGGGAATCGAGCGGCTGGCGATGCTGATCGAGGCGCCGGATGCGGAAACAGCCGAGTTTGCTGTTGTGCCGGATCACCCAAGTATGGAGGCCGAAGCCGCCAGAATTGCGGCAGTCCTGCGTCGCAAGCACGTCGCCGTAGAATTTGCGGCAAGAGGCAACTCAAAGAAGCGGGTAGAAGTAGCAAAGCGGAAGGGAGTGAGGGCGATCCTGTTTGTTCGTCCTGCCGAAACTCCCGCCGACCGTCTCTGGCTGTCGAATGTGCGGGAAGGTTCGGACCAGGCGGCGCATACGCTGAACAAGGTATTGCAGCTTGTCGGCGATCCATATGACCGGATGAGCGGGGGCAATCTGCCGGCGGACGAAGCAGCATGACTTCGATCACCTCCGAACGGATCGCCTCGATCGAGGCGAAGCGCGACGACATCGCCCATGCGATGAACGCGCCGGCGCTCGCACCCGACCGCTTCGTCGCGCTGTCGAAGGAATATGCCGAGATCGAGCCGGTCGCGCGCGCCGCCGCCGAGGTGCGCCGGCTGCGCGCCGAGCTCGCCGTGCTGAGCGGGCTGGTCGGCGAGGACGATCCCGAAATCCGCGAAATGGCCGAGGAGGAGGTCGGCATCATCCGTCAAAAGCTGCCGCTGGCCGAGCGCGAGCTGGCGTTGCGCCTGCTGCCGCGCGACGAGGCCGATCAGCGCCCGGCGATGCTCGAGATCCGCGCCGGCATCGGCGGCGACGAGGCGGCGCTGTTTGCCGGCGACCTGTTCCGCATGTACCAGCGCTATGCCGACGAGCAGGGCTGGCGGGTCGAGCTGATCTCGGCCAGCGCAGCCGATCTCGGCGGCTACAAGGAAGCGGTAGCCAGCGTTACCGGCCAGGGCGTGTTCGCGCGGCTCAAGTTCGAGAGCGGCGTGCATCGCGTCCAGCGCGTGCCCGCGACCGAAAGCGGCGGGCGGATCCACACCTCGGCGGCGACGGTCGCGGTGCTGCCGGAGCCTGAGGAGGTCGATATCCAGATCGACGAGCGCGATCTGCGCATCGACGTGTATCGCTCGTCGGGCCCCGGCGGCCAATCGGTCAACACCACCGACAGCGCGGTGCGCATCACGCACGTGCCCACCGGCCTCGTCGTGATCCAGCAAGACGAGAAATCGCAGCACAAGAACAAGGCCAAGGCGCTCAAGGTGCTGCGCACGCGGCTCTACGAGCTCGAGCGCAACCGAGTCGACAGCGAGCGTGCCGGCGCGCGCAAGTCGATGGTCGGATCGGGCGATCGTTCGGAGCGCATTCGCACCTATAATTATCCGCAGGGACGCGTCACCGATCATCGCATCAATTTGACGGTGCATCGCTTGCCCGAGGTGCTCGAGGGGCCGGGGCTGGACGAGGTCATCGCCGCGCTGATCGCCGAGGACGAGGCGGCGCGGCTGGCCAATCTGGATGCCGGCTGACGATATTCGCGCGGCGCTGGCCGAGGCGGCGGCGCGGATCGGCGGCACTAGCGAAACTCCGCGGCTCGATGCCGAGCTGCTGATGGCGCACGCGCTCGGCATGGAACGCGAGGCGCTGCTGCTCGGGCAGAACCGCGGCGGCGTGCCGGGTGCGTTCGCCGATCTGGTCGCGCGCCGCGGCGCGGGGGAGCCGCTCGCCTACATCACCGGGCGGCGGGCGTTCTGGACGATCGAGCTCGAGGTGACGCCGGCGGTGCTGATCCCGCGTCCCGACAGCGAGACGCTGCTCGAGGCGGCGGTGACGCATTTCGCCGCGGCGGGCCCGGCGACCGTGCTCGACCTCGGCACCGGATCCGGCGCGCTGCTGCTCGCCGCGCTCGATCAATGGCCCGACGCGCACGGGCTCGGGGTCGATCGCTCGGCGGCGGCACTGGCGGTGGCGCGGCGCAATGCGGCGCGGCTCGGCCTGGCCGGACGCGCGCGGTTCGTCCGGGACGACTGGGGGGAGGGCCTCGCCGGCCGGTTCGATCTGCTGCTGTGCAACCCCCCTTATGTCGAGACGAACGCGCCGCTGCCGCGCGACGTCGCGCGGCACGAGCCGCACGCCGCGCTGTTCGCCGGCGCCGACGGGCTCGACGCCTACCGCCGGCTCGCACCCGAGCTCGGCCGGCTGATCGCGCCCGGCGGGCTTGCCGCGATCGAGATCGGCGCAAGCCAGGGGACCGCGGCAGCGGCGCTGTTTGCCGCCGCCGGCCTGCCCGTCGCGGTGCGTCAGGATCTCGCCGGACGCGACCGCTGCCTCCTGATTAACCGGTGAGCAATCTGTGTTGAGCATATTGTGCTTGGATTTCGACACACCGCCCATTAGATGAAGCGCACGGGACGGCGGCTGATCGCATTACTTGCAGATTGCCGCCATCCGGGACCCCTGATGGCCGAAGAGCTGCCGGCACTGGCGGTATCGACGCGATGAGGAGGCGGCTGCACAGGCAGCCGGCGCGTCGCAGGGTCTCATACATCCATACGACCGGGATTGGCTCGGGCGAGAGAAGTGGTGAATTGCCACGAGTGACGAGGGTAGCGGACATTGATAAATAATCGTCAGAACGGCCGTCGTCGCGGTCGCGGCGGTGGTGCGCCGCGTCCCGGCGGGACGGGCAACGGCACGGATCGCGGCAACCGCCTCGACAATCGGGCGCGCGGCAATGCCAGCCAGCTGCACGAAAAGTACAAGGCGCTCGCGCGCGACACCCAGATGCAGGGCGATCGCGTGATGACCGAATATTATCTCCAGTTCGCCGATCATTATTTCCGTATCCTGAGCGAGAGCCGCGCCCGTTTCGAGGAGCAGCGCCGCCAGCGCGGCGACGGCCAGGATGATTATGACGACGGCGACAACGACGGCGACGGCGACGAGCGCGACGAAGATTCGCGCTACGACCAGCAGCCGCAGCGCCCTGCTCCGCGGATGGAGCAGCAGCCAGCGCGCGGCGACTATCGTCAGGACCAGCGCGGCGACCAGGTCCGTCCGCAGCAGCAATCGCAGCCGCCTCAGCAGCAGAATGCGCCGCGCTACGAGCCGCGCAGCGACGGCCGCGTCGAGCGCGAGCCGGTCGAGCCGCGCGAGATCGAGCCGCAGGCGGAGCGCCGCCCGCGCGGCCGGCCGCCGCGCGTCGCGCCTGTTCCTGTCGAGGCCGCACCCGCACCCGAGCGGATCGAGATCGATCGCCTGCCGCCGGCCTTTACTCCCGATGCGGTCGAACCCGCCGCCGAGACGCCGGTGCGCCGCCGCCGGGGGCGACCGCGTCGCGAAGATGGCGAGGTTCCGGTCGACGCCTGACGCTAAAGCGTGGAGGGGTCCCCTTCGCGCGAGATCGGGCGGGGCCGGTGGTCCGCGTCGAGCGCGACAAAGGTGAACAGCGCCTGCGTCACCTTGATCTCGGCGGAGGCCGGGCCGCGCGTCGCCAGCACCTCGATGCGGATCGTGACGGAGGTGCGGCCGATCCGCTCGACGTCGGCGTAGATCGAGATCAGATCGAGGAGCAGCACGGGCGCGATGAACTGCATCGCCTCGATCGCGACCGTCGCGACGGCGCCGTGTGCGGTCCGTGCAGCGATGATGCCGCCGGCGATGTCCATCTGGCTGAGGATCCAGCCGCCGAAGATGTGGCCGTTCGAATTGATGTCGCCCGGGTGCGGCACGACGCGCAGCACCGGATCGCGCCGTTCGCTCATCGGGATTCCTCTCCCCGGCCGTCCGCAGCGTCGGCGTCGTGCCCGCTTTCGGCGCTGACGAACACCAGGCCCATCAGCGCGGTGCCGAGCAACACCGACAGGCCGACCCCGAAGACGGTCGCGAGCGCCATCGGCAGCGGCAAGGGCCCGCGGCTCCTGAGGTATGCCAACGCGATCGCCACCGCCGCCGCCGAAAGCAGCGCCATCCAGCGCATCAGCCGGCGGTAACGCGCCCAGGCATGCGCGGCGTCATTCGCTGGCACATTTCTCATGGCTTTCCTTTGAGCGCTATGCATGGGATCATCAAGTCGAGTGGAGAGGGAAAAGGACGGCGCGCATGACGATCGCGGCAATACTTCAGACGAAGGGCAGCGAGGTGACGAAGGTTTCCGGTGACGCGCGTGTCGGCGAGGTCGTCGCGCTGCTGTCCGAAAAGCGGATCGGGGCGGTGCCGGTGGTCGACGACAGCGGGGTGATCGGCATCTTCTCCGAACGCGACATCATCCACGGCTTGGCCAGGGAGGGCGCCGCTGCACTCGACCGGCAGGTGCGCGAGGTGATGACCGCGCCCGCGATCACCGTGACCAGCGACAATCCGATCCTCGCCGCGCTGTCGCTGATGACCACGCGGCGCGTGCGCCATCTGCCGGTGGTCGAGGGTGGGACAATGATCGGGTTCGTCTCGATCGGCGACCTGGTCAAGCGGCGGATCGACCATATCGAGCAGGAAGCCGAGGCGCTGCGCAGTTATATCCAGAGCTCTTAGGCGGCGGCTGGCGCGCGCTTGCCCGCGAGCAGCCCGATCAGCTCGTCGATCGTCGCGCGCGAGATCAGCATCAGCGCGCCGCCATAAACCGCCGCGCCGACCACGACGAGCACGGCGAGCCGCGCCGCGGCCGTCAGTGGCGGCAGCAATTGATCGAGCCCGATCACCGCCAGCGCCATCGCGACTCCGGCGAGCAAGGGCGGGCGAGTCGCGCGCAGCAGCTCGCTCGGCTGCACTCCGATCGCCGGCAGCGACAGCGCGCTCGAGACGGCGAGCAGCAGCGGCGTGACCGCAAGCCAGCTCCAGCCGAGGCCGATCGGCCCGTGCGCGACGCCGAGCGCGAAGCCCGCAGGCATGATGACCGCTCCGGCGAACGCGCAGCGCGCCGCGATCCCCGGGCGGCCGAGCGCATTGGTCGCCGGGGCATAAAGCGTGTGCAAAGTGAAGAAGGGCATTGCCAGCGCGATCAGCCGCACGATCGGCGCGCAACCGAGCCATTTCGGGCCGAGCATCGTTTCCACGAGCGGCTGCGCGGTGACGGCGAGGCCGAGGCTGAACGGGATCGCGACGAGCATGACGATCCGCACCGATTTGATGAAGCTCCACGCCATCGCCGCGCGATCGCCTTGGATCCGGGCGTAGGCGGGGAAGGCGACCTCGTTGAGCGCGGGGAGAAACTTGGTCGCGAGGATCTGGCTGAGGAACAAGGCGGTCGTGTAGAGCCCGATCGCATGCGTATCGAGGCTGCGCCCGGCGATGAAGATGTCGGCCTGGGTCTGCACGAACCAGAACAATTGCGTCACCACCATGGCGCCGCCGAAGCCGATCGTCGCGCGCGCGCCGGCGAAGCGGAAGCTGGGCCGCAGCCACAGCCTGGCGGCGATCGTCAGTCCGATCGCACGCGTCCAGAACAAGGCCAGCGGGGCTGCGACCAGCGACCATACGCCCAAGCCGATCTCGGCGCAGACCAGCGCGGTCGCTGCGCCGGCGATCGCCGCCGCGAGATTGGCCTTGGCCTGGCGGCGAAAATCCATTGCCCGGCTGAGCAAGGCGTTGGGCAGCGCGATGAACGGCGTCGCGAGATAGAGCAGGGATTGCACGCGCAGCAGATCGGCGACGATCGGCTGGCGGAAATAGGCCGCGGCAAGCGGGGCCAGCGCGAACTGCGTCGCCGCCAGCCCGCAGTTGAGCAGGATCAGCATGCCGAACACCTGGCGGGTGCGCGCCTGATCGATCTCGGGCGCCTGGACCAGCGCGCTGGCGAAGCTGTAGCCGTTGAGCAGGCTGAACAGCGCCAGCACCACCTGGGTCATGGCGAACAGCCCGTAATCGTGCGGATCGAGCAGGCGGATGACGAGGAAGGTCGACAGCCACATCGCCGCCTGCGCCGCGATCTGGCTGCCCGATCGCCAGATCACCGCGCGGCGCACGCTCGCCTTGAGCGACGGCGCTTCAGCGACGAGGCGCGGATGGTGAAGTTCGGGGCCCATGGCGCCGGTGTAGCGGCGGGCGGTGGAGAAGCGGTAAATCGTTGCGCCGTTCCCTCGCTTGATCGATAGCGAAAGCGCAGGATTGCGGGCAACGTCGTTGCCACGGAGGAGGCCGGATTGAGTGCGAAGCGACCCGTGCAAGAGCGCAAGAGCAAGCGCCTCAAGGTTTTCGAACCGGCGGTCATCGTCCAGGGCCCGCGGGAAAGCCGCGCGCATCTGCTCGACATTTCGAAGGCCGGTGCGGCGGTGCATTGCGAAGGCGCGGCGCAAGTGGGCGAGACCGTGACGATCCATTGCGGGGCGATGCAGCTTTCGGGACGGATCATCTGGACTCAGGGGCACCGCCTCGGCGTCGCGTTCGGCGCGCCGATCGGAGAAGCGGTGATGGCGGCGCTGCTGCGGTCGATCGCGCCGGGCGCGAAGGCATGAACGCGGCGGCGCGGGAGCGAGCCCGAATCGGGCGGTGCACCGTCCGGCCCGCCGTGACGAGCGCGCTACCGATCGATGACCGGAGCCTGGGAAGGTAAGCCTAAGCCTTGGAAAACGGGCGCTGTTCGCCTGCCACCGACACAAAACTGCAAAAACAGGTTGACCGCCTCGGATGCCCTTCATATATCGCACCTCGTCAACGGCGTTCGGCCTCGGTCGCGCGCTGTAGCCCTTTCACTCGGTAACAACCGAACCCTCGCTAGAGATAGTGGGGTGAAAGGGCGTCGGCTCTTTCTCATTGTCGGTTAGATGAAGGGACATGTGGGCGGCGGCTCCGTGCCCGCGGGCTTCAAGGCCGCGGTCGCACGGTGCAATATGCCGTTCCATAATGTCTCAATACATATCCACAGTATATGTAATGTGCAGGAACGGCTCCTTGAAGTCCGGCCTGCCCGTGGGGAATTCCACCTTGCGGGCTGGTCGGTCACAAACTTGAGAGTTTGATTCTGGCTCAGAACGAACGCTGGCGGCATGCCTAACACATGCAAGTCGAACGAGACCTTCGGGTCTAGTGGCGCACGGGTGCGTAACGCGTGGGAATCTGCCCTTAGGTACGGAATAACTCAGGGAAACTTGAGCTAATACCGTATGATGACGTAAGTCCAAAGATTTATCGCCTAAGGATGAGCCCGCGTAGGATTAGCTAGTTGGTGAGGTAAAGGCTCACCAAGGCGAC
>CAXTMX010000027.1:27102-29208 GCA_964245585.1 uncultured Sphingomonadaceae bacterium | reverse complement strand
ATCCCGCCGAACAGCTTTGCGCTCGCCCGCACGGTCGAATATTTCCGCGTGCCGCGCGACGTGTTGGTGATCTGCCTCGGCAAATCGACCTATGCGCGCTGTGGGATCATCGTCAACGTGACCCCGCTCGAGCCCGGATGGGAAGGCCATGTCACGCTCGAATTCTCGAACACGACGCCGCTGCCCGCCAAGGTCTACGCCAATGAGGGCGCGTGCCAATTCCTGTTCCTGCAGGGCAACGAGCCGTGCGAGGTCAGCTATGCCGACCGCGCCGGCAAATATATGAACCAGCAGGGCGTGACACTGCCCAGGCTGTGAACGGCTTACCCGGAAAAGCGACCGAACGGCATCAACTTCTCGGCCAAGGCAGACGCCGCAGCTCCATTGCCGGCACGCAAAGGGACGAGCAGCCGCTGCGCGGCGATCTTGATGATTCGCTCGGCGGGGGTGGTGGCCTGGCTCGCCGCAGCCGACTCGGCATTACGCCGTGCGGCGACGATGTCGCCCGGATCGACCAGGATCCGAAGCAGCGCGGCAAAGCCGCTGGCAAGAGGGCTCTGTCCATCGAGTACGACCGCGCGATCGAGCGCAGCGTAGCCGAGCGCCTTCTTCGCGCCGAGCGCAGTGCCGGCAAGAAACCCGCCCAAAGTATGCACCGTTTCCAGATGCCACCCAGCGAGCGCCAGCAGCGGCTCGGGGTCGCGCGGATTGCGCGCGACGAGCTGCTCGAACTGCGCGCGCGCCGACTTGGCGTCGGCGGCGCGCCGCGCAAGCTTGGCGGAATAGCCGGTCGCCATCGCCTGCTGCAGCGCCGCCTCGCCGTTCTGCGGGTCGCGTGCAAGGGCGGCCGTCGCCTCGGCGCGGGCGCTTTGCACGAGGGCGAGCGCCTGCACCTTGTCCGATGGGCCGAACGCCGCCTGGAGCAAAGTGTCGCGCGGCGAAGCGACGGCAGGCGCCGCGAGCAGCAATGCGAAGACCATGCCGAAGCGGCGGATGGATGAATAAGCGATGATCTGTTCCTTCGGAGGCGCAACCAACGCCCCAGCGGTCAACGCGTCATCGTCGTCATAGTTCAGCGGGCCGGCTGCGCCCCCTGGCCGTGGTGGTCATCGACGCACAGAGGACCGTGCGCGCGCCAGTTGGTGACATGCGCCGCCGCCACCAGCAATCCGCCGCCGATGGTCAACCCGATCACCGTCAGTGGCGCCGTGGCGAGGAACGCGGCCACCGCGATCAGGCTGAGCCCGACGATGCCGTAGGCGGCGGCACGCCCGTCGCGATGCGCGCGATATCCGCGCGCCAGCGCAAGGCCGGTGATAGGCAGGGCCAGGCCAATCAGCAGTGGATGGACCAAGCTGTCGGGCGGGAGCAGCGGCTCCCATGCCGGCAGCAGTGCGATCAAGATCGGCAGGGCCAGACAGTGCACGAGGCAGATGCTCGAGATCAGGATGCCGAACTGGTCGAGCCGAGTGGGCCCCACGCGAATGACATTGGCGTCCATGGCTGCTCCCGATTCCCAGCGTGGCTTGTTATATTATATCCTCGGAATGGCAAGCCCGAAGCGGAGCGCGTGCTCAAATATTCGCGAATGGATACGGAAAACGGGAACGCTGATGGTCGCTCATCTCGATCGAGCGGCTGATCGGCGGCATCGCGCGATCGACGCAATCGGGCCGCTCGCACAGTCGGCACGCCGGGCCGATTGCGATCACGTCGCGATCGAGATCACGGCCCGCGGCATAGACCAGCCGCGCGGCGTGCTTGAGCTCGCAGCCGAGCCCGATCGCCAACGGCCCCGCCGCCGAGCGGCCTGCGCCGATGCGCGGAACGGTGCGCGACAGCGTAAAATAGCGCTTGCCGTCGGGCGTCTCGACGATCTGCTGGAGCAGACGCCCCGGTGTCTGGAACGCGGCATGGAGATTCCAGCGCGGGCAAGTTCCCCCGAACCGCGAGAAGGGAAAAGCTTCGCCGGCGAAGCGCTTCGAGACGTTGCCGGCCGAATCGATCCGCAGCATGAAGAACGGTAGCCCCCGCTCCCCTGCCCGGCCGAGCGTGGTCAGGCGATGCGCGACATGCTCGAAGTGAACGCCGAACCGATCCTGGAGC
>CAXTMX010000027.1:5661-27092 GCA_964245585.1 uncultured Sphingomonadaceae bacterium | reverse complement strand
TCGAGATCGTAGCCGCTCGCTTCGGCGGCCGATCGGAATGCCTGATAGGGCATCACGATCGCCGCCGCGCCATAATTGATCAGCGAGACCGCGAGCAGCCGGCGCGCGGTCGCGTCGGGCGGCACGGCGCGCTCGATGAGCTGCCTCACGATCGGCCTCAGCGCACCGTAGCAGAGCTGATAGGCGGCAGCGAAGGCGCGGCTTTCCGTCGGCAGCTGCTCGGACAGCATCAGCCGCTTGCGGTGGATATCGTAATGGCGGACCACCGTCGGCAGGACCTCGGCGGGGACAACGCGGACCGCGACGCCATATTTCTCGCGGAGGTGCGCACGGATGCGGCCGAAGCTGTCGGCCGCGTCGCCGCCAAGTTCGGCGGCAAGGCGCTCGGCAGCGTCGTCGAGTTCGGGGAAATGATTGCGCCGTTCCTGGATATGCTCGCGCAGCCAATCGAGCGGGGTCGCGGTACTCGCCGAGGCGCCATCGGCCTGCGCAAGCAGGTCCGGCACGCGGCGCAGGTCGACCAGAGCGTGATAGAGACGGGCGACCGCCTCGGCGATGCCGGGGTAGTTCTCGGCGACCTCGTCGATCTCGTTGCGCGGAACGCCGAGATCGTGAAACATGCGATCAGCAAACACCTCGGCGAGGTTGCCGGCGGCGGCGCCGTCGCCCCCAGAGACGAAATCGCGAATGTCGATGTCGTAGGTGTTGGCGAGGCGCAGCAGCATCTGCGCGGTCAACGGACGCTGGTTGCGCTCGAGGTGATTGAGATAGCTAGCGGAGACGCCGAGCTCTTCGGCCATGCGGGTCTGATTGATGCCGAGTTCACGGCGCAGCACGCGCAGACGCGGGCCGAGATAGAGCTTTCGATCGTTGAATGGAGCCACGCCTGTCGCATTGTCACATCATGACAGTTTACACAAGATCGGCGTTGACCGAACTACACTAATCGTCATTTCGTTCGGAGTGGGGGATCGTATGACGCGCTCAGCAAAGGAACGTGCCATGACCGATTTCAACTCGCTGATCCCGACCACCTCTCCCGATCGTTTCGCCGGGATCGCGCGCACCTATGGCACGGACGATATCGAGCGGCTGCGCGGCTCGGTCGCGATCGAATATACGCTGGCCAAGCGCGGTGCCGAGCGGCTGTGGGAGCTGCTCCGCGACGAGCCCTACATCAACGCGCTCGGCGCGCTTTCGGGCAATCAGGCGATGCAGATGGTCCGCGCGGGGCTCAAGGCGATTTACCTGTCCGGCTGGCAAGTCGCGGCCGACGCCAACACCGCAGGCGCGATGTATCCCGATCAGTCGCTCTACCCGGCCAACGCCGGCCCCGAGCTGTGCCGCAAGATCAACCGTACGCTTCAGCGCGCCGACCAGATCGAACATAGCGAGGGCGGCACGACGCGCGATTGGTTCGCCCCGATCGTCGCCGACGCCGAGGCCGGCTTCGGCGGGCCGCTCAACTGCTTCGAGATCATGAAGGCCTACATTGAAGCGGGCGCAGCCGGCGTCCATTTCGAGGACCAGCTCGCGAGCGAGAAGAAGTGCGGCCACCTGGGCGGCAAGGTGCTGATCCCGACGCAGGCGCATATCCGCAACCTCAACGCCGCGCGGCTCGCCGCCGACGTCTGCGGCGTGCCGACCGTGCTGGTCGCGCGGACCGATGCAGAGAGCGCTAAGCTGATCACCTCCGACATCGACGAACGCGACCATGAGTGGCTGACCGGGGAGCGCACCGCCGAGGGCTTCTTCCGGCTGCGCGACGGCACCGGCGTCGACCATTGCATCAAGCGCGGCATCGCCTTCGCGTCGCACGCCGATCTGTTGTGGTGGGAGACCAGCCATCCGAACCTGGACGACGCCAAGCGCTTCGCCGAAGCGGTGCAGACAGCGCATCCCGGCAAGATGATGGCCTATAATTGCTCGCCGAGCTTCAATTGGGAGGCGAAGCTCGACAAGGCGACCATCGCCAAGTTCCAGCGCGAACTAGGTGCGATGGGGTACAAGTTCCAATTCGTCACGCTGGCGGGTTTCCACCAGCTCAACCATGGCATGTTCGAACTGGCGCGTGGTTACAAGGATCGCGGCATGGCGGCCTATTCCGAGCTGCAGCAGGCCGAATTCCGGTCGGAGCAGAACGGCTATACCGCGACGCGCCACCAGCGCGAGGTGGGTACGGGATATTTCGACCTGGTGGCCACCGCGGTTTCGGGTGGCGAAAGCTCGACCACCGCGCTTGCGGAATCGACCGAGGCGGATCAATTCAAGCTTGCGGCGATCGCCGCAGAGTGATCGTTGATATCGACGATCCATAGCAAGGAGTTAGGATCATGCCCGAACCCGCCAAAAGCCGCGCCGTTTTCTCGACCGAGGACTTCGCGCTCCTCAAAGAAGCAGTCCGTCACTACCTGCAAACGATTCAGGACAAGCCGGAGTCGACCAAATATGCCAGCCTCTACCACCGGCTGGGGCGGCTGGGCTGAGCCAGGCGGACTTATCCGTTCGCGCTGAGCTTGTCGGAGTACTCCCTTTTTAGCTGGGAAAGAGGCAAACGCCTTCGACAGGCTCAGGCCGGACGATTTTCTTGGTTGAGGTCAGAACTCGACCTCGAGCTCATCCATCTCATCGGGCTCGGCCCGGGCCGCGGCGATCCAGGCGACCATCGGCTCCCACGCCATAATTGTCTCGCAATATTGGGCCGTCGGCGGCTTGATCGGGACGCCATAGGTGACGAAGCGCGTCGCCACAGGCGCGTACATCGCATCGGCTACGGTGGGTTTCGTGCCAAACAGATAGGGCCCGCCGTACTTCTCCAGGCACTCTGCCCAGATTTCCTCGACCCGCTCGATGTCGGGCAGCGCGCCCGAGAAGATCTTGAAACGCTCGTGACGCACCTTAAGGTTCATCGGCAGCGCCGAGCGCAGGTTGTGGAAGCCCGAATGAATCTCGCCCGAAATCGAACGGCAATGGGCGCGAACCAGCCGATCGGCCGGATACATATGGGCGTCGGGATAGAGTTCATTGAGATAGCCCGCGATCGCCAGCGTGTCCCATACGCTTGCGCCTTCATGCGTCAGCCGTGGCACACGTACCGAAGGCGATAGCAGCAGCAGTTCGGCGCGGGTGTCGGCGTCGACCGGGACCAGTTCCTCGGTGACCTCGAGCCCGGCCAATTGGCATAGCAGCCAGCCGCGCAGCGACCAGGACGAGTAATTCTTGCTCGAGATGGTCAAAACGGCCCGCATGTCCTCTCCCCGATTCCCGAAGTGATACAGCGATGGATGGCGCGGTGCAGCATATAATGCACTATACGCTGGAGGACTCGCCCCGCTTTGGGGCAGCGTGGAGGGCAATGCTGTACCAGCTGTTCCAGTCCTGGTCCGACCTGATAGCCCCGCCGCGCATCGCCGCGCAGAGCGCGCTATGGACGCGCGACCGGATCGGCGCATTCGGGGAATGGCCGATGAACCGGCGCTGGTTCGCGCTGATGGACCTGCTCGCCGGCGCGCGCATAACGCATAGCCGGCCACGCTTCGGGATCGAGCGCGTGCTATGCGGCAACCAGGAGCTCGAGGTGCGCGAGGAGGTGGCGCTGGCGCTACCGTTCGGCAATCTCCTCCATTTCGCCAAGGACGATTTCAAGGCCAAGCCGAAGGTGCTCGTGGTGGCACCGCTGTCGGGGCATTTCGCCACGCTGCTGCGTGATACGGTCGCGACGCTGCTGCGCGATCACGACGTCTATATCACCGACTGGGCCAATGCGCGCGACGTGCCGCTGTCCGCCGGGCCGTTCGGCTTCGACGACTATATCGATTATGTCATCCGCTTCGTCGAGGAACTGGGGCCGGGCGCGAATCTGGTCGCGGTGTGCCAGCCGTGCGTCCAGACGCTCGCGGCCGCGGCAATCATGGCCGAGGACAAGCACCCTGCCCAGCCGCGCACGATTACGCTGATGGGCGGGCCGGTCGACACGCGCGTATCCCCAACCGCGGTCAACGAGTTGGCGATGTCGAAGACGCCCGAATGGTTTCAGCGGAACATGATCTCCCGCGTTCCGGCGCGCTATCGCGGCGCGGGGCGGAAGGTCTATCCGGGGTTCCTCCAGTTGACCGCGTTCATGGGCATGAACATGAGCCGCCACGTCGCACAGCACCGCGCGCTTTATCAGCATCTCGCTGATGGTGAGGTTGAGCAGGCGGCAGTGATCAGGAATTTCTATGACGAATATTTTGCGGTCCTGGACCTTGCCGCCGAGTTTTACCTCGAGACGGTCGATCGCGTGTTCCAGCGCGCGCTGCTGCCGCAGGGCAAGCTCGAATATCGCGGGCGGCTCGTGAATCCGCGCGCGATCCAGAAAACCGCGCTGCTGACTGTCGAGGGCGAGCGCGACGACATTTGCGCGGTCGGCCAGACCGCCGCGGCGCATGAGCTGTGCTCGTCGCTGCGGCCGCATCTCAAGCGCCATCATCTGCAGACCGGCGTCGGACATTACGGCGTGTTCAGCGGCCGGCGGTGGGAGCGGCAGATCTATCCGCAAGTGCGCAACATGGTGCTCGCGATGAGCTGATCGGCAACCATCGCCCTGCCCGATCATTCCTTCGAGCATGCGCAAGAAGACTAAGATCGAACGAGCCGACATCGCCATCGCGGAGGCGGCGGCGCCGCTGCGTCACACGCCGCCGGTCAAGGCGCTCGGCTGGCTGTCCGAAATCGCCGACCAGCCGCAGCTGATCTCGCTGTGCGCCGCGACGCTGGCGATCGGGCTGGCGACGCGCAACGCCCGGCTGGCCCGCGCCGGCGGACGAATGCTCGCCGCCGAACTGCTCGCAACCATGCTCAAGAGCACGGTCAAGCACCAGATCGACCGCACCCGCCCGCGCGTCAGCGAAGACGGCGGCGACTATGCGCTTCAGCTCGGCCACGACCATGCGCCGGAGCTCAACAGCTTCCCTTCCGGCCACACCGCCGGCGCGGTGGCAGTGGCACGTGCGTTTGCGCGCGAATATCCCGAACAAAGGAATGCCGCTCTGGCGACGGCGGCGCTGGTCGCCGCGATCCAGATCCCGCGCTGCCAGCATTATGCGACCGACCTCGCGGCGGGTGCGCTGGTCGGACTGGCGGCGGAAGCGATGGTGGATGGGGCGGCGGCGCTTATCGAAAGAGCCGCCCACCCCCCAACCCGTTCGTCCTGAGCCGGTCGAAGGGCGCTCCTTCTTGCCCGAACAATGAGAGGCGTCGACAGCTCAGCCCGGACGGCCTTTAGATAAATTATGCCAAGCCCCGTGCCCTGAGCAGCGGGCGCTCGTCGGGCGCGCGGCCGCGGAACGCGATGAACGATTCCATCGGATCGCGCGCGTCGCCATAGCCAAGCACCTCGTCGCGGAAGCGGCCGGCGAGATCGGGGGCGAAGAGGTCGCCGCGCTCGGTGAAGGCGGCGAACGCGTCGGCGTCGAGCACTTCGGACCAGAGATAGCTGTAATAGGCGCTGGCATAGCCGCCGTCGAACACATGGGTGAAGAACGGCAGGCGGTGGCGCATCGGGATCGCCTCCGGCATCTCCAGCCGGGCAAGCGTCTCGCGCTCGAACGCGACGGGATCGATCGTGTCGGCGGTCGAGCGGTGCAGCGCCAGATCGACGATCGCCGAAGCCAAGAATTCGACCGTAGCGAAGCCCTGGCCGAAACTGTCGGCGCGATCGACCGCGGCGACCAGTGCCTCATCGAGGCCGAAACCGCGCAGCGCCTCGGGCGCGACCGCCCAATGCTCCATGAACTTGCTCGGAAACTCGACGAAGTCGCGGGCAACCGCAGTGCCGGCGAGACTGGGGTAGGTGACGTTGGACAGCAGGGCATGGAGCGCGTGGCCGAACTCGTGAAACAGCGTGCGCGCCTCGTCGAGCGACAGGCGGCTGTCGCCAGGCGCCGGCGCTTTCGCAAAATTGGCGACGGTATAGACGATCGGACGGACCACGCCGTCCATCTTCTCCTGCACGCGCAAGCTGCCCATCCAGGCGCCGCCATGCTTTTCGGCGCGCGCGTAATAATCGGTGTAGAGCAGCCCGACCGGCCCGCCCGCCGCATCGGTGACGGCCCACGGCTGCACATCGGGATGATAGCGCGGCAGCTCGCCCTTCGGCTCGAACCGCAGCCCATAGAGCCGGCCGGCCGCGGCGAACGCCGCCCCGCGCACGGCGTCGAGCCGCAGATGCGCCGAGACCGCCGCCGCGTCGAGGTGATAGCGTTCGCGGCGGATGCGCTCGGCATAATAGCGCCAGTCCCACGGCGCGAGGGTAAAACCGGCTTTGTCGCCGTCGATCAGCGCCTGGAGCGCCTTGGCCTCCTCCAATGCCTGCGCGCGCGCCGGCGCCCAGACGCGCATCAACAGCTCCTCGGCTGCATCGGGCGTGTGCGCCATGCTGTCTTCGAGCTGATATTCGGGATAGCCCGGATAGCCGAGCAGCCGCGCGCTTTCGCGGCGCAGGGCGACGATCTCGGCAATCACCGGATTATTGTCATGCTCGCCGCCGTCGGAGCGGCCGTTGAACGCGCGCCAGATGCGCTCGCGCAGGTCGCGGCGATCGGAAAAGGTCAGGAAGCCTTCGAAATCGGTGCGGTCGAGCGTGAAGACGAACGCATCCGGCCGGCCCTTCGCCTTACCGCGTCCCAGGGCCGCGTCGCGCATCGCCGACGGCAGGCCGGCAAGGTCGGCCTCGGCCAGCACCAATTCCCAGGCATTGGTCGCGGCGAGCACGTTCTGGCCGAAGCGCACCGACAGCGCCGCGAGCTTCTCGTCGATTTTTGCGAAACGCGCCTTATCAGCCGGCGCAAGGCCGGCGCCACCGCGGACAAAGCCCTTGTAACTCGTCTCGGCCAGCCGGCGCTGCTCTGGATTGAGCGGGTCCCTCTCCTTCCACACCGCCGCGATTCGCGCGAACAGCTGGGGATCGTGGCTGATCTCGGTGCCGTGGCGGGTCAGCAGCGCCGACACCTCCGCTTCGATCGCGCGGATGCGAGCGTCGGCCTGCGCCGACGATAAGGTCCAGAACAGCCGACGGATGCGCGACAGCGCTGCGCCCGACCGCTCGAGCGCAGCCAGAGTGTTGGCGAAATCGGGCGGCGCGGGATTGCCGGCGATCGCGGCGATCTCCGCGCGATTCTCCTCGATCGCCTGATGCAGCGCGGGCAGGAAATCGGCCGGATCGACACGATCGAACGGCGGCGCGCCATACGGCTCGGGCCAGGGCTCGAGCAGAATGTTGGAGCGCGCCGCGGTTTTACTGGTCAATCGACTTCACCTCTTCGGTATGCACATGGAAGCCGCTCAGGATCGTGGAGCCGAACGCCGTGGTCAGCGCCGTGTCGGTCGCGTCGCGCCCACGGGCCATGAGGATCCGCCCGATCCGCGGGCGGTTGTGCCGCGCGTCGAACGTATACCATCTGCCGCTCAGATACACGTCGAACCATGCAGAGAAATCGCCCGGCGCGTCGACCGGGGGCACGCCGATATCGCCGAGATAGCCGGTGCAATAGCGCGCCGGGATGTTCATGCAGCGGCACAAGGTTATCGCGAGATGCGCATAATCGCGGCACACCCCCCGCTCCTCCTGGTGCGCGTCCCACGCGGTCTTCGTCGGCCGGGCATGGTGATAGCCGAACTCGATATGATTGTAGGTGAACTCGACGATCGCCTGGACGCGCTTCCATCCCGGCTCGATATGGCCGAACAGCCCCCATGCGGTCTGGAGCAGCCGGTCGGTCTCGCAATAGCGGCTGCCGAGCAGATAGGTAAGCACCTCGTCGGGCAATTCCTCGATCGGATGCTGACGCGCGTGCGGAGCGACCTCGTCCGTCGCGCCGGTATCCTGAATGACGAAGTCGACCGACAGCGTCAGCCCTCCCGGGGGGATGGTCAGCCGGGTGCCGACATTGCCGAACGCGTCGACGAAATCGTAGATCGGCACCTCAGGCGCCGATGCTATGCGATGCGGAGTCTTGAGGTCTTTGTTGCGCGACGGGTGAACGCTGAGCAGCGCCAGCATCGGCGTCGGCTGATCGACCGCGAAACTTATCTCATAACCGGCACGAATGAGCATGGAGCTAACCTTGTGATAGCATAGTGGCGGCACGCGGCCGGGAATAAGATTGATCGAGCGCAACCTCGATCTCGACGGCGAGGCCGATAGCGCTCGACGGGAAGCCGGACCAGGTCCCCGAGATCGGCACCGCCTGATAGGGATCGCGCGCGATCGCGACGCGGATCAGACCGCTGTTGCCGATGATGCCGTTGGTCGGATCGAACTCGACCCAGCCCGAACCCGGCAGGAAGATGCGCACCCAGGCGTGGGTGTTACCCCCGCCGAGCCGGCCGTCGCGGCGCGACGGATTGTAGAGATAGCCTGAGACGAAGCGCGCGGCGAGGCAGAGCGAGCGCGCCGCCTCCATCATTAGCACCGCATAGTCGCGGCAGGTGCCCTGGCGCTTGCGCAGCGTCTCGACCGGGGTCTGCGTGCCCTTCTCATGACGCGGCACGTAGGTGAATTCGCGGCGGATCGTCGCGGTCATCTCGGCGAGCATCGCGACCGTATCGGTCTGCCCGTCGTCGCGGACGAAGCCACGCGCCCAACCGTCGACGACGCGATGCGGATCGAGATGCTGGCGCTCGATCGAGCGCAGCAGATCGGGCATGTCCTCGGACGAATAAGTGAAGGGAAAGAGCCGGGCATAATCCTCGACATCGACCGCATCGTGCGCGATCGGGCTATGCTCCATCCGCACTCGGCTATCGATCACGAGCGACGTCCCGCGCTTGTCGAACCGCGCCACCGCGACCGAATTGCCGAACACGTCGTGCAGCCAGCGCAGCTCGGCCGGCTCGGGACTTATCGCAAGCTCGGCCTCGATCAGCCGCTGGTCATAGCTCTCGCGCGGACGCACCATGATCCGATGCTCGCCGAACGACACCGGCTGGCGATAGGAATAGGTCGTGACGTGCGATATGGTCAGGAACGGCATGAAGGATCAGCTCGGCGTGGGTGAATCATCGAACGGCGCCTTGCTGGCCACGGACGATCCGCTTCCGGTCATAACCGAAAACCCGCGCGGGCGCTCCCCGTTTCTTCTGATCGGCGACCATGCCGGCAATTCGATCCCCCGGCGGCTCGGCACGCTCGGCCTCGATCCCGTGGATCGCACGCGGCATATCGCCTGGGACATCGGCATAGCCGCGCTCGGGCAAGCGTTGGCGGCATCGCTCGACGCGGTGTTCATACGCCAGGTCTATTCGCGGCTGGTGATCGATTGCAACCGCGCGCCCGATGCCCCCGCGGCGATGCCCGAGACGAGCGACGGCAGCGCCATCCCCGGCAACCGCGGACTGAGCGCGGCGGATCGCGCCGAGCGGGTGCGCTGCATCCATGCGCCGTATCAGGAGGCGGTCGCCGCCGAGATCGCCCGGCGGGATGCCGCCGGCCAGCCCATTGTGCTGATCGCGCTGCACAGTTTCACGCCGCGGATGAACGGCTTTGACCGGCCGTGGCATGCGGGGGTGCTCTACGACGGCGGCGACACGGCATTCGCGATCGCGACGCTTGATCGGCTGCGATCCATGCCGGATCTGGTGGTCGGGGACAATGAACCCTATCGGATGGACCTGACCGATTACACCGTGCCGCGTCATGCCTTTCCCACCGCAATGCCTTACGCCGAGCTGGAAATCAGGCAGGACCTCCTCGGGACGCGCGAGGGGATCGAGCGCTGGTGTGCGATCGTGCGAACGGCGCTTGGCTGATTCACCGCAGCCGCGCGATCCCCAACCCGTCGAGCTTGGCGCGATCTTTGACCGATTCTTCGCTGCGGGTCAGCGCCTTGGCAATCGCTTTCAACGCCATGCCTTTCTTCGCCAGCGTATGGAGCTTCTGGATCTCGTCGCTGGTCCACGGCTGACGGTGGCGTTCGAAGCGTTCACCCATCATGCCTGTCCGATCGGATCGATCGCGATGACCTCGATCGCATCGGCAATGCCGCCGAAATCGGCGAAATCGCCCGCCTCCGCCGTCATCAGCGCGCGGGCGAGCGGCGCGGAGAAGGCGATCCGCCCGGTCGCGGGTTCGGCCTCGTCGTCACCGACGATGTCGATCGTACGGACGGCCCCGTCGAGGCGGAAAACGACGCGCGACCCGAATGCGACCGTGTCGGACGGTGGCGGTGGCATCAGCTGCGCGGTCGCGAGACGAGTGCGCCAGTAGCGCAGATCGCGCTTGGCCGCCTCGTCGGGATCGCTCGCCGCCTCGAGTTCGGCGACGCGCGCCTCGATTCGGGCGAGCCCGCGCGCGGTCACCAGATTGGGACCGGCGGGGATCGGCAGCTCGAAGCGCGGCTCCTTATGCTCCTCGTCGCTCTCTCGGCGGAACGCCACGCTCACGCTTATTTCCTCTGTATTTGAGAAAGGAAATTGGCCTTTCGCGGCGGCGCAGACAAGGCCCCGTTCAAATCGCCTGCCCCGCCGCCCAGCCGCTCGCCCAGGCCCATTGGAAATTATAGCCGCCGAGCCAGCCGGTGACGTCGACCGCCTCGCCGACCGCGTAGAGCCCCGGCACGCGCTTGGCCGCCATCGTGCGCGAGGATAAATGGTCGGCGGAGATGCCGCCGGCGGTGACTTCGGCTTTGGCGAATCCTTCGGTGCCCGTGGGCGAGAAATGCCAGTCGGCGAGCGCGTGCGCCGCCCGATCGAGCGCGCGATCGGGCAGGTTGGCGAGCTCGCCTCCGATCGCAAGGCGTTCGGCCAGCGCCTCGGCGAGACGGCCAGGCAACAGGCCGCCGAGCAGCGCGCGCAGCGTCGCGCGCGGCCGCTCGCGCTTCGCGGCGACCAGCCAGCCGGGCGCGGCGTCTGGCAGGAAGTCGATCGCGAGCGCTTGGCCGTGGCGCCAATAGGCCGAGATCTGGAGAATCGCGGGGCCCGACAGGCCACGATGGGTGAAGAGCGCCGCTTCGCGGAACGCGACCTTGCCGCAGCGCGCGACAACCTCCGCTGCGATGCCCGCGAGCACGCGGAACAGCACGTCGTCGCCGCCGAGCGTCAGCGGCACCAGCGCGGGACGCGGCTCGACCACCTTGAGGCCGAAACGCCGCGCGAGATCGTAGGCAAAGCCGGTCGCCCCCATCTTCGGGATCGACGGCCCGCCGGTGGCGATCACTAGCGCGGGCGCGGTGGCCGCACCGACGCGATAGAGACCATCGGAATGGCCGATCTCGCCGATCGGCCGGCCAAGCGCGATCTCGACCTGTCCCCTGGCGCATTCGTCGACCAGCATCGCGACGATCTGGCGCGCGGAACCGTCGCAGAACAATTGGCCGAGCGTCTTTTCGTGCCAGGCGATGCCGTGGCGATCGACCAGATCCACGAAATCCTGCGCGGTGTAGCGGCTCAGCGCGGAGACGGCGAAATGAGGGTTGGCAGAGAGATAGCGGTCCGGCGCGGTGTGGATATTGGTGAAGTTGCAGCGGCCGCCGCCGGAGATCAGGATTTTCTTGCCCGGCTGATCGGCATGATCGAGCAGCAGTACCCGCCGGCCGCGCTGGCCCGCGACCGCGGCGCACATCAGTCCGGCCCCGCCGGCGCCGAGCACGATCGCGTCGTAGCGGTCTTGCATGCGCGCCTCGCCTCCCGGCGGCAGGCGCTACAGCAGCCAGCGCGGGGTGGCCATGCCCTGTGCCGGATCGAGCGCGACGACCGCGGCATGATGATCGGCGTCAGGCGCGAAGGCGTGCATCGCACATTGCGCGCCGGACAGCAGCGCCGCTCGCGCGCCGGGCGCGAGCGACACCTCGAAACCGTCGAGCGGATGCGACAGGCCGAGGCCGAGCGCTTTCACATAGGCTTCCTTGCGCGTCCAGCAGTTGAAGAAGCCCTCGGTCCATTGGGCGGACGGCAGCGCGGCGAGCGCGCGCTTCTCGTCCGGTGCGAACAGCCGCTCGGCGGCGCCGGGATCGGCAAGGTGCGGCTGGCGGCGTTCGAGATCGCAGCCGACGTCCGTGCCCTGCGCAATCACGCACAAGCCGAGGTCGCCGGAGTGCGAGGCGCTGAACTTCAAGTCCCCTGCCCCGCGCACCATGGGCTTGCCGAAGGCATTATCGTCGAACGCGATCTCGCCCGGCGAACAGGCGAGATATTCGCCGAGCAGGCGGCGCAGCTGGCCGCGCCGCGCGACGAAGCGTTGCCGATCGCGCGCGAAGCGGAAGCGCGCGGCGCGATCGCGCTCATCACGGCTGAGACATTCGTCGAGATCGCCGCGGTCGAGCGGGAACAGCCAGACGTCGAGCATCACGCGGCAGCGCGCCGGGCGCCAGTCTGGCTGCCCTGGGCCTCGCGCAACGCCTCGCGCATCCGATCGGCGAGGTGGCGGACGTCGGGCTGCTGGAGCATCGTGCTGTGCCCCCCCGGAATCTCGTGGGCGGCGAAGCGCCCGCGCACGAGCCGCGACCAGCCGGGCCGCGCATCGAGCACGCTCGGCCGATCGGCCGGCTGGAACAGCGCGACGTCGCCGTCATAGGCGGGCGGACGATAGTCGTAGGCGGCGCGGTCGAGCGCGGCGCGCAGCGTGCCGGGCGCGGCCTCGACCGTGTTGACGCGCGAGCGCTTGAGGTCGTCGACCAGGCCGGCGACGCGATCGCGCAGATACTGCGCTTTGCTGCCGTTGTGACGCAGCAACTGGCCGCCGTGGAAGCGCAGCTTGCTCAGCCGCAGCCGCAACGGGCCGATCCGCTCGAACTCGGTCGGGTTGACCGCGTGCGCGAGCAGCAGCAGCGGCACCTCTTCGCCGGCCGCGCGCAGTTGCGCCGCAACCTCCCAGGCGAGGATGCCGGCGGTGCACCAGCCACCGATGTAATAAGGCCCCTGCAGCTGGATCGCGCGGATCATGTCGACGGTGTGCCGGGCGAAGTCGGCAAAGCTGTTTGGGCGCCCGGCCTCGCGCTCGAGCATGATCTCGATCGGCACGCCGAGGAAGGGTTGGTCGAGGCCGAGGCTCTGCGCGAGTGGCAGGAAGGTCGGGCCGGCCTCGAGCCACAGCAGCGGCGGGCGCCAGCCCTTGGGCTGGATCGGCACCGCGCCCGAAGTATCGCGCGGGCGATCCTCGTCGATCCGCCGCGCCATCTCGTCGAGGCGGTGCGCATGAAAGAAATCGGCCATGCTCAGCGTACGGCCATGCTCGTCGGCGACGCGGCGCAGCAGCCGCGCGACGAGCAGCGAATGCCCGCCGAGGTCGAAGAAGCTGTCGTGCCGGCCGATCGCCTCGACGCCGAGGATTTCGCGCCACAGGCCGGCGAGGCGCTGCTCCGCCTCCCCCTGGGGCGGGACCAGCGCGGCGGGCGCGGCCATGTCGGCCGGCTCGGGCAGCGCCTTGCGGTCGACCTTGGCGTTGGGCGTCATCGGCAAAGCATCGAGCCAGACGAAGCGCGACGGGACCATGTAATCCGGCAGCGCCGTGCCGAGATGCTCGCGTAATGCGGCGGTCGATGGCCGGTCTCCGTCGCTCGCGACGACGTAGGCAGCGAGCGCGCGCTCTCCCGACGCATCGGGCCAGCTGCGCACGGCGGCCGCGGCGATCGCCGGATGGCGGGCCAGCGCGCCCTCGATCTCCTCGACCGCGACGCGAAAGCCGCGAATCTTCTCGTCATTGTCGGTCCGGCCGAGGCAGAACAAGGCGCCGTCGGCGCGTTGGCGGGCGAGATCGCCGGTGCGATAGAGGCGAACGCCAGGCGCGGCCGGCTTGTCGCCAAAGCGCTCGGCGGTGAGATCGGGGCGATGGCGGTAGCCGCGCGCCAGGCCCGCCCCGCCGATGTGCAGCTCGCCGATCACGCCGGGCGGCACGGGTTGGCCGTTGGCGCCGAGGACATAGGTCGTGGTGTTGGCGAGCGGACGGCCGATCGCGACCGGGCCGTCCTCGCGCGTCACCGCTGCGGCGGTTGACCAGATCGTCGTCTCGGTCGGGCCATAGACGTTCCACAGCCTGGCGGAACGCTCGATGAGCTGGTCGGCCAGCTCGCGCGGCAAGGCCTCGCCGCCGCACAGGATAGTGAGCGCGGGATCACCGGCCCAGCCAGCCTCGATCAGCGCGCGCCAAGTCGCAGGCGTCGCCTGCATCACGCTCGGTTTCGCCTCGGCGATCAGCGCCGCGAGCCGGCCCGGATCGCGTGCGGCGTCGGCGGGGGCGAGGATCAGCTGCCCGCCGTCCAGTAGCGGCAGGAACAGCTCGAGCATCGCGATGTCGAACGACAAGGTCGTGACCGCGAGCAGCGAATCCTGCGCGGTGAAGCCGATCGTGTCGCGCATCGCGGCGAGCAGGTTGGCGAGCGCGCGATGCTCGATCTCGACGCCCTTGGGCCGCCCGGTCGAACCCGAGGTGTAAAGCACATAAGTGAGATCGTCGCCGGCCACTGGGACGATCGGCGCCGGGCCGGCTTCGCTCGCGTCGTCGGCGAACACCACCGGCAGCCCCGCCATCGGCAGCGCGCCGAGCAGGCTGCGCTCGGTCAGGAGCGCGTCAGGCTTGGCATCCGCGACGATCTGGTCGAGTCTAGCGCGCGGGAAATGGGGATCGAGCGGGAGGTAGGCCGCGCCCGCGCGCAGGATGCCGATCAGGGCGGCGACCATCTCGGGCGAACGCTCGACATGCACGGCGACAAGCGCGCCGCGACCGGCTGCGGCGAGCCGCGCGGCAATGCGGTCGGCATGCGCGTCGAGTTCGGCATAGGTCCAACGGCGATCGGCGAAGCGGATCGCGGTGGCATCCGGCGTAGAGCGCGCTTGCGCGGCAATCGCGTCGGCGAGCGGCGTCTCGGGGATCGGACGCGCGGTGTCGTTCCAGCGTGCGAGCGACTCCGCTTCGTCGGCGGTCATCAGGGGCAGGTCGGCAAGGCGGCGCTCGGGATCGGCGACGACGGCCGCGAGCAAGGTCAGCCAATGGCCGATCATCCGGCGGATCGTGGCGGGATCGAACAATTCGGTGCTGTAGAGGAAGCGGCCGACCATGCCCTCGGGGCGCTCGTCCAATTCGAGATAGAGGTCGAACTTGGCGCCGCCGACGACGACGTCCATCTGGGTCAGGTCCCAGCCTGCGGGAAATGGCTCGACCGGCGGCTCGACCGAGAACAGGATGTTGAACAACGGGTGCGTGCCCGGCGTGCGGCGTACGTTGAGCGCGCGGACGACCTCGTCGAACGGGACTTCGCTCGCGCCGAGAGCGCCGAGCATCATGTCGCGGATCTGGGTCAGATAGGTCGCGAAGGTCAGGTCGCCGAGGGGTTGGGAGCGGAGCGCGATGGTGTTGAGGAAGTAGCCGACGACGCGTTCGAGTTCGGGGCGACGGCGAAGGTCAGTGACCCCGCCGATGACGATGTCCTCTTCCCCCGAGTAGCGGTGGAGCATCGCCTTGAAGCCGGCGAGGAGGGTCATGTACAGCGTCACGCCGCGCAAGCGACTGAATAGTTTCAACTTTTCGGTAAGATCGAGAGGGATCGCGAAGTTTTCCATCGAGCCGGCGTGGGTCGGGACCGGCGGCTTGGCGCGGTCGCCGACGAGTTCGAGCTTCGGCGGTGCATCGGCCAGCGTGCGGCGCCAATAATCGATCTGGCCCTGGATCGCGGGGCTCGCGAGATAGTCGCGCTGCCACACCGCATAGTCGCCGTAGCCGAGCGTGGCCGGGGCGAGAGGCGGCGGTTTCCCCTGCGAGAAAGCGTCGTAGAGCGCGGCGAGCTCGGGGACGATCACGCGATAGATCGCGACGCCGTCGAAGATGATGTGGTGGAGCGTCAGATAGAGACGGTGCTCCTCGTCGGCGAGCTTCACGATGCGCGCGCGGAACAAGGGCGCGGTGGCGAGATCGATCGGCCGGATCGCATCGGCGGTGCCGATCGTCAGCGCGGCGGCGTCGCGCTCGGCCTCGGGCAGATGGCTCACGTCGTCGACCGGCAGCGCGAGCGGTACCTGCGGATGGACGATCTGGATCGGCTCGGCGCCGTCGAGCGCGAAGCTGGTGCGCCAGATCTCGTGCCGGCGCAGGATCTCGCGCAGGCTCGCCTCCATCGCCGCGAGATCGAAGCTGCCGAGGCGGTGGATCGTGATCGATTCGTTGTAGAGCGGCACGTCGGGCGCCATCGTCGCGTGGAGCCAGACCTGGCGCTGCGCCGCCGACAGCGGCACGACCGCACCGGCCGGACGCGGCTCGATCGCCGCGGGCTGCTCGATGCGCGCCGCGGCGGTGCCGCGCAGCATCTTCGCCATCAGCTCGCGCTTGGCGTCGGACATCGTCGGCTGCATCGTCACGCGGCGGCTCCGAAGCGGATCGGCAAGGCCTTGAGCCCGCGCAGGCCCGAGTTGGAGCGCCATGCGAGCTTGTCCGTGTCCAACGCGATACCGCTCAGACGGCGCAGCAGCGTCTGGAAGGCGATGCGCCCCTCCATCCGCGCGAGCGGCGCGCCGAAGCAGAAGTGCGCCGACCAGCCGAACGCGAGATGGCGGTTGTCCTGGCGGGCAAGGTCGAGCGCATCGGGATCGGGGAAGCGCTCGGGGTCGCGATTGCCCGCCGCCATCACCGCCATCACCGCGGCGCCCTGCTTGATCAGCCTGCCGCCGATCGTCACGTCGGCCGGCGCGATCCGCGCGGTGTGCTGGCTCGGCGATTCGTAGCGCAGCAGCTCCTCGATCGCGGGCTTGATGATGTCGGCGTCGTCGCGCAGCTGCACGAGCTGGTCGGGCTGGCGGATCAGCGTCAGCAGGCCGTTGCCGATCAGGTTGGTGGTGGTCTCCTGCCCGCCGACCATCGTCACGATGGTGTTGGCGATGACCTCGTCCTCGCTCAGCCGCTGGCCGTCGACCTCGGCCAGCATCAGCGAGCCGATGAGACCGTCGCGCGGGGCATCCTGCTGCTCGCGGATGACCTCGCGGAAATAGGCGGTCATCTGCTCGACGCTCTCCATCACCTTGCCGACGCGCTCGGGGTTGTGCTGGAAATTGCCGAGCATCTCGGCGAAATCGGCCGACCAGCTTTTCAGCTGGCGATGGTCCTTGAGCGGCACGCCGAGCAGGCCGGCGGTGACGATCGCGGGGAACGGCTCGGCGAAATCGGCGATCACGTCCATCCGCCCGCTCGCGATGACGTCGTCGACCAGGCTTTCGGCGATCGACTGGATCTGCTCCTCCATCGCCTCGACCCGGCGCGGGGTGAACGCGCTCGAGCAGAGCTTGCGCAGGCGGGTGTGCGCCGGCGCGTCGAGGAACAGCATCTGGCGCTGCATCACGTCGGCGATCGGGCCGAGCCCGGGCAGGCCGAGCGCCGCCATCTGCGTCGGATTGGGCGTGCGATCGGCCGAGAAGGTCTGGAGCACGGTCAGCACGTCTTCGTAACGCGTCACCACCCAGGTGTGCATGAACGGATCCCAGTGGACCGGGGATTGCTCGCGCAGGCGGCGATAGAAGGGATAGGGATCGGCGTGGACCGCCGGGTCGAGCAGCTGGAACAGGCTCAGGCCCGGATCCTGCGACAGATCGGGCGTGCTGGGGGACGTCGCCATCGTGTCTTCCCTATTCCGCCGCGCGCAGCCGCGCGTCGTCGTCGCTCATCGCCTCGATCATCTGCATCACGAGGCCTTCGATCAGCACCGCGAGCTGGCGCACGGTCGGCGCCTGGAACAGATGGCGCAAGGTAAGGTCGACGCCGAACGCTTCGCTCGCGCGCAGCACGACCTGGGTGCCGAGCAGCGAGTGGCCGCCGAGCAGGAAGAAATTGTCGTCGATCCCGACCGGACCGCGGCCCATCACCTCGGCAAGGATTTCGGCGAGCCGCTCCTCCGCCGGCGTGGTCGGCGCGGCGAAATTGGCGTCGCCGAGCGCATTGCCGGCGTCGGGCGCGGGCAGCGCCGCGCGATCGAGCTTGCCGTTGGCGGTCAGCGGCAGCGCGTCGAGGCGGACGAACGCGCCGGGGATCATATATTCGGGGAGGTGACCGGCGAGGAAGGCGCGGATCTCCTCGGCGGTGGCGGCGATGTCGAGCGCGGGCACGATATAGCCGACGAGCTGCGCCTCGCCGCGCTCGTCGGTGCGCGCGACGACGGCGGCGGCGGAGACCGCGGCGTGACGGCCGAGCACGCTCGCGACCTCGCCCGGCTCGATGCGGTGGCCGCGGATCTTGACCTGATCGTCGATGCGGCCGTGAAACGCGATCTCGCCGTCGGGGCGCAGGCTGGCGAGATCGCCGGTGCGGTACAGCCGCTCGCCGCGCAGCTCGACGAAGCGCTCGGCGGTGAGATCGGCGCGGCCGCGATAGCCGCGGCCGACGCCGGCGCCGCCGACGTACATCTCGCCCGGCTGTCCGGCGGCGACGGGCGCGCCGTCGGCGTCGAGCAGATGGATCCGCGTGTTGGCGATCGGACGGCCGATCGACGGCAGGCCGGCGGTCGCGCCGAGCGGCGCGACGACCGCCGAGGTCGCGACCACGGTGCATTCGGTCGGGCCGTAATTGTTGACCAGCTGGAACGGCAGGCCGGGGCGCGGATGGGTGTGGAGCAGATCGGCGCCGGTCAGCACGAAACGCAGCGCCGTGTCGGCCGGCCAGCTCTGGTCGATCAGCTGCTCGGCGATCGCGGTCGGGGCGAAGGCGATGGTGATGCGCTGCGCGAGCAACCAATCGTGAAGCCGTGCGCCCGAGGTGCGTTCGGCGTCGGGGACGAGCGCGACCGAGGCGCCGACGGCGAGATAGGGCCAGAGTTCCCACACCGCAGCGTCGAAGCCGAGGCCGGCGAGATGCGACGCGCGATCGGCCGCGGTCACCGCGAACGCGGCGTTGTGCCACGCGACGAGGTTGGCGAGATTGGCGTGGCTGATCTCGACGCCCTTGGGTGCGCCGGTCGAGCCCGAGGTGTAGATGACGTAGGCGAGCTGATCGGGCGAGGCTGCTGCGGGGACGCTGCCGTCCCTATCATCGATCGCGTCGGCGTCGCGATCGAGGACGACGAGCGGCAGAGCGGACGTACCGCAGCGGTCGGCGTGCTCGCGGTTCGAAACCAGGACGGTGCAGCGCGCGTCGTCGACGAGGCCGCGCAGCCGCGCGTCGGGCCAGGCCGGATCGAGCGGGAGATAGGCGGCGCCGGCTTTCCAGCTGGCGAGCACGGCGACGATCTGGTCGAACGAGCGATCGAGGCAGATGCCGACCAATTCGCCGGGCCCCGCGCCGAAGCTGCGCAGATAGGCGGCGAGCCGGGCCGCGCGTTGATCGAGTTCGGCATAGGTCATCGTCCCGCACGCCGCGCTCAGCGCGATCGCATCGGGCGACCGGCGGGCGGCGTGCGCCACCATGTCGGGCACGGCGACGGGTCCGGACAGGTCGGGACCGGCGGAGGGATCGACGCTCTGGCCGACCCGCGCAGTTTGGGGCGTAGGCATGCCGCGGATAAAGGCAGAAAGAGGTTGGGGAATGCTTAACCCGCGGCGCGCGCGGCGGGCAATTATCCGCGGCGGCGCACGGCTTTCAGCCCGATCAGCGGACGCAGCGGGCCGCCGCGGCGGCCGAGCGCGTAGAACAGCCAGCAGGCGAGCGTCGTCCCGGCGAGAATCAACGCCGCCTCGCCCGCCGCGCCGATCCCGCGCGGAACGATCCACCAGGCGATGAGCACGATCGCGGTCTGGTGGAGCAGATAGATCGGGAACACCGCCTCGCACAGCGGCGCGCGCCACCGGTGGTCGCGGTTCAGCCGGCGCTGCGCGACGTCGAGCATCACCAGCATCATGCCCCAGATCATCGCCAGCTTGGCCGCGTTGAGCACCGCCCAGGGCAGATGCGGCGGCAGCGTGTCGCCCGGATAGCGCAGCTCGAACGCGAAGATCACCGCCAGCGCGCTCGCCGCCGACGCCGCGGCGAGGTGGCGCAGACGGGTCGCCGCGGCCCACAGCGGCGGATGGGCCGCGAGCGCGAAACCGAACAGGAAGATCGGGAAATAAGCGACATGCTCGGCCCATTCGCCGAGCGCGCCGGTGCTGCCGCGGAGCAGCGGCGACAGGCCGAAGCGCAGCCCGAGCAGCAGCAGCAGCGGCGCCCACAGCAGCCGCCGGCCCGGGGCAAGCCGGCCGACCGCCGCGGTCAGCCGCCCTCCCCCGCCCAGCGCGAGCAGCGCGCAGAGCAGCATTGTGTAGCTCCACAGATATTCGACGAACCACAGATGCTCGGAACTCGGCAGATAGAGCCCGTCGAGCATCCCGAAGCGGAAATAGTCGACCGCCCAGAAATGGAGATAGCCGTGCGGATAGCCGTGGGCGGCGACGAGGCGCACCCAGCTTTGCGGGGGCACGATCACCGCGATCCCGAACGCGAGCGGCAGCAGCAGGCGGACGCTGCGTTCGCGCGCCAGCCGGCCGATCGCGCCGTGCCGGGCGAGGATCGCGCGCGTGGCATAGCCCGACACCATGAACAGCAAGGGGATCCGCCAGGGGTTGAGCGCCAGCATCGGAAAGGCGAGCGCCTCGGCGCGGTGGCTGCTCTTGACCACCCAGTGCCACGGCGAAAACACCATGCCGACATGGTAGAGGATCAGCAGGCCGAACGCGCCGACCCGGAGCCAGTCCATGCCGAAATGCCGCGGGATCGAGGGCTCGGGCGCTTCGTCCATGTCCGGCGTTCCGACAGGCGCCTCGGCGCAACTCGCGGGGGCCTATCCGCTCGCCGAAACGAAGGCAATGACGGACGCGGAGGAGAAGCCGGATCGTCATTGCCCGGGTTGTTGCCGTGGCGTAACCGGCTAGACGTTGATCGATGGCCTGCATGACGACGATGGACGAGCGGCTTCGCAACGCGCTGGCGCGGATCGATTCGCGCCATGAGCGGCGGCGCCTGACCGCGACCGCGCCGGGCGGAAGCGCGCGGCTCGTGCGCGGCGGGGCGGCGCTGGTCGACTTCGCCAGCAACGACTATCTCGGCCTGGCGGCGCATCCGCTGCTCGCCGCGCGGGCGGACGAATGGGCCCGGCGGCTCGGCGCCGGGGCGGGCGCGTCGCGGCTGGTGACGGGGACGCGCGACGCGCATCTGGCGCTCGAGCGCAAGATCGCCGACTTCAAGCGGACCGAGGCGGCGCTGCTGTTTCCGTCGGGCTGGCAGTGCAACGCCGCGGTGCTGGCGGCGCTGCTCAAGGCGGCGCCCGACGCGCTGCTGTTCAGCGATCGGCTGATCCATGCGAGCCTGCACGCGGGCGCCGCGGGGCATCGCCAGATCCGCTTCCGCCATAACGATCTCGATCATCTCGAGGCGCTGCTCGCGGCGCGCGCCGACCATGCCGGGCCGAGGCTGATCGTGACCGAGAGCGTGTTCAGCATGGACGGCGACCGGGCCGACCTGCCGCGCCTCGCCGCGATCGCGCGCGCGCACGATGCGTTCCTCTATCTCGACG
>CAXTMX010000027.1:1161-5651 GCA_964245585.1 uncultured Sphingomonadaceae bacterium | reverse complement strand
ACGAGGCGCATGCGACCGGCGTGCTCGGACCCGACGGGCGCGGGCTTTCGGCGGGGCTGCCGGGCGGAGCGGACGTCGTGATGGGTACGTTCAGCTAGGCGTTCGGCTGCTTCGGCGCTTATGTCGCCGGATCGCGGCTGCTGATCGACTATCTCGTCAACGCGTGCGGCGGCTTCATCTTCTCGACCGCGCCGCCGCCGGCGATGCTCGGCGCGATCGACGCGGCGCTCGATCTCGTGCCCGGCATGGCGGCCGAGCGGGCGCGGCTGGCGGCGCTGGGCGATCTGCTGCGGGGGCGGCTTCAGGCCGGAGGGATCGGCACGGGCGCGAGCGCGACCCAGATCGTCCCGGCGATCGTCGGCGATGCGCCGGCCGCGCTCGCGCTCGCCGACGCGCTCGCCGCGCAGGGCATGCTCGCCGCCGCGATCCGCCCGCCGACCGTCCCGGCCGGCACCAGCCGCCTGCGCATCGCGCTCCGCGCGACCCATGATGAGGCGGACGTCGCGCGGCTCGCCGATGCGATCGTCGGGCATCGCCGGTGAAGCTGCTGTTGCTGCACGGCTGGGGGCTCGACGCCTCGCTGTGGGACGGCCTGCGCCGCGCGCTCGCGCCGCTCGAATCGGTCGCCTGGGATCGCGGCTATTTCGGCCGGCCGCGCGAGCAGGCGATCGACGAGCCGGTGCTCGCCGTCGGCCATTCGCTCGGCAGCCTGCTCCTCGCCGCCCATCCGCCGCCTGGCGGCATCGGCCTGATCGCGATCAACGGCTTCGATCGCTTCGCCGGCGACGACGCCGTGCCGCCACGCGTGACCGACCGAATGCGGCAGCGGTTCGCCGAGGCGCCGCACGAGGTGCTCGACGCGTTCCGCGCGCGGTGCGGCGCTGCGCCGTTCGCGGGCCCAATCGACGTGCAGCGGCTGGCCGATGATCTCGAGCTGCTGGGGACGGCCGACGCGACGGGCGTCGCGCGCCCGCTGCTCGTCCTGCACGGCGGGGCCGATCCGATCCTTCCGTCCGGGATGCGCGCGGCGGTGTTCGCGGGCGCCCGCCGCGAGACGCTCGCCGACGCCGGCCATCTTCTGCCGCTGACCCATCCCGACTGGTGCGCCGATCGGATCCGGGAGGCGCTGCCATGACCGTGGCGGCGGCGTTCGACCGCGCGGCGGACTATGACCGTCACGCGATCGTCCAGCGGCGCGTCGCCGAGACGCTGGCCGAGCGGATCGCCGCACTCCCCCTCCCGCCCGCGCCGCGCGTGCTGGAGATCGGCTGCGGCACCGGCCTGCTCGGCGTGGCGCTGGTCGAGCGGCTGCCGGGCGCGCGCTGGCTGATGAGCGACATCGCGCCCGCGATGGTCGAGCGCGCGCGCCTGCGGTTCGGGAAGCGGTCCGAGATCCGTTTCGCGACGATGGACGGCGAGCGGCCGGACGCCGCCGGGCCGTTCGACCTGATCTGCGCGAACCTTGCGGCGCAGTGGTTCGCCGACCTTCCCGCCGCGGTCGCGCGGCTGCGCGCGCTCCTCTCGCCGCAGGGCCGGCTCGCCTTCACGACGCTCACCGCCGGGAGCTTCGCCGAATGGCGGCAGGCGCATCGCGGGCTGCCGTGCGGCACCCGCGACTATCCGTCCGCCGCCGCGCTCGCCGCGCTCGGGCTCGACGTCCGGGTCGACAGGCACGTGCTTCACCACGCCGACGCGGCCGAGTTCCTCCGCGGGGTGAAAGCGATCGGCGCGGGCACGCCCAAGCCCGGCCACCGGCCGCTCGCCCCCGCCGCGCTGCGCCAGGTGATGGCGCGTTTCGAGGCGGACGGGGCGCGCGCGACCTATGCCGTCGCGACCTGCCTCGCCGGCCCGCCGGCATGATCCGCCTCGTCGTCAGCGGGACCGACACGGGCATCGGCAAGACCGTGCTGTCGGCCGCGCTCGCCGCCGCCGCGGACGTGCCGTACTGGAAGCCGATCCAGTCGGGCCTCGCCGACGGCGAGGATGCCGACGCGGCGGCGGCGCTGGGCGTGCGCCGGATCCACCCTAGCGCCTACCGCCTGACCCGGCCGCTCTCGCCCCATCGCGCCGCCGAATTGGACGGCGTGACGATCGATCCCGCCCGCCTCGCGCCGCCCGACGGGCCGATCGTGGTCGAAGGCGCCGGCGGCGTGCTGGCGCCCGTCACCCGGGACATGCTGTTCGCCGACCTGTTCGCGCGCTGGCGTCTCCCCGTCGTGCTCGCCGCGCGCACCGCGCTCGGCACGATCAGCCACAGCCTGCTGTCGATCGAGGCGTTGCGCGCGCGCGGCGTGCCGATCCGCGGCGTCGCGTTCGTCGGGGATGCCAACGAGGACAATGAGGCGACGATCGCCGCGATCGGGCGCGTGCGGCGGCTGGGGCGGCTGCCGTGGCTCGACCCGCTCGATGCCGATCGCCTCGGCCGCGCGTTCGGCGAGGGTTTCAGGATCGAGGATTTCGCGGCATGAGCTCGCCCGTCTGGCACCCGTTCACCCAGCATGGGCTGGACGAGCCGATCCCGCTGGTGACGCACGGCGAAGGCGCCGCGCTGTTCACCGCGGACGGGCGGCGCGTCATCGACGCGATCTCCTCCTGGTGGGTGACGACGCACGGCCACCGCCACCCGCGGATCGTCGCCGCGATCCAGGCGCAGGCGGCGCGGCTCGACCAGATCATCTTCGCCGGCTGGACGCACGAACCCGCCGAAGCGCTCGCGCGCGGCCTGATCGAGCTGATGCCCGCGCCGCTCGCGCATGTCTTCTTCTCCGATTCGGGCTCCACCTCGGTCGAGGTCGCGCTCAAGATGGCGCTCGGCTATTGGCGCGGCCGCGGCGAGCCCCGGCACCGCATCCTGACGCTCGAACATGGCTATCACGGCGATACCGTGGGCGGCATGTCGGTCGGCGCGCGCGGCGTCTACAACCAGGCCTATGCGCCGCTGCTGTTCGATGTCGGCACGCTGCCATTTCCCAGCGGCGACGGCCAGGCCACGCTCGACGCGCTCGAGGCGGCCTGCCGCGAGCGGCCCGCGGCGCTGATCCTCGAGCCGCTCGTGCTCGGCGCGGGCGGCATGCTGTTCTATCCGCCGCCTGTGCTCGCCGAGATGCGCGCGATCTGCGCAGGCGCCGGCGTGCTGTTCATCGCCGACGAAGTGATGACCGGCTGGGGCCGCACCGGGACGCTGCTCGCGTGCGACCAGGCGGGGGTGGTGCCCGACATCCTCTGCCTGTCCAAGGGGCTGACCGGGGGGGCGATCCCGCTCGCCGTCACCATGGCGACGCCGGCGATCTTCGCGGCGCACCGATCGACCGACAAGGCGCGCATGCTGTTCCATTCGTCGAGCTATACCGCCAATCCGATCGCCTGCGCCGCCGCGCTCGCGAACCTCGACATCTGGCGCGACGAGCCCGTGCGCGAGCGCGTGCAAACGCTCGGCGAGCGCCAGCATAGGCGCATCTCGGCGCTGCACGGAGTTCGCAATGCGCGCGTGTCCGGCACGATCGCGGCGTGCGAGATCGGCGAGGCCGGCGGCGGTTATCTCGCCGCGATCGCGCCGGCGTTGACAGCGCATTTTCGCGAGCGCGACCTGCTGGTCCGGCCGATGGGCGACACCGTCTACGTCATGCCGCCCTACTGCATCGGCGAGGCCGATCTCGACGCGGTGTACGAGGGCATCGCGGAAGCGGCGGAGCGTTTCGGCGCGCACTGATGCGACGCGCGGCCGGACCGGTGCTCCTCCATCGAGGTGTCTGACGTCGGAGCCGGTGCCGCTCGAACCGACCATCCCGTTCAGCGCGCCCATCCTGGTGCCGCGGGCTCGAGCGCGGCCAAGAAGGCGGCGGCGCTCGCCCGATAGGCGTCGCGGCCCTCGGGCATCATGCGATCCCAATTGGCGTACATGTTCGTCATGCGGCGATTGCGGCGAAAGCGACGCTCGTGCCGCGCGAGGAAATCCCAGTAGAGCGCGTTGAACGGGCAGGCGTCCGGTCCGATCTTCTGCTTCACGTCGTAGCGGCAGCGTCCGCAGTAATCGGACATGCGATCGATATAGGCGCCGCCCGCCGCATAGGGCTTGGTGGCCAGCCGGCCGCCGTCGGCATGCTGGCTCATCGCGACGACGTTGGGCAGCTCGACCCACTCGTACGCATCGGCATAGACGACGAGGAACCAGTCCGAAATGTCCTGCGGGCGCACGCCGGCCAGCATCGCGAAATTGCCGAGCACCATCAGCCGCTGGATATGATGCGCGTAGGCGTGATCACGGGTATTGCGGACGGCCTCGGCCAGGCAGAGCATGTCCGTCTCGCCGGTCCAGTAGAATTCCGGCAAGGGCCGCGTCGCCGCCCGCCGCATTGGGGCCGGCACGGGGGGGGGGGGCCGGGTACGCCCTCGGCCAGATCGGCCCCGCCGCCGCCGCGTCCGGCGACCTCCTGCGGCAGCTCGACGACGCCGACGCCGACGCCCGCCGGCACGCAGCCTACGCCCTGGGC
>CAXTMX010000027.1:0-1151 GCA_964245585.1 uncultured Sphingomonadaceae bacterium | reverse complement strand
GTCCAGTCCAATTCCGGCAAGGGCCGCGTCGCCGCGAGCGCGTTGGCCGCGGCGACTTGGGGCATCTCCATCCAATAATAGCCGCGGACATATTCGCGCCAGCCGATGATCTGGCGGATGAACCCTTCCGCCGCGTTCAGCGGGACGTGACCGGCGGCGTAGGCCGCCGCGGCCGCCTGCGCCACCTCCAGCGGGACGAGCAGGCCGAGGTTCAGCGCCGGGCTGAGCCAGCTGTGGTACAGCCAGTCCTCGCCCGTCACCATGGCGTCCTGGTACGTGCCGAAATCGGGCAGAGCGGTGCGGACGAAATGGTCGAGCGCAGCGCGCGCGTCCTTGGCGGTGACCGGCAATGCGAAGTGCTCGAGCCGCCCGAAATGGCTGCCGAAACGATCCGCCACGAGCGCCATCACCTGCGAGGTCGTCTCGTCGGGCGCGAACCTCATCGGCTCGGGATAATCGAGGCCGCGCCTGGGCGGTGCGCGATTCTCCTTGTCGAGATTCCATTGCCCGCCCTCCGGCTCGCCGGATGCGGTCATCAGCAAGCCGGTCTTGCGGCGCATCTCGCGATAGAAGAATTCCATGACGAGGTCGCCGCGCGCCTGCGCCCAGGTCTGGAACTCGAGGATGCCGCAGAGGAAGCGGTCGTCGGGCAGCACGTCGACGGGGATGCGGAACCGCGCCGCCCAGCCATCGATCGCCTGCTGGACGCGCCACTCGCCCGGCTCGACGATCCGGATCGATTGCGGGCGGTGGCGATCGACCGCGCGCGCGACCTCGCCGGTGAACCCGCCGCTGTTGCCGGGATCGTCGAGGCGGACATAGTCGACCGCCCAGCCCGCCTCGCGCAATTCCTCGGCGAAGTGGCGCATCGCGGACAGGACCAGCGCGATCTTGCGCTTGTGGTGGCGCACGTAGCCGGTTTCTTCCGCGACCTCCATCAGCAGCACCACCGCGTCCGCCGGAGCGACGCCGCGCAGCGATGCGATGCCGTGCGAGAGCTGATCGCCCAGGATCGGGATGAGGATGGCCATGCGATCCTCGTCTCAGCTGCCCGCGGCCGTCAGATCGGCGGACCGCTCTGCGTGATGGGGATCACCGTCCCAGCCCGCCGAGGATCTGGTCGAGCGGGTTGGCGCCGCCCCCGAGGAGTC
>CAXTMX010000026.1:16462-31099 GCA_964245585.1 uncultured Sphingomonadaceae bacterium | reverse complement strand
GGGCGAATGGCCTGGCGCCTGGCTTGGTCCTGAGCGAGCAGATCCGGTCGACGGTCGACGAAGGAGGTCAGGCGTTCGCCCTGGCCATGACCCCGAGCCCACGGCTGGGAGAGGTGACCGACATCGCGGCCGCAGCGGCCTTTCTGTTGTCGGACGATGCGGCATGGATCAACGGTCAGGTCATCTCGGTCGATGGTGGCGCCACGATGCGCTGACCATCCGGCAAGCGCTTATTCGTGACGGGACAATCCAGGCCGCAGCGAGGCCGAAGCGGGGAGTTTCGCAATGGCAGACAAAGTTCTCGTGGAACAGGCGGCCGATGTCGGCATCATTCGCTTGAACGACCCGACGACGCTCAACGCGATCTCCTCGAACGTGATCGAGGAGCTCGAGCGCGCGTTTGACGAATGCTGCCGGACGAGCCGGGCCATCATTCTCACGACGAATGGAGCGAACTTTTCGTCCGGTGGCAATCTCGCCGGCGGGGCGCTGCCGGCGAGCGAAGACGGGCAGATCGATGTCGGGCTCGTGCTGGAAACGCATGTGAACCCTCTCATGACGAAGCTTGCCGCGCTGCCGATACCCTGGATTTCCGCTGTTCGCGGCGCGGCGGCCGGCGTCGGCTGCTCTCTCGCGCTGGCGGCGGACATGGTCGTCGCCAGCGAGAGCGCCTACTTCCTTCAGGCATTCGCGCGCGTCGGGCTGGTGCCGGATGGGGGAGCCTCGTGGCTGCTCGCGCGGGCGATCGGACGCGCGCGCGCGTCCGAGATGATGCTGCTCGGCGAAAAGGTCGGCGCTGCCCAGGCGCTGGAGTGGGGAATGATAAATCGGGTTGTTCCGGATGACGATCTCGAGGCCCGCGCGCTGGAACTGGCGACGCGGCTGGCAGCGGGCCCAACCAAGGTGCTCGGCATGATCCGCAAGCTGGCGTGGGTCGGCGCCGAGGCGAGTTTCGCGGAGACGTTGGCGGCAGAGCGGATCGGGCAACGTGACGCCGGGCGCACCCTCGATTTCCAAGAAGGCCTTGAAGCGTTCATGAGCAAACGCGCGTCCCGGTTCACCGGTGAATGACAGCCGACTATTCACGGCGCACATATCTTTAACAGCGAATGAATTGGACCATCGCCCCTGAGTTGATCGAGACAGTCGAGGTCCGATGGGTGCCGACAAAGCGGCCGAACATCGTGGATAGTCGGATCTCGCGACAAGGCGGGACCGAGAAGGGGATGGATGATGATTGGCACGCACCGCCTGCGGCGCTCCTTACTCGTCGGTGTCGCTACTATGGCGTTCGGCTTATGCGACACGGGAGCCTCGGCCGCTGCTGGCGCCCGCAACCCGAATGATCCGTCGCAAGACGCCGTCCCCGCACGGCAGGCAGAGGCCGCCAGCTCCGCTTCTTCGGACGACCAGATCACGGATATCATCGTGACCGCCCAGCGCCGGGAGGAGTCTCTTCAACGCACACCCGTGAGCGTGACGCCGATCAGCGGCGATACCATCGAAGCCCGTCAATTGAACGACCTTACGCAGATCGCCGTCGCCGCTCCCAGTCTGACCATCGGCCAATCGAATTATTTTTCCATTCGCGGCGTCGGCAGCCTCGCCTTAAGCTTCCTGCTCGACTCGAGCGTCGGCACGCAGGTCGACGAAGTGTCCCTTGGCGTTCCGGCTCTCATGGGCAATGGAACGCTCGACGATGTCGCACAAATCGAAGTGCTGAATGGCCCCCAGGGACTGCTGTTCGGGCGCAACGCATCGGCTGGCTTGGTAAATGTCCGCACCCGCAGGCCGGTTATTGGCTCGTTCGAGGGGAGGATCAGCGGCGAGCTGGATGACCGCGGCTCGAGCAAGGGCGGGCCATTCGGGTATGTCGTGCGCGGCACCGTCAATATTCCGGTGACGAGCAATTCGGCCCTTCGCTTCAATGTGAACCGCTCCGAGCAGGACCCGATCGTCGGTCTGGTCGCGAGAGGAGCCGGCCGCATCGATGACTTTCATCACCGGACGGGCGTGCGGGGGAAGTATCTGCTCGAGGACGACGGCCTGTCGATTTATCTGATCGGTGAATACAACCGCGAGCGCGGTCTCCCCGGCGATGTGTCCTACCGGTATGACGCCAATGCGATCGTCCATGCCGGCTTGGTCAGCAACGGGATCGTGGCTGGCCCGAGAAATCGCAGCTACGGCGCCGACGGCGACATGTTCCGCAGCATCGACACGGGCGGCGTGACGTTGAACACGGCCTATGACGTGTCCCCGAACGTCACGGTCTCCAACATCGCGGCGTGGCGGGCGTTCAAGCGCGACGAGTCGACCGACGTCGACTACAGCACGCTGTCGATCGCCAATAAGTTCGCCAACACCGATCGCTACTCCCAATGGTCCGATGAGCTGCGCGCGTCGCTGCGGCCTGGCGGATTCGTCGACGGGCAGGTCGGGTTGTACGGCTTCTTCCAGCGTCAGCACGGCGTGCAGAATGTCGCGGCGGCCCTTTTTACTCCGCTGCCGGCGTTTGCGGGATCGGACCTCGATTTCGTGCGCAAGGGCAGAAGCTTGGCAGCTTATGGCCAGTTCAACTTCCACCTTACGAGCGCACTGCAGCTGATTGCCGGCGCGCGTGTGACCGACGATCACATTTCCATTCGCGGCACACAGAATTTCGGCTCGTACGTCGTGACGGTGTTCGGCCCCAGGGAGAACATCTATGCGCAATCCTATGACAAGACCAAGTTCAGCTATAAGGTCGGAGCGCAATATCAGCCGCGGCCCGAGATCATGGCGTATGTGACATACGGATCGGGGTTCAAGGGTGCGAGCTTCAACCAGTCGCCCGGCGTTCTGGGCCAGAACCTCGTGGTGCGGCCCGAAACCGCCGACTCTCTCGAAGCCGGACTCAAGACCGAGTTGTTCAACAGACGGCTGCGCCTGAACCTCGCGGCCTATCTCGAGAATTTCTCGAATCTCCAGGTACAGAACTTCGACCCGACGCTCGGTACCTTTGTGATCGGCAACGCCGCCAAAGCCAGGACCAAGGGCGTCGAGTTGTCCGGGACGGCCAAGCCCTTTGCCGGCTTCACCCTGGATTTCAGTGCGACGTTGCAGGATGCGAAGTTCCGGAACTATCCTGGTGCGCCCTGCTATTCCGGGCAGCCCGTTCCGTCGTGCGCGACGGGCACATTCAATGCGGGCGGACTACCGCTGCCCAACGCCTCGAAGTTCATCTCCAATATCTCGGGCACGTACGAAATCCCGATCGACAGTGTGGCGCGCGGCTTCCTTCAGGCGAGCTATTACCACCGGTCCAGCATCAATTACGGTTCTAACCATGACCCGCGGCTCGGCTTGGGCCCGCTCGATCTGCTTGACCTCAGGGCCGGGATCAGACTCGCGGATCGGCTGGAGGTCAGCATCTTCTGTCGGAACTGTACCAACCAGCTGTATCCGGTCGCTCTCTACGACGACAACGTCGACTCCACGGTCTCGCCGGTGCAGAGCATCCTCCAGGGCTGGGGACCGAACTCGGTTCGCACAACGGGCGTCACCGCATCGTTCAGCTTCTGACCCCGCTCAGGCTTGCGCCGGCCGGTTCATTGCCGGCCTTGGTAATCGACAACCTCGATTCCGAACGATCGCATAAGTAATTTGCGGGCTACCGCTCGGCCCGAAAAAACAAGCGATTTGATCGGTCTCCTTTGGGACGCGAGCTGCCGGCAATTTAATTCCGCAAGATCATCCTCATCTCTCGTTTTCGCGGGGGAGACGGCGTCGTCTCAGGCGCGCTCCAATCCGAAGATGCGCGCCGCGTTGCCGCCGGCGATCGCATCCTCGTCCTCGGCCGGCAGGTTCAGCTCGGCGAGATAGGCGAAGCCGTCCGCCGAATCGATCCCCCCGAAATTGTCTCCGACGACGATGTTTGCGCTGCCCATCCAGTCGACGAGATAGCGTCGCGCCTCCAGCTCGTGCACCAGATTGTCGAAGTAGAATTGCGACAGATATTCACGCAACGGACGCTTGGCACGGTTGTTCGGGTTCACGCTCGCAAAGGCTTCGATGCGGCCGAATTGGTAGGGCAGGAACCCGCCGCCATGCGAGATGCACACGTTGAGCTGCGAAAACGCGTCCAGCACGCCTCCGAGCATGAAATTCGTCGCGGCGATCGAAGATTGGTAGGGGAATTCCAGCATCGGCCCCCCGAACGCGCCAGGCTTGGCACCGGTCAACTCGAAGGGATAGGGATGCACGAGGATCGGCAATCCGGCCTCCTCCATGCGCGCGTATAGCGGCCAGAAGACGGGGTCGTGCAACTCGCGGCCGCCGATGTCGTAGGCGCCGACGTGGACGCCTCTCGCGCCGAGGCGGATCGCGCGTTCCAGTTCCCTCGTAGACGCGTCAACATCCTGAAGCGGCAGCGTCGCCATGAAGAAGAAGCGGCTCGGGCAAGAGGCGCAGTATTCCGCGAGCGCGTCGTTGGCTGCGGCGTGGAAATTCGCGGCAAGCTGCGGATCGATCCCGTAAAAGTACATCTGGGCGTTCAGGCTGATGCCCATGACGTCCACGCCCTTCTCGTCCATCTCCGCCAGGCGGGCAGCGGGATCGCGAGTTCCCCTGATAACGCGCTCGGTGGTTTCGCGTACGCCGTGCACCTTTTCGGCCTCGCGCGATTCGACGGTGAGCAGCTTGGTGAACCGCTGACCGACGCGGAGGCTGGCGTGGCCGTCGTCGTGCCAGATGATGTCGGGACCGTGCTCGCCCGCCTTACCGAAGACCTGGGGTGGAATGATGTGCGCGTGGATATTGATGTTCCGGGACATTGAGCTGCTTCCTTCGCGCATTGGGTTTCCGTTGGTGGAGGTCTTGCCAGCTTCGCCGGCGCTAGCGGTTGACATGTGCTGCGAGGACCGGCGCGACGCTCAGGCCCTGCGGGATGCGATCGGCGCCGATGCGACGGTCGATCTCCTCGTCCAGCCAGTAGAGCGCGCGCTCACGATACCCCAGGGTCAGCTGCGGCAGGCTGCCACCGTCCATGCCGCGCTGCAGTCCCGCGAACAGCTGCAGATCCTCGGCCAGGATGTCGGTCACGACGTCGCGCAGTCCGGTCCAGTAGGCGGGATCGGCTTCGCCTTCCCATCCGACCAGCCGGATTTCCGATACCGAACGCGCTACGCCCGCCGGCCAGAAGGACTGGATTGCAAAGCCGCTCGGATCGAGCGTCACCGAGGTATTCGGGAAGATCGAGAGCGTCACGGTGAAGCGTCGAAAGGTTTCGTCGACTTCCGGAGCCGATCCATAGCCCGGCTGATAGATCGAGCCGCCTGCGGGCTTTTCCACGGCGATGCGGGCATGGCCGTTGTCGAGCAGGGTCGCGACCCAGGTCTCCGGATTCAGGAAGGGGGCGAGGGTCTTCGGATGGACGGCGGCGACGTGATAGGCCTCGATGAAGTTGTGCGCGGCCAGCTTCCAATTGCAATCCAGCGGATTGTCGAAGCGATCCTGCGTGACGAGGCCCTCGAGCGGAAATCCCTCACTGGCTTTGGCAAGGGGCGCCAGGAACTCGGCCAGCGGCTCCGCGTCCGCGTCGAAGTTCAGGAAGACGAGGCCGCGCCAGCGCTCGCATCGGATTGCCGCGAGACCGTACTGGGCCTTGTCGAGACGGTCGAAATCCTGCGCGCAGGGCACGGCGACAAGCTGACCGTCGGTCGAATACGACCAGGCGTGGTAGGGACAAACGAACTTTGGAGTCCGCCCGCGCGGCTCGGTCAGGAGGGCCGCGCCGCGGTGTCTGCATACGTTGTGGAAGGCGCGGATCTCGCCATCGCGCCCTCGAGAGACGATGACGGACGGACCCAGCCTCTCGAACAGGAAATAGGCGCCCGGTTCGGGCAGGTCGCTTTCGAGACCCGCCATCAGCCATGACGTCTTCCACATGTGCTCCATTTCGCGGTCACGGAAGTCGGCGCGCGAATAGCGTCCGGTCGGTATGCCCGGCAGCGGCGGAAATCCTTCCGGATAACCTTCGCGCCGGAGCTGATCTTCGATCGAGCGCTCGATTGTCGCTGTCGCTTCGTCGGTCATGTCACGTTTCCCTGCAGCGGTGCTAGCCGGCCTCCTGCGACGAGGCTAACCGCTGGCGGTGCCGCGTCATCGCCGCGCCGTGGCCCCACGGACGACAACGGCGCGACTCGCGAACTTCTTCCCAATCGTCGCCGCAGAGGATCGCGCCGCAGCCGACCTCCATGCTGAAGCCGGAGGGGGTCTCGACGTAGAACGAGAACATGTGGTCGGTCCGATGGCGCCCGAGCGGCTGCAGGATGACGTAGCCGCCGTCGATGGCGCGATCGAGCGCGAGCCCTACGTCGTCGGTATCGGGAAGCTCGGTCATGAGATGTTCGATCTTCAGCGCGGGAGCGGAGAAGGCGGCGAGGCTGTGGTGGCGCGCGTTGCATCCGTAGAAGTGGCCCTTGCCGGCCGGAGTGGGTATGTCCTCGCGCAGGCTCATTCCGAAACCATCAATCATCAGCCTGTCCATCGCCTCGAGATCGGGCACCGACCAGACCGAATGCCCCATGCCGCCGGGGCCGGTCACGAACCGTGCGGCATCGGAGGATAAGCCGTCGGTCGAGCCCGGATCGAAGCCGTGCACGACTTCATGGACGATCCCGTTGGGGCAGCAGAAGCGGATCGCGCCGCGCACCTCCCGCATATCGATCTCCGCGGGGCTCAGGGGCGACGCGGCGATCCCGATGCGACCGATACGCGCGGCAACCTCATCGAGCGCCGCTGCGTTGCGAACCTGCCATCCCAGCAGCGGCAGCGTGGTCTTGCCCGTCTCCCAGATCAGATAGCGGAAGGGCTTGGAATCCATTCGCAGACGGAGCGCCGCGCCGTCGCGTGCGGCTTCGAAGCCGAGCAGGTCCCGGCCGAACCGGCTCCATGCGTCGAGGTCGTCCGCGTCGAAGACGACATAGGCAAACTCCTCTACGACAGCCGTCATGCGAACATGTCGTCAAGCTTGAAAAGCTTGATCGCATTGCGCCCCTTGATCTTGGCGGCCGAATCCTCGTCGAGATGCAACTCATCGATGGCCTCGAAGCCTTCGACCGAATCCATCCCGCCATGGTTGTCGCCGACGACCAGGTTGTCGGCGCCCATCCAGTCGACCAGATATTTCCGCGCGCTCAGCTCGTGGATCAGGGCGTCGAAGTAGAAGTTCTTCAGATATTCGCGCGGCGGACGCGTACACTTGACGCCTTTGATGAGGGGGGCGAACGTTTCGATCCGTCCGAACTGATACGGGATGAAGCCGCCGCCATGGCTGACGTAGACCTTTAGGTTGGGAAACCGGTCGAACACGCCGCCGAGGATCAGGCTGTTGACGGCCCGTGCGCACTCGAACGGATAGTCCAGGATCAGGCCGGTATAGAGGTCTTTCGGCTTCCCATCCTCGATCTCCGCCGGATAGGGGTGGATGAAGATCGGGAGTTCGAGCTCCTCGAGCACCGCGTAGAGCGGGAACATTTCCTCGTCGTAGAGCTGCTTGCCGGCGAAGTCGCGTCCGCCCATATTCACGCCGCGCGCGCCGCGGGCGTGGCTGCGACGGACCTCTTCAATAGAGGCGTCTATGTCCTGGAGCGGGAGCGAGGGCATGAAGAAGAAGCGCCCGGGCGCGGCGTCGCAATAGTCGGCGAGAGCCTCGTTCGCGGCGCGCGTGAAGGCGATCGCGATCTCAGGCTCGATGCTGTAGAAGTAGAAGAGCGGTGGGATCGTCACGCCCATCACGTCGATGTCCTTGGCGTCCAGTTCCGCGACGCGCAGATGCGGGTCGCCCAGGGCGGCGACCATCTTCTCCTGCTGCTGCCGGCGATCCATCGTCTCTGCCGCCTTGTTGCCGGCGACCGTCTCGCCGCGGAGGGCATAATCGCCGACGCGGATCACCATCGTTCCGTCGTCGTCGAAGGTTATGAAGGGACCATAGCGGCCGGCCTTGCCGAGGATGGCGGGCGGAATCACGTGCGAATGGATGTCCACGTGCGGGTTGAGGGTCTTGGATCTCTCCGACATTTGTCTTCCTCATCATGGCTGGGTTGCGCGATGCCTGCGCCCCGCTGCCGTTTGAAGAGAGCTGAAGCACGCGGCCGCGGCGGCGGGAAATCCTCACTTTGAATGCGCCGCATAAAAGCGTCTTATATCTTGGCGGGGGAACGCGTCCCGCGATCAGCCGGCACGATCTCTGCGGCAAAAACGCCCATGTGGCAGGCGTTTTGGGTGCGGACGGGATCGTCTGCGAGAACTTGCGCGAGCTGCGCCTATCGCGGGCGACAAGCGCGGGTCGGCTGCTGCTCGAGCGCCCGTAGGTTCGTCTTGTCGGTCACCACGATTGGGCGTTCGGCTCGAGCCCCATCCTCACCCGGCCATAAGACTCCGCCTGTTCATCCCAATTCAACGCGACTTGGGCCGATCCCGCGTGGACATCACGCATGGCGCGTTGGATGGGGCTGCTTTCGAACAGCGAGGAGGCGCCGGCGGCGCGCGCGATCGCCATCGTCGCATCATAGCAGAGGTTGACGACGTAGGCGTGGTTCCGACGGACGCGCACGCGGTCCTCGTCGCTCATCGCTTGCTCGTTCCGCCCGAGGTCGATCACTTCCCGGATGTCGGCTCGGGCGACAGTCCGCGCGACGTCGATCATCGCAGAGGCCTCGCTGATGCGCATCTGCGGCCCCGACATATGTGCGACCGGCTTGCCGGTGAAGGCCGTCATGCGCCCCTTGGTCGCGCGCTCATATGCATCCAGAGCGCCTTGGGCCATGCCAATCACCGGCGTAGCGACGCCCCACGGCGCCAGCGCGGCGAGCGGAACCCCGTAGGAGCCCATGCCGTTCCGGATCGCGGCCGAGGCGTCCGCCCCGGCGGTTGGCACCAGGCGGTGCGACGGCACCAGCACCGGTTCGTCGATGACGATGTCGTTGCTGCCGGTGCCGCGCAGGCCGGACACGTGCCAGGTGTCCTCGATGTCGAAATCGCTCCGCGGCACCATGAGCAGCACCGGTCGAGCCTGACCCGGAAGCATCGCTCCGAGAAGCGCCCAGTCCGCGTGGAGACAGCCGCTGGAATATTGCCACCGGCCGGCGACGAGCCAGCCGCCGTCGGATGCCTCAACCTTGGCGCCCCGCGGGTTCAGCGCGGAGCAGGAAAGCACGTCGGGGGAGCGGTAGAATTCTGCCTGCGCCGCCTCGGAAGCGAGCCCGACTTCCCAGGATTGCACCGCCGCCTGCGAATAGACCCATCCCGTTGAGCCGCAAGCGGATGACAGCCTCCAGCAGATCTCGAAGAATGTGTCGAAGTCGAAGCCGTGCCCGCCCCAGCGTGCGGGCCGCATTACCCGGACGAGGCCGGCTTCCAGGATAGCGTCGATGGTTTCCTGCGGGATCCGACGATCCCGTTCGGTCTGCAGCGCGCGCGCGGCAATGTCCGGAAGCAGTCGTTCGGCGCGTTCGATGAGCTCGTCCGCGGTGGCCGCCGCGCGATCGTTTTTCACCTGTGCCAACGTCATCGGATGAGTCCTCTTCGGCCGACCGCCCGACGGCGCGGCATGCGGCACGGAGACACGGATTCGTCCGAGGGAACAAATCTCGCTTTTGGATGCGGAGCATCAGACTGATTTATGCGCCTTTCCACGACGGAATCCGGTTATGCGGGCCATAAGCAATTCTGATTTTCGCGAAGTGGAGCGCTCTGCCATTTCCCCGCTGAGCCTTCAACCTGTCCTTCCCGCGGCTCCCGTCGAGGTCAAACGGATGTCGGGATATGATTTACGGGGCGAAGGGCTGGCCGCTTCCCACGCGCAGCGAGTCGGGCTGATCGTCCGGATCCGACGGAGATGGGCCATGAGCCCGCCACCTTTGAGGAGGCTCGAGAGATATGTCCCTCAAGGTGCCGACCAGGTGGAGTTCTGAAATGGCCCGCACGATAGTCGACCTTTCCATATATCTGGAAAACGATGTCATATCAGATCCGCCGCCGTATCGGCCTAAGATCGAGTACATCGATCACAAAGTGTCAGTGCCCGGCCTCGCGGCCTTCTTTCCCGGGCTGAAGCCCGAGGATCTGCCGGACGGCGAGGCGTGGTCCTTTGAAAAGGTCGAGCTCATTACGCACAACGGCACCCATCTTGACGCGCCCTACCATTTCGCATCGACCATGGACGGCGGCGAGCGGGCCATCACGATCGACGAGGTTCCACTCGACTGGTGCTTCCAGCCCGCGGTGAAGCTCGATTTCCGCCACTTCGCCGACGGCTATGTCGTGACCGCCGCGGACGTGGAGGCCGAACTCGATCGGATCGGGCACGTGCTGTCGCCGTTGGAGATCGTGGTGGTGAACACGGCGGCCGGCCAGCGCTACGGCCACGACGACTATGTTCATGCCGGCTGCGGCATGGGTATGGAAGCGACGCTATACCTTTTGCAGAGAGGCGTTCGACTGACTGGCACGGATGGCTGGAGTTGGGATGCGCCCTTCGTCCATACGCAGCAGCGCTACGCCGAGAGCCGCGACGCCGGGCTGATCTGGGAAGGCCATAAAGCGGGACGCGAGATCGGCTATTGCCATCTCGAGAAGCTGCACAATCTCGAGGCGATCCCGGCTAGCGGGTTCACTATCGCCTGCTTCCCCGTAAAGATACGCGCGGCCTCGGCGGGATGGACACGCGCCGTGGCGATATTCGAGTAGCGCCGAGCGTGTCGGCTCCTCAAGCGTCCTGATCCGTCAACGTCGGGGGACGGGCGGGCGGAAGTCCACCACCTGCCGGCGCGCTTCGGCGTGAGAAGGGCGACCAGAGCCGTGCTGGTTCCGAATTATAGGACTTTCGCGCGCTGTCCCTGATCGGAGGGACCCGGCATCTCCCCGTCATTCTCGAGCGAGCGCTCCGCAACGCGGCGCACCGTTTCGCGGAACCAGCGATGGCCGTCGTCGATGTCGTTGCGAGGATGCCAGAAGCATTGCTGGCGGACGGGCGGCAATGCGAAGGGAGGTGCCACGCGCTTCAACTGCATTTTGGTGCGGTGGAGTTCGAACAGACGGGAAGGCAGCACCGCTACGGAGGACGAACCGCTGAGCGCCGCCAGGACGTTGTAGGGCGAAGGCATCCAGGCCACCGTGGGCGGTCTTTTGCTTTCCCTGTCGAGGACGAGATTGGGAATGCTCTTCAGCTCGCCGCTCAGCCGCAGCTCGACATAAGGCATGCCGCAGAATTCATCATAGGTCATTCCATCGAACACTGCGGCGTTTCCGGCGGCGGCGACGATGACGAATTCGTCGGAATAGAGATGCTCGCTCGAGAGCGTGTTGGCGAGGTCGGACGCGGTGCTCAGCGCCCGTTCGGACATCGTCACGCAGAAATCGAGGCGGCCCTCTTCAACATCTCGCAGAGAATCCGCCGCTAGGTCCACGATGTGCACGCTGATAAATGGCGCCTCCGTCATGAGGTGTCTGATCAGCTGGACTCCGACGAGCTCCACCATCGCGCCGGACATCGCGATGCGAAAGGTCCGGCGCGCGGTCGCCGGCGCGAAGACGGGTTCTGCGGTGAGCACGGTGGTTATGCGGACGAGCAGGTCCTTGACCGGTTCCGCGAGAATCCGGGCCCTGGGGGTGAGCTCCAGCTGGCGTCCGACCTGCTGGAGCAGCGGATCGCCCAAATGCTGGCGGAGCTGATTTAGCGCGGCGCTCATCGCAGGCTGGGTCACGTGAACGCGCTCGGCGGCGCGGGTCACGCTCTTCTCGGTGAGCAGCGCATCGAGCGAGACGAGCAGATTAAGATTAAGGCCCTGGAAGTGCATCGACGACTTCTCGACTTCTATGGAACGCGTGGTTCGGAAGGGCGCGCAAGGATCATCCTTCACCCATCCGCTCGTCGATCCCCACGTCGATACGATGGTTCGCCTCGCCCCCGCAAGGCGCCGGGGCATCACATCGCTTAATGCGCGGCATCGAACGATCCGATTGGAGCATCGTCAGCCAGTTCCATACCCTTTTCGGAAATCACAAAAGGGAGGGGCTCATGCTTGGGCAGTCGTGGAGGCAGCCGCTTTGCCGGGACGGAGCGAAGCCCGCAGGTCGAACCGGAGCATCGCGCGTCGGAACTCGCCGCTGCATGGGAGCAGGTCCGCTGCTCGCCGCGAGTTCCAGGCAGATCCTCGCTATGCTTTGCTGCTTGGGCTGCGTCGTCGTCGCTAGGCAAGCGGCAGCGCAGACACCGCCCGGCGGGACTGCCGGCTCCATGTCGACCGCGCCGTCACCGTCCGATGATATCGTCGTCACCGCCAACAAGCGGGAGGAGAACGTCAATCGGGTCGGCCTCACCATCACCGCGCTTTCGGCCGAGACGCTATCGGAGCGCAGGATCACCTCGCTGGACGACATCGCCGCGGTCGTGCCCGGCCTCAGCTTCGCGCACAGCGGCAGCAATACCCCCATCCTCACGCTGCGCGGAGTGGGTTACAACTCGCCCGCGCTGGGATCCTATCCAGCGGTGAGCGCATATGTGGATCAGGTCCCGCTGCCGTTCTCCGTCCTCGCGCTCCACGCGGCTTACGATCTGGAGCGCATCGAGGTGCTCAAGGGGCCGCAGGGCACCCTCTTTGGCGAAAATTCGACCGGCGGCGCCATCAACTTCATTGCGGCGAAACCTTCCCGGTCCTTCCAGGCGGGGGGCGACATTTCGTACGGCCGGTTCAACCGCGTCGAAGGCAACGCCTATGTCAGCGGGCCGATCGCGGACGGATTGCGCATGCGTGTCGCCGTGACAGGCGCCGACAGCGACGGCTGGCAGATCAGCACGTCCCGGCCGACCGATCGAAACGGCGCGTTGCGCTACGTCGCGGCGCGCGCGCTTCTCGACTGGGAAGCGTCCGACCGAGTGCACCTTTCGTTCAGCCTGAACGGATGGATAGATCGCTCCGAGCCGCAGGCCGGTCAATTCATCGCGCTGTACGCCAAAGTGCCGGGTTTTCTCACGCCGGGCGAGGTAGCGGCGCCGTTCTCTCGGCAGAACCCCCGCGCGGCCGACTGGTCGACCGGTCAATTCACGCCTCGCACCAATCGGAAATTCTGGCAGCCGGCGCTCAGAATGGACCTGGATCTGACAAATGCGATCACGCTGACGTCCCTGACGTCCTACGACCATTTCACGCAGACTCAGACGCAAGATTACGACGGCTTACCGTTGAACATCGACGACTTCCACGAGAACGGATACATCCATTCGTTCAATCAGGAGCTCCGCGTTCAGAACTCCGCAGCATCGCGTTTGCGCTGGATCCTCGGCGCCAACTACGAGAACAGCAGGACGTTCGATTATCAATATGAACTGTTCAGCGACAATTCGCTCAATAATCCCTTCCTGCTTAATCTTAAGGCGGGTGCGCAGCAATCGCGGCAGAGGATTCGGAACTATGCGGTTTTTGGAAACGCCGAATATGATCTGGGGCCTGAGCTGACGGCGCGCGGCGGGGTCCGCTACACCGTCTCCCACAATGATGCGACGCTCTGCGCGGCGGATGGAGGAGACGGCAGCGTCGCAGCTCTCTTCAACGCGATAGCGACGCCGCCGTTTACGCCCGTCGGCTATACCGGCCCGATCGAATCCCGCTGCGCGTCGCTGAATGCCAGGGGTGCGCCCAACCTGTCACCGACGACGTTGAGCCTGTCGGAGCATAACGTCGCCTGGCGAGTCGGGCTGGACTACAAGCCCCGTCCCGGCCTGCTGGTCTACGCGAACGTTTCCCGCGGCTACAAGGCGGGAAGCTTCCCGACGAGCTCCGCCACGCTGGTCGCGCAATTCCAACCGGTCACGCAGGAATCTCTGATGGCGTTTGAGACGGGTGCGAAGGCCGATCTGTTCGGCCGGTTGCTCCACGTCGACGCGGCGGTGTTCTACTACGACTATCGGAACAAGCAGAGCCTGGGGAAGGTGCTGTTCCTGCTCTATGGTGCGCAGCCGGCACTGGTGAACGTTCCGAAATCTCGGGTTTACGGGCTCGATGCCGACGTATCGCTCCGGCCGTTCCGTGGGCTGACGATCACCGGCAGTCTGACCTACCTTGCGTCGCGCATAGAACGATATGTCGGATACGATCCCTTCAACAACCTCACCGACTTCGCGGCCAGCAAGGTGCCTTTCACTCCGAAATGGAATTACGGCGCGGACGTGGAGTATCGCCGTCCTCTACGGAACAACGGCACCGGTTTCGCGGGTCTCAGCGTTCAAGGTGCTTCCAGCCAGGCCACGACGATCGGCGGCGATCGCCTGACCATACCCTCCGCTCCGGGCACACGCGTTCTTCCGGGGCTCCTTTTGCCGTACAGGACGAATCCCTACGCGACGGTCGATCTGCGGATCGGCTACGAAGCGCCGAACGGCGTCTGGAAGGTTATGCTGTACGGCAAGAACATCCTGAACAAATATTATTGGAACAATGTAATCGATGGCGAGCCTTACATTCGGTTCGCTGGCGAACCGGCGACCTACGGCATCTCGCTTGGCGTAAAATTCAGGTGACCCCAACGCACTTCGCGGGTTGGTCGGCTATCTGCGTGGCGGGGCCCGTGGCATTTAACGGGCCGCCCCGCCGGAGT
>CAXTMX010000026.1:0-16452 GCA_964245585.1 uncultured Sphingomonadaceae bacterium | reverse complement strand
ACGCCGCCCCCGGCATCACCCCCGTGGCGTTGCCCCGCCCCACCCCCGGCCCCCGCCACGCAGAGTTTGCACGAATCGCTTCCGCGACTCGTCGCCGTCGCGCTGCTTTCGAACCCTGGAGCGATACCGGCGGTGCTCATGCCGACCGTGATCGGCGCACTCGTCGCGCAGGGATTGGATTTCTCGCACGCGAGCGGTCTCGGGGCGACGGAACTCGTCGCCAGCGCCTTCTCGGTGCTGGTTGCCCCTGTGCTCCTGTCGCAAGTCTCTTCGCGGATGCTTGCTCGGCTTTCCCTTGCGTTCGTGGTGGCCGGGCAGATCGCGACCTTGGCTGTGAGCGGGTTCGCCGCTCTCCTAATGTGCCGCGTCGCTGCGGGAGCCGGGGAAGGGTTGATCTACGCCGTCGCGATCGCGAGCCTATCGGCGAGCAAGGCGCCCGGGAGAGCATTGGGTCTGTCGATCGCGTTCAATCAGACCTCCGGCATGCTGCTGCTCGTTCTGATACCGTGGGTGGCGAGGTCCGCGCCGGCGTCCGCCTCTATGATCCTGATCGGCGGGTTCGCAGCTCTTCATCTTCCACTGTCGGCGGCGCTCCCGAGAACAAGCGGTCGAGGCGCGCTGCCCCCGCCAGCGCGCGTTCGCTTGCGACTGGTTCCGGCGGGGTTGAGCATGCTTGCGATGTTCGCGCTGTCTGCCGGCTTCGGAGTCGTATGGCCGCTGATCGGGCGGATCGGGGCGCTGCAGCATGCGTCGAGCGGACAGGTCGGGTTGGCGCTCGCAATGTCCGGAATTGGTGGCGTGGTGGGCGCGACGCTCACCGCCGCAGTGGCGCCACGTCTGGGGTCCGCGCGCGGCGTCTTCGTTGGAACGGCGGGGCTGGCCTTCTCCATGCTTTTGCTTCGACTGTCGGCGTTCGTGCCGGGCGCCGCCGCGCTGATGGTCTTTTGGACGTTCTCCGTGCCTTTCTACCTTTCGATCCCGTCGAAACTGGACGCGACCGGCCGCTTGTCGGTATTCACGAGCGCCATGATTGCGTTCGGCATCGCTGCAGGGCAGCTTGCGGGCGGGCCGTTGTCGGGAAGTCGGACCGAAATCGTCTACGCAGGATTAGCGGCCTTTGCATGCGCACTCGCGGCCGCGCTCGCTACCGTGAGAATCAGTCGAGATGAGAAGACATCCGGCATCCGGAGGTTCCATGGCGCTGAAGTCGAGCAGCCGAAGCTCGAATCGTCGTGACCTCGACTGCCGGAGCTTCGATAATGGATTGCGCAGCCTTCGGCTAAGCTGCGGGCGGCAGTTTCGGAGGAACGTTGGAGACGGCGAGGCAAATGTACATTTTTCTCGTTTGCACGCCTTGCCGGTAGGCGCAGGAATTCATGTCTCAGGCCCCCTGCTGCACGAGTTCGGCCGCCCGCGGCGTCAGGCCCGCATGCACCTGGCGGCTGATCGGATAGCGCCAGATCACGGCGATGCTGAGCAGATAGCCGAGCGCGGGCGCGGCCACCGCGATCAGGAACAGGCCGTCGAGGGTCGCGGCGCTGGGCACCTGGTTGCTGACGAAGCCGACCAAAGCAAGCGCTACGCCCGCGAGACCGGCGAACACGCCGTTGGCGAGCTTGTTGGCGAGGGCGATCGCGCCGAAGATGATCCCCTCGTGCCGCCGGCCGACCTGCGCTCCGCCCCAATCGACGGTGTCGGCGGTCATCGCGAACATGACGATGATGAAGGCGGTCGATCCCATGTTGCTGATGCCGTACAGCCCGGCGAGCACGTAGCCATTGGTCGGCCGGGCGAAAAAGACGACGAGCAGGCCGAAAGCGGCGAGGCTGGCGCCGGCCAGCCAGACGGTGCGCTTGCCTCGGGTCCGACCCAGCCGGTTCCAGAACGGGATCGACGCCAGTCCCAAGACCGCTTCCACGGCGAACAGCCAGCGCGCCACGCCCGCGTCGGCCATCCAATATTTCGCGATGTAGGACGTCATCGAAATTTGCGCGGCATAAAAACCGCCGTAGATGACGACGCCGGCGAACAGGAGCAGGAACGGGCGGTTGGCCGCAAGGTCGCGCAGGATAACGCGCGGCCGCGCCGGCTCGTGGGTCAGGTCGGCAATTTGCTCGCGGCCGCGGGTGGCGCGAAAGCAGATCCAGACCGACGCCACCGCGGCGACGCCCAGCACCGCTCCGGCCAGCGGAAAGCCGAGCGCGGCCCGATTTTGACCCACCGTCAGCACCAGAGTGTAGAAGCCGACCGATACGAGGAAATTGGTCCCCTTCACCACCGCGGTCTTCCACGAGGTCAGGTCGGTGCGCTCGTCATAGCCCGGCGCGATCGCCGCCAGCATCGCGGTATAAGGCATATAGACGAAGCTGTAGAGCGTGCGGAACACGGTATGGGTCACGAAGGCCCACGCCAGCGCGTCGATGCCCGCCGGCGGGGAGGAGAATGCCAGCGGCAGACTGAGCGCGTATGGCACCGCCGACCACAATAGCCAGGGGCGGTATCGGCCCCAGCGCGTGCGCGTGCGATCCGCCGCCGCGCCGATCAGCGGGTCGCTGATCGCATCCCACACTAAGCCGAAAGCGAAGACAAGGCCCGCCTGCGCCGGCGCCAGCCCCAATACCTCGGTATAGAAGAACAGCAGATACTGGCCCGCCGCCACCCAGCCCAGCATCGGCCCCGCAATGCCGAGCGCATATCCCAGATGATAAGGCTCGACGGACCGGCGCGCCGGGGCGGGGTCTGCAATCGCATCGGACTGGGTCATCATGTGCCTTTTCTGTCACACTCCGCCTTTTTGAGCGGGCCGGCACTTTCCAGCTTGATCCAACCCAGTCGCCACTGCAAGATGTAAATACAACTTGGCGTTAGACGCTGCACAGGGAGGAACGCAATGATTTCGTCTCGCACTTGGAAGCTCGGCGCAAGCTTAGGCGCCTTGGCAGTCGTGGCGGCGTCTCCCGCGATGGCGCAGACCGGCGACGGCAACTCGGTCGCGGCTGCGCCGAGCGTCGGCGATGCGAACTCGGGCGAAATCGTCGTCACCGCGCAGCGCCGCGCTGAACGCATTCAAGACGTCCCGGTGTCGGTAACCGCGGTCACCGGCGAGTCCTTGCGCCGGCTGAACATCGTCGACACCGGTCAGCTGGAGCTGCTCACCCCCGGGCTCAATTGGGGCAATGCCGGCGGCGCGCGGTCCGCGCCGACGCTGCGCGGCGTGGAGACGACCAACCTCGAAGGCAATGGCGAGCCGGCGATCGCCTTTTTCGTCGACGGCGTCTACAAAAGCCGCGTGTCGCAGGCGCAGGCGCCGCTGGTCGACACAGCGCGGGTCGAGGTGCTGCGCGGGCCGCAGGGGACGCTGTTCGGCCGTAACTCGACCGGCGGCGCCATCAACGTGATCTCCAACGATCCGGTCACCGACGGGCCTCACATGGGGCTTGATCTGACCGCCGGCAATTACTCGACGGTTCGCGCCGACGCGTTCGTCAACCTGCCGCTGAGCGGCACGACCGCGTTCCGCGTGGCCGGAAGCAAGCAATATCGCCGCGGCTATCTCAAGAACATCGGCGGCGGGCCGGACCAGAACGATCAGAACCTCGGATTCGTCCGCGGGATCATCAAGCACCAGTCGGGAGGCTTCACCGCCATCGGGCGCGCGTCTTATCTGCACATTGACCGCAACGGCTTGGGCGGGTTCGCCGCCAAGGCGCTCGGCCAAACCTATCGCCTGACCGGCGGCACCGTCGGCCGCAGCATCTTCGGCACGCCATTCTTCATCAGCCCGCGCGTGTCGGACGGCATTCCGGACATCACCGTCAATGGGGTGCCGCGCGACATCGGCGTGCCGGTGCCCACCGACCCCTACGTCACCCAAACCAATTTCCCCGCGCGCGACTATCAGCGGTCGATCGACCTCAGCGCCGAGCTGTCCTATGACTTCGGGCCGGCCACGCTGCGTTCGATCACCGGCTACACCGACTTCCTGTCCGACCCGATCCAGGACAACGACCTTTTCAACCTCAACAATGTCCTCAACACCTCGGTCAGGATCACCGGCAAGTCCAAGTCGTTCCAGCAGGAAGTGCAGCTTGCCTCGTCGGGCAGTTCGCGCTTCACCTGGGTGGTCGGCGGCTTCTATCTGCGCGACCGGATCGGCGAAATCTATCAGGTCAACGACCTCAACCGGAACAATTACCCCCGGCCCGGCGGCGGCACCACGTCGTTTCAGTTCGACCGCCGGACCAATACCGCGACCGACAGCTATGCCGGCTACGCGCAGGGTTCGTTCCGCTTCACCGACGCACTCAGCGTCACGCTCGGCGGCCGCTATTCGCGCGACGACAAGAAATACCGGCTGCGCGAGTTCGGCTTCCTCGGCACGCTCGGCAACAATCCGCCGCTCGACATCACCCGCCGCTTCGAAAAATTCACGTGGAAGGCCGGGGCGGAATTCCATCCGTCGCGGGACAATTTGCTTTACGCCAATTACTCGACGGGCTTCCGCTCGGGCGGTTTCAACCGGTTCAACGATGACCCGACCACCGCCAAGGACGAGCGCGTGTTCGACAGCGAGACGATCGCCGCTTATGAAATCGGCTCGAAGAACAGCTTCTTCGACCGCCGCGTGACGCTCAACGTTTCCGTGTTCAAGCAGACCATCAAAAACCAGCAGGTGGCCTCGGTCGTCACGATCCTGAACACTGGCCAGAACGGCTTCTTCAACGCCGGGCGCACCAACATCAAGGGCGTCGAGGTTGAATTCCGGGCGCAGCCGGTCGCGGGCTGGGTCATTCAGGGCACCGCGTCGCTGCTCGACGCGAAATATGGCGATTTTGTCACGCCCGCCTTCGCCGCCGATCCGCCGCTCGTGAATCTGCGCGGCAATGAGGTGTCGCGCGCGCCGCGCTTCCGCGGCAACGTCTTCACCAGCTACGACATCCAGGTGGGCAATGCGGTGCTGACGCCGGCGGCGACGCTGCAATATTCGACCCGTTACTACCAGACGCAGTACAACACCTTGATTGACCGCCAGCCGCAATATGCCAAGCTGGACCTGCGGCTGGGGTTCCGGCCCTCGGCGGATACGCCGCTACGGGTCGAAGCCTTCGTCGAGAACGTCACCGACAAGGCGGTGCAGTCCTTCGGCACCTTCGGCGGCAGCAACGCCTATTTCGTCAACTATCTGCCGCCGCGCACCTATGGCGCCCGGCTGAACGTGCGCTTCTGATCGCGGAGCCGTCCCGCGGGGCGGCTCCCGTTCATCCGCCGCCGCGGGCGATCGTCAGCGCCTCCGGATCGGTCGCGAGCGACATGCCGCCGACCGCGTAGGCCCCGGGCCGGACCCCATTGATGATCGTGCGGACCTGATGCGGTTTCGCGCCGATCTCGCGCATCACCACCTCGGCCAGCCCCTTGTGCAGCCGGTCAAGCGTGGCCTGATCGCGGCCTTCCAGGATCGTCAGCGTCAGCACTGCCATTATCGTCTCCTCATCGCATTACTGCTCCGCCGTCGACCGCCAGCGACTGGCCGGTGACGAACCCCGCCGCGTCCGAGGCCAGGAACACCACCGCGCCCACCACATCATCGGGCTGCTGGTCGCGCTTCAGCGCGCGCTGGGCGGCGATCGCCGGCGCGCGCTTGGCGATGCCGGTCTTGGCCAGCACGTTCTCGGTCATCGTGAGCCCCGGCGCGACGCAGTTTACGCGGATGTTCCAGTCGCCCAGCTCGCGCGCCATCCCGCGCGTCATCGCCACCACCGCGCCTTTCGACGCGTCATAGTGGAGCATGTTGGACAGCCCCAGCCACACCCGATTGCTGGCGAAATTGACGATCGCGCCGCCGCCGCGCGCGCGCATCGCGGGCGCCGCCGCCCGGGTCATCAGCCATACACCCTTGGTGTTGACCGCCATCATCCGGTCCCAATCCTCTGGCGCGATATCCATCATGCCGATCGGCTGGACGGTGCCGAACAGCGCGGCGTTGTTGACCAGGATGTCGAGCCCGTCGAACGCCTCGCCCGCCGCCGCGACTGCCGCTTCGGCCGAGGCCGGGTCGGCGACGTCGCAGCGGATCGCGATCGCCCGGCCGCCCGCATCGGCGATCGCCGCGACGGTCGCGTCGCCCGGCAGCAGGTCGGCGACCACCACCGCCGCGCCCTCGCGCGCGAGCCCTGCCGCCAGCCGCGCGCCGATCCCCTGCGCTGCGCCCGTCACGATCGCCACCCGGCCGTTCAGGATCATGCGCCATCTCCGCTGCCGTAGCGATGCGCGGGGCGCCATGCCGGCGGCATGATCACCGCCTTCTCGCGCGTGAAGAAACGCAGCGACGCGGCCCCGCCCTCGCTGCCGATCCCGCTGTCGCGCCAGCCGCCGAACGGCGCGTTGCGCTCGCGGATCATCGGCGCGTTCACCATCACCGTGCCGGCGTGGAGCGCCGCCGATCCGCGCAGGACCCGGCCGTGGTCGCGCGTCCATAGGTAGGCGGCCAGGCCGTAGCGGGTGGCGTTGGCGAGCGCCCAGGCCTCTTGCTCGCTGTCGAAGGTCATCAGCGTGGCGAACGGGCCGAAGATCTCTTCCTGGACGATGCGGTGCGCCGGGTCGCTCGCGCAGGCGACGATCGGCGCGATATAGGAGCCGGGCGCGAGTGCCGCGATCCGTTCGCCGCCGGCGAGCAGCTCGGCGCCGCCGCCGCGCGCGGCCTGGGCGAAGTCGAGGATCGCGGCCATGTGGCGCGCGCTCGCGATCGGCCCCATCTCCGACGCGGGATCGAACGGATCTCCGACGCGGATCGCGCGCGCGCGCGCGACGAAGCGTTCGGTGAAGCGCTCGGCGATCGCGCGTTGGAGCAGGATACGCGAGCCCGCCAGGCACGCCTGGCCGTTGTTGGCGTAGATCGCGGTCAGCGCGCCCTCGAGCGCGAGCTCTTGATCGGCGTCGTCGAACACCACGAACGCCGATTTTCCGCCGAGTTCCAGCACCACCGGCACGTGGCGACGCGCGCCCGCCTCGGCGATCGCGTGGCCCGCCACCCCGCCACCGGTGAACGACAGGCAGTCGACGCCGGAATGCTCGGCGAGCGCGGCACCGGTGACCGGCCCGCGGCCGTTGACCAGATTGACGACGCCGGGCGGGATCCCCGCCTCGTGCAGCAGCTCGACCGCGCGCAGCGTCGCGAGCGGGGTCGCCTCGGACGGCTTGAGCACGACCGTGCAGCCCGCCGCCAGCGCCGCCGCGAGCTTGGCGAAGGCGAGCCCGATCGGCACGTTCCACGGCGCGAACAGCCCCGCTACGCCGCGCGGCTCGGCCAGCACCAAAGTGGTCGCGCCCTCCTGCGCATAGGTCTCGCCCGCCCAGCTGCCGATCCGCTCGGCGAAATAGCGCAGCCAGTCGGCGCCCATGTGCATGTGGCGGTGGCTCGATCCCATCAGCGGCAGGCCCGCGCACAGCGTCTCGAGCCGCGCGAGCCCGTCCGCCTCACCCCGGATCAGCTCGGCCGCGCGCAGCAGCAGGTCCTGGCGGCGACGGACGGGAAGTCCCGACCAGCGCCCGTCGTCGAACGCGTGCCGCGCCGCCGTCACCGCCAGGTCTACCGTCGCCGCATCGGCCTCGGCGACCTCGCCGACCAGCTCGCCGCGCGAAGGGTCGGTCACCGCGACGGGAGTGCCGCCTATGACGCGCGCCCCGTCGATCAGGTTGGGGATCGTCGCGGGATAGGCGGGCACGCGCCGATCGGGCATATTCTCAGCCATCGGCCAGCGCTTCCAGGTCGCCGCTCACCGCGGTACGGCGCATCACCCGCCGGAGCGTCGGATCGGCGGGGCGGCCGCGGTGGAGCGTGCGGCGATTGTCCCAGATCACCAGGTCGGCGACCGCCCAGCGGTGGCGATAGACGAACCGGTCCTGCACGGCGAAGTCGAGCAGCTCGTCGAGCAGCGCCCTGCCCGCTGCCTCCGCCATGCCGCGGACGCGTCCGGCATGGCCGCCGATATAAAGGAAGCGCCGCCCGGTCACCGGATGCGTGCGGACCAGCGGGTGCGCGATCGGGGCGAAACGGCGACGCTCGTCATCCGTGAAATCGGTGTAGCCGATCCGCGCGCGGGAAAACATTACGCTGTGTTCAACCACCAGTTCGGCAAGCACCGCGCGCCGGGGGGCGGGCAGCGCGTCATGGGCCGCGGCCATGTCGGCCCATTCGGTGCCGCCGCCGTCGGGCGCGATCTCCTTGGCGGACAGCATCGACTGCGCCGCGCCGCGGCTGAGAAAGCTCATGTCGGCGTGCCACAGCTGGTTGCCGCGCGAGAACCGCGCCCCCGGCGCGTCGGGATCGAGCAGTTCGCCGTCGGCGTCGAGGTTCGAGATGTCGGTCAGTGCCAGCCGACGGGGGGCGCGCTGTGGGTTGAGCTCCAGCGCCTCGACCGGGCCGAAGCGCGCGGTGAAGGCCAGCTGCTGCGCGTCGTCGAGCAGCTGGCCCGGGATCAGGACGACGCCCGCCGCGTCGACCGCGGCGCGAATCTCGGCGAACCGCGCGTCATCGATCGGGCGGCGCAGGTCGACGCCGCGCAGCTCGAGCCCGAAGGCGGGGGCCAGCGCGCGCTGGTCCAGGGTCATGCCGCCGTCGCGCCGGCCACGGCCTGCGCGAACCGTTCGATTGCGGACCCCGGGCGTTCGAACTCGTGCAGGATCGTGTAGTGGTCGGCGCCTGCGATCTCCGCGATCGACGCCTCCGGCCAGGCGGTGGCAAGGGCTTTCGATTGCGCCTTGAAGGCGGCGGTCTCGCGGTCTCCGAAAAGGATCAGCGTCGCCGCGTCGTCGCTACGGCCGCCGCCGAGCGGTCCAGACGCCAGATCGGCCATGTCGCCCGCCGCCAGCGCGGCGCCGGGGGTGGTGCCGGTCAGCGGGCGAAGGTCGTACACCCCGCTGGTCAGCACCAGCCCGGCGAGCAGGGCCGGTGCGTTCGCGAGCCGCGTCATCGCCGCGAGATGCGCGCCGGCCGAATGCCCCGCCAGCACGATGCGGGCGGGATCGATCCCGCGACCTCGCGCCTCCTCGATCACCAGCGCAAGCGCGGCGCGGACATCGGCCACCGCACCCCCCAGTCCGCTCTCGCCGAGCAGCCGGTAGCCGACCGCGCCATAGCCCCAACCCCGCTCGGTCCAGAACGGCGCGGGCGCGCAATTGTCCTCGCGGCAACCGGCCTGCCAATATCCGCCGTGGACGAACAGCAGCAGCGGCGCGTCGTCCGCCCCGGGCAGGAACAGGTCGACGGCCTGGCTGGGGTGCGCACCGTAGCGCAGCTCGCCGTCGGGCGCCGCGCGGACGGCCGCGCTGCGGGCGGTCCAGTCGGCGCGCTCGGCATCGTCGCGCGCCGCGATCACGTCGTTCCAGTACAGCGCCTCGCGCTCGGCGAGGGTCACTGCGCGCAACCGCGATCCAGCACCCCGACGCATTCGTCGGCGGTGTAGACGTCGCCGAAGCTCTGGAAGAAAGTGGTGAGCCCCGCCGAATGGTCCTCCGGGAACCGCGCGGCGCAGCAATCGGACACCATCACCGCGCGGTAATCGATCATCATCGCGTCGCGCGCGGTGGTCTCGCAGCAGAAATTGGTCACCGTCCCGCCGATCAGCAGGTTCTCGACGCCCGCCGCGTCCAGCTGGTCGCGCAGGTCGCCGTGGCCGGGAACGAACGCCGAATGGCGCGATTTCCACGCGCGGATGTCGCCAGGCTGGACGTCGAGCTCGTCGCACAGCTCATAGCCCCAGTCGCCCGGCGTCAGGCCCGACCGGTGCGCGTCGGCCCCTTCGGGCGTGAAGAAATGATCGTGATAGAGCTGGGCGATGCTGCGCCCCTCGGCGTCGCCCGCGCGCAGCTGCACCCAGGCGACGCGCCCGCCCCGGTCGCGCACCGCGCCCGCCAGCCGGTTGATCGCGGGCATGATCGCCAGCGCGGTCTCGGCCTTCACCTTGCCCTTCACGAAAGCGTTCTGCATGTCGACGATCACCAGCGCGGTGCGCGCCGGGTCGAGCCGTTCGAAGACGTGCAGCCGCCCGCGCTTCTTCATCACGCGTTCGATTACATAATCGGGCATCACGAAAGCGTCAGCGCTCATGCGACGGGCTCCCCTTCCTCGCGCGCCAGCTTCGCGATAACCTTGCGCATATGCAAGCCGGCGCGGTCGGGCGCGACGCTGATCTCGCGAAAGCCCGGACGATGTTCGCGCTGGGTCAGCGCTTCGATCGCCTCCAGCGCCACCCGGTCCTCGTCGAACGCTCCGACGATCGCTTCCTCCATGTAGCGCGTCACCGCCTCGTCCTCGGGCGCATAGTCGCGGGCGATCGCCCACCAATAATGGGTCACGCCGGGTTCCGCGGGGGTGATGCCGTGCAGGATCTCGGTGTGATATGCGCGCCGCTCGCCTGCGGCCGCGCCGATCCGCTCGACGGAGGCGTGCGCGACGTGCCAGCCAGGCGTCATGAACCAGCTGTCGGTGTAGCGGTTGATCGCCTCCCCGATGATCCCCATCGGCCAATCGTAGAGCGCCGGCAGCACGTCGTTCGCCTGTGTCCGGCTGATCCGCGCGGTCCGCTCGCCAAGCTCGAGCTCGTATGGCGCCATCGCGTAGCCGGGGGTGCCGACGTTGCCGGCATGAAGGAAGCTGAAATGGGTGGTGTCGAGCAGATTCTCGTGCAACGCCAGATAATTGGCTTCGATCCGCGCATAGCCCCGGCCGTGCGCCCAGCCGTCCTGCGCCAGCCACGGCGTCGGCGGGATCAGCGCCGGGTCGGCGCGTTCGGGATTTCCCATCCACACCCACACCAGCGTGTCGCGCTCGACCGCGGGATAGCGCTGAATCCGGGCCGCGCGCCGCACCACCTCGCGGTCGTCCGACGGCGCGTGCCGGCACCCGCCGTCAGGACCGAACGCGAGCCCGTGATAGAGGCACACGACCGTGTCCTCGTCGAGCTTGCCCTGATCGAGCGGAAACGAACGGTGCGCGCAACGGTTCTGCAGCGCCGCGATCTCGCCGGCCAGCGTGCGGTAGAGCAGAATGTCCTGATCGAGCAGCCAGCGGTGGGTGAGCGACCGGCCGATCTCGTCCGACCAGCCGGCGACGTACCAGCAGTTGCGGACGAACGGGGTATCGCGATCGGCGAAGCGGAATGACGGCGCGGTGTCGTCGAGGCTGAGCATCACGTTCATGGCGGAAACGTATCAGCGCAGCGACAGCATGTCCAGAAGTTGTATTCACAACCTAGGCTGCCAGGCGATGTCGCGCAGCTCGCCGAGGACACGCGGCATGCGCCGCCAAGATTCGCCGCCGTCGTCGGACCGGTAGATTTCGCCGAAGATCGTGACGAAGAACATCAGGCTCGGATCGGCGGGGTGCGTGCCGATCCACCAGATGGTGGCGCCGGGCGCGGGATCGAGCGCGATCTCCTCCCAGCTGTCGCCGAAGTCGCGTGATCGCAGCAGCCGGCCGATCAGCCCCGACGGACGGTCGCCGATCGACAGGAATAAGGTGCCGCCGCCGTCACTGCGCGCCGCCATGCAGCGGAAATACAGCAGCCCGCCGGCGGCCGGGACGTCGACGAACCGCCAGCTGTCGCCGTCGTCGTCGCTGCGATGCAGGCCGGCCTCGGTCGAGGCAAGGATCTCGCGACCGCGGCCGCGGTCGAAGACCACCAGATTATGCGCGTCGGGATCGCGCAAGCCTTCGACCAGCTTTACCCAGCTCGCGCCGCCGTCACGGCTGCGGAAAATGCCGGCGATCTCGACGGTGACCCACAAGGCTTCGCGGTCGACCGGATCGAACTGGATCGAGGTGACGCGCGGCGTGTTGATAAAGTCGCATTCCGCCTCGACCGGCAGCGGCGAGCGCGTCCAGCTCGCACCGTCGTCGCGGCTGATGAACAGCGCCGCCGGCCGCGTCCCCGCCACCAGCCAGCGCGGATTGTGCGGCGCCTGCGCGACTTTCAGGACGTGCAGGCCGTCCATCGGCGACGACACGAACTGCCACCGCTGGTCTGCCTCCCGCCAGCGATACAGTCCCTGATCGGTGCCGGTCCAGACCTCCCCCGGCCGCTCCGGATGCACCGACAGCGACCAGGCGCGCGCTTCGTTGTAGAGGCCGCCGACAGGGGTGTGGGGGCGGTGCCATCGCTCGCCGCGGTCGTCGCTGAACCAGACGGCGTGGCCGACCGAGGCGGCGTAGACCGCCACCCCGCTCACGCGCCGATCTCCTCTATCGCGTACCGCAGTACCAGGCGGCCGAGCGGTCCCCGTATCGCGACCGGGTGGGGCGTCGGCGGCGCGTCGATCGCCACCAGCACCACCTGCTCGGCGGCGGGCTGCGGCAGTTCGGCGATCAGCGGGGCGAGCGGCACCGGATCGCCGGCGGTCTCGAGCGACCAGGCATCGGGCGATGCCAGCCGCCACGCCTCGCGGGCAAGCATTTGCGAGCAGGCGCGCAACGCCAATTGGGGATCGTCGGCCAGCGCCGCCCGGTCGGCGTGGATCGCGGCAGGCGCGATCAACGGGCCGCGCGATGCGGCGATCAGCGCGAAACCGGCGAAGGTCACGATCCTCCCGGCGTATTCCTGCAAGCGATCGCCGAAAGCGAGGCGCGCGATCGGCACCGGCAGCGGCGGCCGGCCCGGCAGCCGCACGGCAAGCGACGACAGGATGAGGTCAGGCGTCAGCACCGCCCCGTCCGCTTCGCCGACGTGGGGCCGATAGACGATCACAGCCAGCCCGTGACGCGCGTGTCTTCACGGGCAAGGGAATGGGCGCAATTCACAGCGGACGCTCCGGACATCGTGCCGTCAGTCGCCGACCGCGATTACGGCCTCGATCTCCACCGGCTGCCGCGCGACCAGGCCGCTCACCCCCATCGACGAACGGGCATGCTGTCCCCGTTCGGGCCCGAACACCTCGAACAGCAGGTCCGAAGCGCCGTCGATGACCTTGTTGTGCCGCTCGAAATCGGGATCGGCGTTGACCAGGCCCAGCAGCTTCACCACCCGAGCGACACGGTCGAGATCGCCGAGATGGTGCTCGACCGTCGCGATCAGCTTGAGCGCCAGCGCGCGGGCGGTGCGATAGGCCTCGGCCTCGCTCACCTCGTCGGGCACGCGCCCCCGCCGCGCGACGCTCTCGTCTTCCAGCAGCGCCGCGCCGTGGCCGCTGACGTAAAGCATTTGACCGACCCGCACCGCGCTCGTCCGGTTCGCGCTCGGCAGCACCAGCGGCGGGGGCAGCTGCAGGCCCAGCTCGGTCAACCGCCGCTTGACTATGCCACCGCTCATCGCGCGCCTTTCCTTCGCTGTCGCATCGCCGGCCATCGGCGGGCGGGACCGGTCGAGTCAAGTTGTAATTACATATTGCCAGCGCGCGCCAGACTGCTAACGCGGCGGCGTCCGTGGAGGAGATCTAGCCGATGCCGTCGTCAAAGCCCTTTTTCCGCGCCGATCAGGTCGGCAGCCTGCTCCGCCCGCCCGAGCTGCTGGAAGCCCGCGAGATGCACCGTCAACACCGGCTCGACGCGGCGGGGCTGCGCACCGCCGAAGACGCGGCGATCCGCGACGTGGTGGCGCTGCAGGAATCGCTCGGATTGGAGGCGGTGACCGACGGCGAGTTCCGCCGCGAGAATTGGTGGATCGACTTTATCGCCCGCATCCCCGGCGTGGAGATCCACGAAGGCGACAACGACGGCTTCACCAACGCCGGCGACGTGCCGTGGAGCTATGTGCCGAAGGACGTGCGCACGACCGCGCGGATCACCCACGACGCGCCGATCAGCGTCGACGATTTCGCGGTCGTGCGCGATGCCACCAGCCGGACGCCCAAGATCACCCTGCCGTCGCCGACGCGGATGCATTTCCACGGCGGACGGCGCAACGTCGCGGCCGACGCCTATCCCGACATGGACGGCTTCTTCGCCGACGTCGCCGCCTTCTACCGAGCCGAGATCGCGGCGCTGGAAGAGGCGGGCTGCCGCTACGTCCAGATCGACGACCCCTTGCTGACCTATTTCCTTTCGGACCGGCTCCGCGCCAGCCTCGAGCGGCAGGGCGACGAGCCCGACGCGCTGCTCGACCGCTACGTCGACTTGTTCAACGACTGCGTGCGCGATGCCCGCGCGGACACGCGGATCGGGGTACATCTGTGCCGCGGCAATTCGCGCTCGTCATGGATTTCGGAAGGGGCCTACGACCGTATCGCCGACGCGGTCTATCCGCGGCTGGCGGCCGACAGCTTCTTCCTCGAATATGACGACGAACGGTCTGGCGGATTTGCCCCGCTGTCCCGGATCGCGCCAGGCAAGGCGGTGGTACTGGGCCTGGTGACGACCAAGCACGGCCGCCTTGAAGACAAGGACGACCTCAAGCGCCGGGTGGACGAAGCGGCGCAATATGTGCCGCATGACCAGCTGGCGATCAGCCCGCAGTGCGGCTTCGCGAGCGTGGTCGAGGGGAACGTCATCACCCTCGACGACGAGAAGCGCAAGCTCGCTTTGGTCGTCGAGACCGCGACCGACATCTGGGGCGGCGTGCGCGCAGCCTAGGGCCGCTGGGCGCCGAACGGCTTGTAACGGCTAGCGAGCGCCTGGCGCTGGCCGGCATAGGTGATGCGCGTGAGGGTTATGGGACGACCGCGCCACCAGTTGCGGCGCTGGAGAAGAATGCAGGGCTCCCCTGCGGCGATTTCGAGCAGCTGGCCGGTGCGGCGATCGGGCAGGACGGCGGAGACGACATTCTCGATCTCGCCCAGTACCGAGCGGGTCGACAGATAGCGGAACACGCTGGCGGCCGTGAAATCCTGTTCCAGGAAATCGGTGAAGACCTCGGGATGAACGAACCGCTCCTCTAAGGCGACGGGAATGTCGTCCATCAGCTGAACGATCTGGGCCTGGAACACTTCCTGGCCGTCCGCGAATTCGAGCAGTTCGAGCACCTTCGGCGGCGGGATGCAGCGGCGCTGGATCAGGACGTCCGAGCGGGGTACGCCGCCGCGGGCGCGGATTTCCTCGACGAGGTCGCGCACTTCGATCAGCGAAAAGGCGGACGACACCGGCGCGACGAAAGAGCCCGAGCCCTGGACGCGGCGGACCAGCCCCTCGCTCACTAATTCGCGCAGCGCCCGTTGGGCGGTCAGCCGCGAGACGCCGTAGCTGCTCCCGATTTCGTTTTCCGACTCCAGCCGGTCGCCCGGCTTGAGCTCTCCGGAATGGATCCGGCTGAGAATGTCCTTCTTGATTAGCTGATAGCGCGGCTGCTGGGCCAAGGATGCGGCGCGGGTCATGCCGTGGGTTAGCCGAAAACGGATTGGCGGATCAACGTGGCAAAGCAGCGAAGCATGTGCCGGCGGAGCGCCGGGTGCGCGGTCGATCAGCCGCGTCGCACCTCGACGAGGCCGCGGTCGCCGTCGACCCGCACCCAATCGTTCGAGCGGATGACCGCGATCGGATCCTGATCGAGATCGGTGACGGCCGGCACCCGCATCACGATCGCCCCCAGTGCGATCTTCGTCGTCATGATATTGAACAGCATCGCCGCGGGGGCGGCGCCGGCCAGCCGCGCCGCCTGGAAGTTGCTGGCCCAGCCCGACGAGCCCTTGGCGCCGGGAAATACCAGGATGCGGCCCTTGAACGACTGGCCGACCAGCTCGTGGCGCCGCTCGGTGATCTCGCCGGTCTTGGGATTGATCCCGCCGAAGCCGGAGATCGTGTCGCGCGTGACCAAAGCGAGCCCCTCGGCGACGCCGCCGACCACGGGCCGGCCACGCAGGGTGAACGCCTCGCTCAATGCAGGCCGCCCTGCCAGCGGCCCGCGACCGCGCTGTCGATACATTCCTCCACGGTACCAAACCAGGTCCCGTACCCATGCGTCGCCGGCAGGTAATGCGCCTGCTTGCAGCTGTCGGTGGCGACGGTGCGGACGCCCTCGGGCGAGACGCGGCTGAGCGCGACGCAACTGTCCGACATCAGTTTCGCGCCGGCACGGGTCAGCGTCTCGGTCCAGCCCATCCGGTCGGCGACCGAACGGATGGCGTTGGGGGTGAAGATCCATAGGTCGGTATTCGCGCTGACCTTGCGCCCGTCCAGCCGCCGCACGATCAGCCGCAACTGGTCGAGCGAATTGTGCGGGCAGCCCAGCACGATGAAGTCGACGTTCTCGTCCGTCGCGTTGTTGAGGTGGTCGTAAGCCTCGCGCCGCTCGGCGGCGCCATAGCGGAGCACCTCCTGCGGCGCGCGTCCGCCGGTCGCGGCCTCGAAGCTGGTCGCCTCGGGCGTCATGCCGGGGATGTGATACATCTCGACCCCGCCCGAGGTCGCCGCCGCCGCGCCGAAATGCTTCAGCTTGCGCAGCTCGCCGGTCTTCTTGAGGCCGGTGACGACCGGGATCGCCTCCTGCAGCCGCTCGCCGAGCCAATAGCCGAGCAGCCCCCAGTCCATCA
>CAXTMX010000025.1:25671-31871 GCA_964245585.1 uncultured Sphingomonadaceae bacterium | reverse complement strand
GCGAGCATCATCATCCCCTGTGGCCCGTCGCTGCGACGACGCTCGTCTATCCTAATTCGTAATGCGAAGCAATTGCAACGAACCGATCAAAAGCTGTAGGCGAGGCTCAGCACTGCCGATCGGCCATCGAGCGGCGTCGCCCATCCGTTCGCGCTGGTGCGGACACGGGTATAGGCGCGCTCATTGGTCAGGTTTTGGATGTTGAGCTGCGCGGTTAGCCCTTCGCGCACTTCATACGATACGAACAATCGGTGCAGTAGATAGTCGTCGGCCTTGGGAAAGCGTATTCCGACGAGATTGGCCGGGAGCGAGCTGTTGGCGACGAGGAACTTGCCTTGATAGGTCAGGCCGTAGCCGAGCTGCAGCCCGAAGGGGAACAGATAGGTGGTGAACAGACTGCCTGAATGCTTGGGCGTGCTGGTCAGCAGGTTGCCGCGCAGCGGATCGCGGATGGCGGCGGTGTTGCCGCAGGCCGTGCTCGGATTGGCCAAGCAGAAGTTCGACACGCTCTGCAGGACCTTGCTGTCGAGATAAGTGTAATTAGCAAAGATCTGCCACTCCGGGGTGATCCGCCCGCTCGCGCCGAGCGCGATCCCGTCGACGCGCGAGCGGCCCTCCAGCACCTGGTCCGGGATGCCGGGTTCGTTCGAGGTCACGCGGAACCCGTTGCGCTCATTGCGGAAGGCCGCGGCGGTCAGCTGCACGCCGGCGAGCACGTCCCACTTGATGCCCGCCTCATAGTTGCGCGCCTGCTCGGGCTTGACGTTGCAGTTCTGCGCCACGCCCGTGCCGCTGCACGCGCCGTTGACGGTGGCCTTGGAAGGCGTCTTCGAATTGCCGTAGGCGAGATAGATGCTGGCGTTCGGGACGGGCTTGTAGACCGCGCCGAAGCGATAGGAGAACAGCGTGTCCTTATTGTCGAAGCGCGCTCCGGGGACGAGCACGCCGGCGCCGCCGGCGGCCGGCACGGCGATCACGTCGGCCCGGCTGTCGCCGTCGACCTTTTCCCAGCGCAGTCCGGCGTTGAGCTCGAACCGCTCGCCGAGCTTGGCGGTATCGAACAGATAGACGGCGTAGCTGGTCTGCTCGCCTTCGGTCGCCCCGGTGAGAGTGACGTTATAGGGCCCGGTGTAGAGATTGCTGCCGAACTCGGCCGGGTTGCCGCCTGGCGGAACGATCACGCTGCCGGGATCGGCGATGTTGATGAACGGCTGGTGGCGCGTCGCCGTAGCGGCATCGAACGGGTTCGATCCGTCGGCGTTGCGCAGCACGCTGCCGTTGGCGAGCGCGAACTTCTCCCACAATGCGGACGCGCCGAGCGTCAACGTATGGGCGATCCCGCCGGTCTTGAATTCGGCGCGCAGGTCGAGCTGGTCGTAGGCGAGCTTGTTGGTCGTGTCGCGGTAGACGCCTCGCCCGCTGGGCAGGAAATAGCCGCGCGGGACGGTGATCGCCACGGTCGCGGGCACCGTCGTCACGCTGCCGCCCGGCACGGCGACGACCGTCGCTGCCGCCGCCGTCGTCGCACACACCCCTCCTGTCGGGGTCAGGCCGGTGCTGGCGAGACAGAAGGTGCCCTGCGGCTGGCTGGCGACCGTGGTCTGCCGGACATCCTGGTAGCGCGCGAGGTTGCGCAGCGAGATCGTGTCGCTGAAATCGTGCGCGAAGGTCGCCGTCAGCCGGTCGACGTTGATCCGCTGGCGGTCGATATTGCGATAGCCGTAATAGGCCTTGGTATCGACCTCGTCGGGGACGCCGCCGCCGAGATAGAAATAAGGCACGCCATATTGCGGCGTATTGTCGTCCTCCTGGTGGAAATAGGCCAATGTCAGCCGGGTCGGCCCGTCGATGCCGAACGTCACCGACGGCGCGATGCCCCAGCGCTTGAACCGCTCGACCGCGCGGTCGGGCACGTCGTTGCGGTGGATCATCGCGTTGAGGCGGACCGCGACGCTGTCGGACAGCCCATGGTTGGCGTCGGCCGTCGCGCGGTAATAGTCGTCGGTGCCGATCCCGGCGTTGAGGACGGTGAGGTCGGAGGCCTGCGGCGTCTTCGACACCAGATTGATCGTCCCGCCGACCGAGCCCGATCCGTTAAACACCGAGTTGGCGCCGTTATAGACCTCGATCTGCTGCGTATCGAACGGATCGCTGCGGGTGTATTGCGCGCTGTCGCGCACGCCGTCCTGCGTGATGTCGCCGTTGGCGGGGAAGCCGCGCAGGTTGATGCTGTCGCCGAACCCGCCGCCGCCTTCGCCTGCGCCGAAGGTGATGCCGGGGATGATCGACAGTGCGTCGCGCAGGGTCAGCAGGTTCTGCTGGCGGATCGTCTGGTTGCTGATCACGGTGATCGTCTGCGGCGTATCGAGCAGCGGCGCGGTCGCTTTCGGCGATTCGACGCGGTCGACCTTGAGGTCGTCGACGATCGCGGTGTCGGTCACCGTCACGCCTTGCAGCTCGACCGCTTTTTCGTCGGCCTTGCCCGGCTGCGCCTGCGCGTGAACCGCGCTCGCGCCGGTCGCCGAAGCGATGAAGCCGATGCAGGACAGCGCCAGAAAGGCGGGCGAATTGCTCCGTTCCACAATCATATCGTCCCCCAGATAATTCGACGAGGGAGCTATTGCGAACAATTCGCAGAGTCAACAGCTATTGAGAACCTTTCTCATCAGGGCTCCGTCCGCACGCGCGGCTGAACAGCCACACGCGAATCGCGCTGGCCAGATTGACCGGATCGTGCTGCTCGACGCGCGCAGCATCGATCCGCGCGATCAGCGCGTTGAGCGGGAGTTCCGCCTCGCGCGCCGCAGCGCCGAGCGCATCCCAGAAGATCGGCTCGAGCGTCACCGAGGTGCTGTGCCCGGCGATCATCACCGAGCGCTTGACCGGCCCGGCCATCAGCCGGCGCCGGTCAATACATGTGCTGCCCGCCGTTGATCGACAGCGTCGATCCGGTCACGAACCCGCCCTCCTCGCCGCACAGGAAGGCGACGCCGCGCGCGATCTCGCTCGCCTGGCCGAGCCGGCCGACGGGCACCTTGGCGACGATCTTGGCGAGCACGTCGGGGGGCACGGCGGCGACCATGTCGGTGTCGATATAGCCGGGCGCGATCGCGTTGACCGTCACGCCGGCCTTGGCGCCCTCCTGCGCCAGCGCCTTGGTGAAGCCGTGGATGCCCGATTTGGCCGCGGCGTAATTGACCTGGCCATATTGGCCGGCCTGGCCGTTGATCGAGCCGATGTTGACGATTCGCCCCCAGCCGCGCGCGCGCATGCCTGGAAACACGGCCTTGGCCATGTTGAAGCAGCCGCCGAGATTGGTGTCGATCACCGCCTTCCAGTCGTCGTAGCTCATCTTGAGCAATACGCCGTCGCGGGTGATCCCGGCGTTGTTGACCAGCACGTCGACCAGCCCAAGCTCGGCCTCGACCTGCTTCGCGCCCTCCTGGCAGGCGCCGAAATCGGCGACATCCCATTGGTACGCCTTGATTCCGGTCCTTGCCGTGAAGTCCGCCGCGCGCTGGGCGTTGCCGGCATAATTGGCGGCGACGGTCATGCCGAGCTCTTTCAGCGCGACGCTGATCGCCTCGCCGATGCCGCGCGTTCCCCCGGTGACGATCGCAACCCGAGCCATGTACCTCTCCTCTTTTATCGAGCCAGCCTAAGCGTCCGTGCGCCAGCCTTCAAGTTCGCGCGCGAGCAGCGTGACCAGCATGTCGATGCCGGGCGTGCTGGCGTTGAGACAAGGCAGATAGGCGAACTGCTCGCCCCCCGCGGCGAGAAAGGTGTCGCGTCCGCGCAGCGCCATCTCCTCAAGCGTCTCGAGGCAATCGGCGGCGAAGCCGGGCGCGAACACCGCGACCCGCCGCACGCCCTTGCCGGGCAGCGCGGCAAGCGTGTCGTCGGTCGCCGGGCCAAGCCACTCGGCGCGCCCGAAGCGCGACTGGAACGCCACGATCAGCTCGTGGTCCAGCGCCTGCGCCAGCCGCCGCGCGGTATCGTGGCAGTGGCGGTAATAGGGATCGCCCAGGTCGGCGGTGCGCTGCGGCATGCCGTGGAAGCTCGCCACCAGCGCCTGCGGCTTGAATTCGAGCGTCGCGAGCTGCGTCTCGACCGAAGCCTTGAGCGCGGCGATATAGGCGGGATCGGCGTAATAAGGCGGTAGCGTCCGGATCGCCGGCTGGCGCCGCATCGCCGCGAGCGTCTCGAACACCGCGTCGTTCGCGGTCGCGGTCGTTGCCGCGCAGTATTGCGGATAGAGCGGCGCGATTAGGATACGGTCGCAGCCCGCGGTGCGCAGCGCGCCGATCCGCGTGGCGATCCCCGGCCGGCCGTAGCGCATCGCGAAATCGACGAGCACGTTGGCGCCGAAGCGCCCAGCCAGCGCCTTGGCCTGCTGCGCGGTGATCGCGGCCAGCGGCGATCCATCGGCGCGCCACACCTGGGCATAGGCCTCGGCCGACTTCTTCGGCCGCGTCGTCAGCACCGCGCCCCACAGGATCGGCTGCCAGATTAGGGGCGGCAGCTCGACCACCCGCCGGTCGGACAGGAATTGCGCGAGATAGCGCCGCACCGCGCCGACGTCGGCCGCATCGGGGGTGCCGAGATTGATCAGCAGCACGCCGATCCGCCCGGTCGGCGTCGGCGGCTCGGGCTTGGCCGCCCAGCGCGCGGTGAGCTTGAGCGCCTGCCTTCTGGCGAAAGCGGCGATCGGGGCGAGGGCCGCCATGTCAGGCGCCCAACGCGATCGGCAGATCGCGCATGCGCCGGCCGGTGGTGGCGAACAAGGCGTTGGCGATCGCCGGCCCGATCGGCGGCACCGCGATCTCGCTGACGCCGCCGGGGGGCGCCGCGCTGCGCACCAGCTCGACCACGATCTCGGGGCAGTCGGCGAGCCGCGGCAGGCGCAGCGAGGCGAGATCGCGTGCGTCGACCAGCCCCCGCGTGACGCCGATCTCGCCGCCGAGCGCGGCCGCCATCCCGAACAAGATGCCGCCCTCGATCTGCTGGCGGACGATCTCGGGATTGATCATCCGCCCGCAATCGACCACCGCGACGACGCGATCAACCCTCACCCGCTGATCGGTATCGACATGGACCTCGGCCAGCATCGCGACATGGCTGCCGAAGCAGCTGTGGCAGGCGAGGCCCTGGCTCGTGCCGGCACCGCCGCCCTCCCAGCCGCCGAGCGCCGCCGCGGTCGACAGGCAATGCGCGAGCCGCGGCGCGTCGCCGAGCAATTGCATGCGGAACGACAGCGGGTCGATCCCCGCCTGCGCGGCCAGCTCGTCGACGAAGCATTCGGAAAAGAAGGCGGTATAGCTGTGCGCATCCGATCGCCACGCGCCGGTCGCGACGCCGATCGCGGCGGGGTGGTGATCGATCGCGAACGCCGGGATCGCATAAGGCGGGGCCCCGCCCTCGACCGCGAGCGCCTCGGCGCGGTTCTCGCCCGGCTTGCCCGTATCGAGCCGCCGCAGCGTCTCGCCGGCGGTCGACGGCACGGCGATCCGCGCATGCCAGCCGAGCAGGCGGCCGCCCGGCCCCATCCGCGCGCGCATGCGGGCCAAGGCGGGCGGGCGGAAGCGATCGTGGAGCAGGTCCTCGGTGCGCGACCACATCAGCTGCACGGGGCGCTTGCTGTGCCGCGCCAGGATCGCCGCCTGGCACGCCGCGTCCGCCTCGAGCTTGGCGCCGAACGAGCCGCCGAGCAGCATCGGATAGATCGTGATCTGCGATTCGCTCAGCCCCGTCGCGCGCGCCACCGCCGCGCGGGCGAAGGCGGGCGCCTGCGTCGGCATCCACAGCTCGAGCCGGTCGCCGCCGACGCGCGCGGTCGCCACCATCGGCTCGATCGCGGCGTGCGCGGCGAAGCCGACCGAATATTCCTGCGCGAGCGACGCCGCGCCGGCGAGCGCCGCGTCGATATCGCCCGCTGCAGCGAAGCGCGTGCCGTCGCCGTCGAGCGCGGTGCGCAGCGCCTTGGCGATCGCGGCGCTGTCGGGCACCGGGCCGTCGGTCGCAAAGCGCGGGGCGAGCGCGTCGAGCGCGCGGTTGGCCGCCCACCAGTTGGTCGCGGTCGCGGCGATCCAACTCGTCGGCCGCGTGAGCGCGACCGAGCCGCTGACCCGATTGACCGTGAACGGCGAACCCGTGGCCGGCTTCGTCGCCGTCTTCTTCGTGGCCGCGGTCTTCGCCGCGGC
>CAXTMX010000025.1:0-25661 GCA_964245585.1 uncultured Sphingomonadaceae bacterium | reverse complement strand
CGTTTCACGCCGGCCGAAGTCACGGAACTGAACGCGGCGGTCGCGGCGATCCAGCCGGGGTTCTCGAACACGGCGACCACCCCGGGGATGCGATCGGCCGCGGCCTTGTCGACCCTGACCAGCCGGCTGTCGCCGAACGGCGCCTGGCGGACCGCGGCGAACACCATGTCGGGCAGCCGCACGTCGCCGGCGAAGCGCGCCGAGCCGTCGATCTTGGCCGGCAGGTCGAGCCGCGGCAGCGACTTGCCCGAGAGCTTGCGTTCGGCCGGCGCGCGCAGCGGTAGCTCGGCCGGCGGGGTCATGGCGGCAGCGTCGGCGGCCAGCGCGCCGAAGCGCAGCCGCTCGGGGCCGCGGGTGACGAAGCCGTCCTCGGTATCGCACGCGCGCCAGTCGACCTCCCAGCGTTTGGCCGCGGCCATGCACAGCATCGTCCGCGCCGCGGCACCCGCCGCGCGCAGCTTGCCCTCGAAGCCGCGCACCGAGGACGAGCCGCCGGTGATCATCAGCGTCGCGCGCAGCGCATATTGGTGCGCCGCCCACCCGCCGACGCCCTGAAGGAAGCCCGGCAGCTTCTCCGCCATCCCCTCCCTGGCCAGGAAATCATTGGCGTAGAGCGGATTGATCGGCGCGGGCTCGACCGCGACGGTGCGCCAGTCGGCGCCGAGCTCGTCGGCGAGGATCTGCGGCAGCGCGGTGTAGACCCCCTGGCCCATCTCGGCCTGCGGCACGACGACGGTGACGTGGCCGTCCTCGCCGATCTTGAGGAAGGCGTCGAACAGGCTTTCGCCCGGCGCGGCGGTCAGGTTCGGCCGATAGCTGCGCGGCCACGCGGCATATGCGAGAACCAGTCCGATACCGGCGCCGCCGCCGACGATCAGCTTGCGCCTGGTGATCCCCGTCCCGTCCATGGCGGAGTGATAGGGGGCCCGGTTGCGGCGCGCCAGAGGAGATGGGGACTGCTCGTCGTCATCGCGGCGAAAGCCGGGATCCATGGGCAGCGTCCGCTCGCGATTCCAGCCGTTCCGTAGCCGTGGATCCCGGCGTTCGCCGGGATGACGAGGAACAAGGCCTATTTGTGATGCTCGCCCTTGACCCAGCGGACGGTGCCGCTCGACGCGCGCATGACCACGCTCTCGGTCGTCATCAGCCCGCCCTTGAGGCGCTTGACGCCGGCGAGCAGCGAGCCGTCGGTCACGCCGGTCGCGGCGAAGATCACGTCGCCCTTGGCGAGCTCCTCGAGCCGATAGATGCGGTCGAGATCGGTCACGCCCCATTTGCGCGCCCGCTCCTTCTCGTCGTCGTTGCGGAACAGCAGCCGGCCCTCGAAGAAGCCGCCGGTGCAGCGCAGCGCGGCGGCGGCGAGCACGCCTTCGGGCGCGCCGCCCGAGCCGAGATAGATGTCGATCGTCGTCGCCGGATTGCTCACCGCGATCACCCCGGCGACGTCGCCGTCGGGGATCAGGATGATGCCGCAGCCGATCGCGCGCAGCTCGGCGATCAGCTTGTCGTGACGCGGCCGATCGAGCACGCAGGCGATGATCTCGTCGGGTGCGACGCCCTTGGCCGCGGCGAGCGCGTGGACGTTCTCGGTCGGCGTCCTGGCCAGGCTGACCGTGCCCTCGGGATAGCCCGCGCCGATCGCGAGCTTGTCCATATAGACGTCGGGCGCGTTGAGCAGCCCGCCCTGCTCGGCGATCGCGAGCACGGCGAGCGCGTTGGGCCCGCCCTTGGCGGTGATCGTCGTCCCCTCGAGCGGGTCGAGCGCGATGTCGATCTTGGGGCCGGTGCCCTGCGCCGCGCCGACCTTTTCGCCGATATAGAGCATCGGCGCCTCGTCGCGCTCGCCCTCGCCGATCACCACGGTGCCGTCGAACTCGAGATCGTTGAACGCCACGCGCATCGCCTCGACCGCCGCCGCGTCGGCCGCCTTCTCGTCGCCGCGGCCGATCAGCTTGGACGCGGCGATCGCCGCCGCCTCGGTCACGCGGACCATCTCGAGGACGAGGACGCGATCGAGCGCCTTGCTTGCGGTGACCATGTGGCTGACGTCCTTTGCGGGTTGCGGCCGGTTAGGCCGGGAGTATGACGATGTCGAGAATGTCGCGATGCGGCCAGAGCAGTGATCAGACGTCGAGGATATGCATCAGCATCGGCTTGCCGATCAGGCTCGGCGACCCGTCGAGCCGGTCGAGCGCGTCGCAGACGCTGCGCTCGGGCGCCTCGTGGGTGACGATGACGAGCAATACCGTGCCGTCCTCGCTCGCGCCGCGCTGGATCATGCTCGCGATCGACACGCCGGCGTCGCGCATCGCGGCGGTGATCTCGGCCAGCACGCCGGGCCGGTCGGCGACAGCGAAGCGCAGATAGGCCCGGCCGCGGCGCTCGCCGGCGGCCGCGGACGCAAGGGGGACGAGGCTCGCGACGGGCATGGCGAAGGCCGGACCATATTCGCCGCGCGCGATGTCGATCAGGTCGGCGACCACTGCGGACGCGGTCGGCCCCTCGCCCGCGCCGCGCCCTTCGAACAGCAGCCGTCCGACGAAATTGCCCTCGGCGACGACCGCGTTGAACGATCCGGCGACATGCGCGAGCGGATGGTCCTGCGGCACCAGGCAGGCGTGGACGCGCTGGAACAGCCCGCGGGATCCGGCTTCAGCCAGCCCGACCAGGCGGACGCGATAGCCGAGCGCGGCCGCCTCGGCGATGTCGGCGGCGATGACATGGCGGATGCCGGCGATCGCGACCGCGGCGAAATCGAGCGCGGTGCCGAAGGCGAGGCTGGCGAGAATCGACAGCTTGTGCGCGGCATCGATGCCGTCGATGTCGAAGCCCGGATCGGCCTCGGCATAGCCCAGCCGCTGCGCCTCGCCGAGCACCTCGGCGAAGTCGCGCTGCTCGGCCTCCATCGTCGTCAGGATATAATTGCAGGTGCCGTTGAGAATGCCGTAGACGCGCCCGATCTCGTTCGCCGCCGCGCCCTCGCGCAGCCCCTTGATTACCGGGATGCCGCCGGCCACCGCCGCTTCATATTTGAGCGCGGCGCCGGCCTGCTCGGCGGCCGCCGCAAGCTCGAGGCCGTGATGCGCGATCATCGCCTTGTTGGCGGTGACGAACGCCTTGCCCGCGGCGAGCGTCGCGCGCGCGAGGACGAGCGCCGGCCCGTCGGCGCCGCCGATCAGCTCGACCACGACGTCGACGTCGTCGCGGACGTGGAGCGTCGAGGCGTCGTCGACCCAATCGAAACGCGCCACATCGACCCCGCGATCGCGAATGCGGTCGCGCGCGGATACGGCGACGATCTCGATCGGCCGGCCTGCGCGGCGTTCGATCAGCGCGCGGTTCGTGTCGAGCAGCTTAATCACCCCCGCGCCGACGGTCCCGAGCCCGGCCAGCGCGATGCGCAGCGGCTGTGTCATGGAATGTCCTCCCGCCATGCCGGCGTCCGCTGGCACGGCGGGAGGGGAAGGGCAAGCCTTAGCGGCAGCGCACGCCGCCGCGATCGACCTCACGGCCGAGCAACGCTCCGGTGCCCGCGCCGAGCAAGGTGCCGAGCAGCGACGAGCGGCCGTTGTCGAGGGCGTTGCCGATCAGGCCGCCGGCGACGCCGCCGATGATCAGGCCCGTCGTGCCGTCGCTGCGGCGGCAATAATAGCGTCCGTCGTTGCCGCGATAGATCCGGTCGTTGCGGCTCAAGCGGCGCTCCTGGTAATAGCGGCCGTCGCGATAATATTGGTCCGCGTAATACGCCTGGCCGCGCACCGCGGGGCGGTTGTAGTCGTAATTGCGATAGGTCCGCCAGTCGCGGCGCTGGCTCTGCCGCAGATCCTGACGCGCCTCACGGACGTCGCGCCGCTCTTCGCGCACGTCGCGGCGGTTGCCGTAGGCTTGAGCATCGCGCAGTTCGCGGCGCTGTTCGCGATATTCGCGCGCCGCTTCGCGCGTGTCGTGCGATTGAGCGGTGGCGGACGACGTTATCGGGATCGCCGAAGTGGCGGCCATGACCGCCGCCAGCATATAGTTTTTCATCTTGTCTCTCCTCGAACGTCCTGAAGTCCGGGCACAATGCGCGAATCGGGGCAAGGTTGCCCGGACGAAGGTCGTTTGGGCGCAGCGCGCTGGCACCAGCCTGAACGGCTCGTCGCCGCAGGTTCAGCTTGCCGTCTTGGCGACCGCGTTGACGCCCATCGACTGGAGATAGCGTTTCACGTTGCGCGCCGCCTGGCGGATGCGATGCTCGTTCTCGACCATCGCGATGCGCACGAAGCCCTCGCCGTCCTCGCCATAGCCGACGCCGGGCGCGACCGCGACCTGCGCGTGGGTCAGCAATTGCTTGGTGAACTCGAGGCTCCCCAAATGCGCCAGCGCGGGCGGCAGCGGCGCCCAGGCGAACATGCTCGCGCGCGGGGAGGGGATGTCCCAGCCGGCGCGGCCGAAGCTTTCGACCAGCACGTCGCGGCGCCGCTTGTAGAGCATCCGGTTCTGCTCGACGATATCCTGCGGGCCGTTGATCGCGGCGACCGCGGCCGCCTGGATCGGCGTGAACGCGCCATAATCGAGGTAGGATTTGACGCGCGTCAGCGCCGCGATCAGCGTCGGATTGCCGACCGCGAAGCCCATCCGCCAGCCGGCCATGCTGTAGGTCTTGGACATGCTGGTGAACTCGACCGCGATGTCCTTGGCGCCCGGCACCTGGAGGATCGACGGGGTCGGCACGCCGTCGAAATAGATTTCCGAATAAGCGAGGTCGCTGAGCACCCAGATCTGATGCTCCTTGGCGAAGGCGACGACGCGCTCGTAGAAGGCCAGATCGGCGACGTCGGCGGTCGGGTTCGAAGGATAGCCGATCACCATCACCGAGGGCTTGGGCACGGTGAAGCGGACGGCGCGCTCGAGCGATTCGAAGAATCGCTCGTCGGGCGTCGTCGGGATCGAGCGGATCGTCGCCCCGGCGATGATGAAGCCGAAGGTATGGATCGGGTAGGACGGATTGGGCGCGAGCACGACGTCGCCCGGCGCGGTGATCGCCTGGGCGAGGTTGGCGAGCCCCTCCTTCGAGCCGAGCGTGACGACGACCTCGCGGTCGGGATCGAGATCGACGCCGAAGCGGCGCTTGTAATAGCCCGCTTGCGCCTTCCTCAGCCCGGCGATGCCTTTCGACGCCGAATAGCCGTGCGCATCGGGTTTGCGCGCGACCTCGCACAATTTGTCGATCACGTGCTGCGGCGGGGGCAGATCGGGATTGCCCATGCCCAGATCGATGATGTCCTCGCCGCTCGCGCGCGCCGTCGCCCGCATCGCATTGACCTCGGCGATGACATAGGGCGGCAGCCGGCGGATACGGTAGAAATCTTCGGACATGGCGAGCCTTCCGGGTTCCTCTTGGCGGCGGAGCGCGAAGCGCCCATGATGCCGTCGCAACGGTTATAGGCCGGAAACGCGGCCCTTGTCAGGCACGAACCGCACGCGGGAGAAGATCATGGCCGACGACGCGGTCGAGGCGGTCGGAGCCATTGCCGGCGCGACGCTCGAGGATCTGCAGCACTGGACCTGGGTGATCGGGCGCGCGCAGCAGCTGGTCATGGAGCATGCCGCGGCGCAGGCCCTCGATCCGCCCGCGCCGATCGCGCTGCCGGCGGGGCTGGTCGAGGCGCAGACGTCGCTGTGGGCCGACAGCTTCGCCTTGTGGCGGCGGATGATCGATCCGGCCAATGCGCCGCCGCCCCCCGCCGCGATCGACAAGGACCGCCGCTTCGCCGCTGCCGAATGGCGTGACAATCCGCTGTTCGACCTGATCCGCCAGACCTATCTCACGATCGCCGACCATCTGCTCCAGGGGGTCGAGCGGCTCGACGGCGTCGACGACAGGCTGCGCGATCGCCTGCGCTTTGCGACGCGCGCGTTCGTCGACGCGATGAGCCCGGCCAATTTCGCGCTGACCAATCCGCAGGTGCTCGCCAAGACCTTCGAGACGCGCGGCGAGAATCTGCTCAAGGGGCTCGAGCACATGCTCGCCGACATCGCCCGCGGCCAGCTGACGCACAGCGATACCGGCGCGTTCGAGGTCGGCCGCAACATCGCCACGACGCCGGGCAAGGTCGTGCGCGAGACGCCGCTCTACCAGCTGATCCAGTACAGCCCGACGACCGAGACGGTGTTCAAGCGCCCGGTGCTGATCTTCCCGCCGTGGATCAACCGCTTCTACATCCTCGATCTCAGCCCGGAGAAGAGCTTCATCCGCTGGGCGGTGGCGCAGGGGCTGACGGTATTCGTCGTTTCGTGGAAGTCGGCCGACGCGAGCATGGCCGAGATCACGCTCGACGATTATGTCGTGCATGGCCAGATCGACGCGATCGACGCGGTGCGCGATCTGCTCGACGTGCCGAGCGTCCACACGATCGGCTATTGCGTCGCCGGCACGACGCTCGCCGCGACGCTCGCATTGCTCGCCGCGCGCGGCGAGGCGAAGAAGGTCAAGACCGCGACCTTCCTCACCGCGCAGGTCGATTTCTCGCGCGCCGGCGATCTCAACCTGTTCGTCGACGACGAGCAGCTCGCGCTGGTCGATTCGCTGTCGAAGGACAGCGGCTTCCTCGACGGGCGCTACATGGCGGCGACGTTCAACCTGCTGCGCGGGCGCGACCTGATCTGGAACTATGTCGTCAATAATTACCTGCTCGGCCAGGAATATCCGCAGTTCGACCTGCTCCACTGGAACGGCGACACGACCAACCTGCCGGCCAAGTGGCACCGCGCCTATCTCCAGGACATGTACCGCGACAACAAGCTGGTCGCGCCCGGCGCGATCACCGTCGACGGCACGCCGATCGACCTGCGCCAGGTCAAGCAGCCGACCTATGTCCAGGCGGGGCGCGAGGATCATATCGCGCCGGCCGAAAGCGTGTGGAAGATCACCGATCACTTCCGCGGGCCGCTGCGCTTCGTGCTCGCCGGCTCGGGGCACATCGCCGGCGTGGTGAATCCGCCGGCCGCGGGCAAATATCAGTACTGGACCAACGACGCGCCCGCGGCGTCGCTCGACGAATTCATCGCCGGCGCGGACGAGAACGGGGGCAGCTGGTGGCCCGATTGGCGCGCGTGGCTGGCGCCGCGCTCGGGGACGACGGTTCCCGCCACCGGCGCGCGGATCCCCGGGGAAGGCAAGCTCGCCGCGATCGAGGATGCTCCCGGCCGCTACGTCCGCCTGAGATGATGCCCTCGCCAACGACAGGCCGTGACGCGATCCGAGCCCGTGTTTGCTGCAGCGCACAAAATTGACTTGCATTAAAGCGTAAATTGGTTATTTGTGCGCTGCAACATGCTCGTGGGAGTGGATGATGGCCAGACTCAAGACGTCCAAGTCGGTCGCCCCGGCCCGTGCCAAGCGGGTCACGCGCACATCGGTCAAGAAGGCGGCCGCCACCAAGCCGAAGCCGAAATTGGAGCTTGTGCCCGATCCCGCCCCCGCGGTGATCCCGGCGCCCGAGCCGGCCGCCCCGGCCGCGAAGAAGGCCAAGCGGGCCGCGGCGGTTCCGGCGCCTAACAAAGTCATTCCCGCTGCGGCATCCGCTCCCGCGATCGTAGCGGAGCCTGTGCCCTCCGTCGAGCCGGCCGTCGCGGCCGTGACGGAGCCCCTCATCGAGACACTCAAGAAAGGACCTGACATGGCTACCACGACCGAGACCATCGCCAACAACGCCGCCGCTTCGAGCGACCGTGTCCAGGCGATCTTTGGGGACGTCAATGCTCGCGCCAAGACCGCGATCGAGAACAGCACGAAGTTCTACGAAGAAATGACCGAGTTCACCAAAGGCAATGTCGAGGCGCTGGTCGCTTCGGGCCGCGTCGCGGCCAAGGGCGCGGAGAATCTCGGCCAGGGCGCAGCCGACTACAGCAAGCGCAGCTTCGAGACCGCCAGCACCACGCTGCGCAGCTTCGCCAGCGCCAAGTCGCCGACCGAGCTGTTCCAGCTGCAGAGCGAGTTCGCCCGCACGCTGTTCGACTCGGCCGTCGCCGAGAGCTCGAAGCTCAGCGAGTCGCTGATGAAGCTCGCCGGCGAGATCGCCCAGCCGCTGTCGAGCCGCCTTGCGGTCGCCGCGGAGAAGGTCAAGGTCGCCTCGCTCTAAGCCTGGCGCGCAACCCTGAACGAGCGGCCGTCCTGCGGGGCGGCCGCTTTTTTTGCGTGCCGGAGGGGCTCGACCTCGCTGTGGCATCTTGCCCTGCACCGCGGCGATGCCATATCCTCGGTCTTCGATGACGCGCAGCATCCTTCCTCCCGTCCCGCCGGCCCGGGCGATGGCGAACCGCAAGGCCGATGACGAGGGCACCGGCCTCGGCGTCGCCACGCGCACGCGCACGCGCACCAAGAAGCCGACGCCCTACAAGGTGCTGATGCTCAACGACGATTATACGCCGATGGAATTCGTCGTGCTGTGCCTCCAGCGTTTCTTCCGGATGAGCACCGAGGATGCGACGCGCGTGATGCTCCACGTCCACCAGAAGGGCGTCGGGGTGTGCGGCATCTTCAGCTACGAGGTCGCCGAGACCAAGGTCGGCCAGGTCACCGATTTCGCCCGGCAGAACCAGCATCCGCTCCAATGCACGCTGGAGAAGGCGTAGCCGCCTCTCGGCCCGCTTGCGCGCGCGCGCGAAGGCGATAGAGCGCTGGCCATGGACCGGATCATCATCCGCGGCGGCAATCGCCTGTCGGGCCGCGTGCCGATCTCGGGCGCGAAGAACGCCGCGCTGACTTTGCTGCCGTGCGCGCTGCTGACCGACGCGCCGCTGACGCTGCGCAACCTGCCGCGCCTCGCCGACGTCGACAGCTTCGGCCACTTGCTCAACGGCCTGGGCGTGTCGACGATGATCGAGGGCGGCAGCCCGGCCGATTTCGGGCGGGTGATGACGCTGCGCTCCGAGCGCGTCAGCTCGACCGTGGCGCCCTACGACATCGTCCGCAAGATGCGCGCCTCGATCCTCGTGCTCGGCCCGCTGGTCGCGCGCGCGGGCGAGGCGACGGTGTCGCTGCCCGGCGGCTGCGCGATCGGCAATCGCCCGATCGACCTTCACCTGCGCGCGCTCGAGGCGCTCGGCGCGGAGATCGAGATCACCGCCGGCTACGTCAAGGCGACCGCCCCGGCGGGGGGACTGCGCGGCGGGCGGATCGTGTTCCCGCTGGTGTCGGTCGGCGCGACCGAGAATGCGCTGATGGCGGCGGTGCTCGCGCGCGGCGAGAGCGTGATCGAGAATGCCGCGCGCGAGCCCGAGATCGCCGATCTCGCGCGCTGCCTGGTGGCGATGGGCGCCCAGATCGACGGCATCGGCAGCGATCGGCTGACGATCCAGGGCCAGGAGCGTCTCCACGGCGCCGACTATCGCGTCATGCCCGATCGGATCGAGGCGGGCAGCTATGCCTGCGCCGCGGCGATCACCGGCGGCAGCCTCGATCTGGTCGGCGCCGACATCGACGACATGACCGCGATCCTCGGCGGGCTCGGCGAGGCCGGGCTGGCGATCGAGCCGCGCGACGACGCGATCCGGGTGAGCGCCAACGGCGGGCTCCATGCGCTGACGCTGTCGACCGCGCCGTTCCCCGCCTTTCCCACCGACATGCAGGCGCAGTTCATGGCGATGCTGACGCTCGCCGACGGCGCCAGCCTGCTGACCGAGACGATCTTCGAGAATCGCTACATGCACGTCCCCGAGCTCGCGCGGATGGGCGCCGACATCGACGTGCGCGGCCGCTCGGCGCTGGTCCGCGGGGTCGTCGGGCTGGTCGGCGCCGAGGTGATGGCGACCGATCTGCGCGCGTCGATGAGCCTGGTGCTCGCGGGCCTCGCCGCGGCGGGCGAAACGCAGGTCCACCGCGTCTACCATCTCGATCGCGGCTACGAGCGGCTCGAGGAGAAACTGTCGGCGGTCGGCGCCGACATCGAGCGCGCGGGCGAGGGCTGAAGCGCCTCGGCGGGTTGGTCGCGCCCATTTTCCCGTTCGATAGGCTCAGCCCGAACGGAGAGGGATGTCAAATGCTCCGCTGGCGCCGCGCCACGCTGGCCTGCCACAGCAGCAGCAGCGGCACCACGCCAAGTTCCATGACCAGCCCGAGCTCGTGGCCGCGCGACGGCATGCCGACGGTCCACCACGACCAGGCGCGCGCCAATCCGCCGCAGATGACCATCGCGCCGAGCATGCGGAAGCGCGCGCCCTTCGCGCCGATGTCGGGCACGCAGCTAGCGAACCACAGGCCCATCACCAGAAATATGCCCGAGAGATAGCGAAAATGGCTGTCGAGGTCGGCCGGGACGGGGGCAGGGACGCTGCGAAACGTCGCCGCGCCGCGGACGATCCCCTCGCTTCCGGTCACGATCGGGACGATGCAGGCCATCGCGACCATGAACTGGAGCAGCCGGTATTCCGGCCCGCGCGACGTGCTGGTGGCGGGGGAAGTCATAAAATCCACTGTGCGGGGCGCCAGCCCGTCGGTCAATCGTCCGGATCAACGGTGCTCGGCGGGGCTGGTGGAGCTGAGGGGAATCGAACCCCTGACCTCTGCAGTGCGATTGCAGCGCTCTCCCATCTGAGCTACAGCCCCGCACCCGCCGGGCGGTCGCTGTAGCGGCCCCATTCGAGCGATGCAACGCCGCATCTTTTGGCTTTTGCCTCGCTCCGTTACGCCGCGAACGTGTCGCACTGCGCCGGATCGCCCGAGTCGAGCCCGCGCTTGAGCCATTGCATCCGCTGCGCCGAGGATCCGTGGGTGAAGCTCTCGGGCACGACGCGGCCTTGGGCCTGCCGCTGGAGCGTGTCGTCGCCGATCGCCTGGGCGGCGCGCAGGCCTTCCTCGACGTCGCCTGGGTCGAGCCGGTCGCGATTGCGCGCGCCCCACACGCCGGCATAGCAATCGGCCTGCAGCTCCATCCTGACCTGGAGCGCATTGCCCTCGGCGGTCGAGCCGCGTTCCTGCCCCGCGCGCACCTTGTCGGCGACGCCGGTGAGGAACTGGATGTGGTGGCCGATCTCGTGGGCGACCACGTAAGCCTGCGCGAAGTCGCCCGCGGCCTGGAAGCGTTGGTCGAGCTCGGCGAAGAAGCTGGTGTCGAGGTAGACGCGGTTGTCGCTCGGACAATAGAACGGCCCCATCGCCGATTGCGCCGCGCCGCAGCCGGACATGCCCTGCCCGCCGTAGAACACCAGCGTCGCCGGCGTGTAGCGCTGGCCGCGCTCGGCGAAGATCTTGGTCCAGGTGTCCTCGGTGCTGGCGAGCACGCGGCACGAGAAGGTGCTGGCGCTGTCGACCGCGCAGGCCGACTGGGCGCCGGCCGGCGTGGCGGCGTTGGGCGTGGCGATCTGCTGGCCGCCGCCGCCGCCGAACAGCCCGCCGAAGAAGAAATAGATCAGCCCGACGACGATGATCCCGCCGAGTCCGAAGCGGCTGCCGACCAGACTGAACAGCAACCCGAGCCCCCCGCCGCCGCCGCCGAAGCTCTGGCCGCGCTGGTCGTCGACATTGTCGCTGCTTCGATAGTCGTCGAGCCGCATCGCGAGGCCCCTTCAATGCGAGGATGTTGTGTAGCTGTAACAATGTTCGGGGAGGGAGACGGTTGCAAGCGGGCGCGTTAGCCTTATTTGCGCGGTGCAGCATAAGGCATCGAGACATGGCTGACGTCGAACCGCACCGCGCGTCGCTCCCGCTGCCCGATCAGGTCGCGCTCGTCCTTCAAGGCGGCGGCGCGATGGGGTCCTATCAGGCGGGCATTTACGAGGCGCTGGCCGAGGCACGGATCGAGGTCGATTGGGTCGCCGGCATCTCGATCGGCGCGATCAACGCCGCGATCATCGCGGGCAATCCGCCGGAACGCCGGGTCGAGCGGCTGCGCGCCTTTTGGGATCTCACGAGCGAAGCGCAGCCGAGCTTTCCCTTGTGGCCCGGCGATCGCCTGCGCGCGGTGGTGCACGAATGGTCCGCCGCCGGCGTCGCGCTGTTCGGCGTGCCGGGCTTCTTCGGCCCGCGGCCGGTTCCGCCGGGCTTCGCCACGACGGGCAGCCCTGATACGCTGAGCTATTACGACAGCGCGCCGCTGGCGCGGACGCTCGACGCGCTGATCGACTGGGATCTGCTCAACGACGGCCCGACGCGGCTGTCGGTGGGCGCGGTCGAGCTGGCCTCCGGCCATCTCCATTTCTTCGATACCGCCAAGGAGCGGCTCGACGCGCGCCATATCATGGCGTCGGGCGCGCTGCCGCCGGGCTTGCCCGCGGTCGAGATCGACGGCCGGTTCTGGTGGGACGGCGGGCTCGTCTCGAACACGCCGCTCGGCCATGTGCTCGATCATCAGGACAGCGACCTGCTCGTGTTCCAGGTCGATCTGTTCTCCTCCGCCGCGGCGCTGCCGGAGACGATGATGGATGTCGTCGCGCGCGAGAAGGAGATCCGCTTCTCGAGCCGCACGCGCCAGATTTCCGACCAGCTGATCCGGCTGCGTGCCGAGCGCGAGCAGATCCGCAAGGTGCTCGCCAAGCTTCCGGCCAAGCTGCGCGACGATCCCGATGTCGTCGCGCTGACCGCGCTCGCCGAGGAGCATGCCGTCAATCTCGTCCAGCTGATCTATCGCGCCAACCGCTGGGAGCATGGCGCGCGCGACTATGAATTCTCGCGGCGGACGATGGAGGAGCATTGGGCGGCCGGACGGGAGGCGATCGCGGCGACGATCGACCGCGCTGGCCTGCTCGCGACCAACATTCTCGACGGGCGCACGGCGTCGTTCGACCTCACCGATTACAACGGAGACAGATGAATGTTCCTCAAGGGCAAGAGCGCCGTCATCACCGGTTCGACCTCGGGCATCGGCCTCGGCTACGCCAAGGCGCTCGCCGCCGAGGGCGCGAGCGTGACGATCAACGGCTTCGGCGACGCCGCCGCGATCGAGACCGAGCGCCAGGCGCTCGCGGCGGCGAGCGGGGCGGGTGCCGCTTATTCGGCGGCGGACATGACCAAGCCCGATCAGATCGCGGCGATGATCTCGGATGCCCGGAAGGCGTTCGGCAGCGTCGACATCCTGATCAACAATGCCGGCATCCAGCATGTCGCGCCGGTCGAGGATTTCCCGCTCGACAAATGGGACGCGATCATCGCGATCAACCTGTCGTCGGCGTTCCACGCGATCCGCGCCGCTTTGCCGGGGATGAAGGCGCGCAGATGGGGGCGGATCGTCAACACCGCGTCGGCCCATTCGCTCGTCGCTTCGCCGTTCAAGTCGGCCTATGTCACCGCCAAGCATGGCCTCGCCGGGCTGACCAAGACGGTTGCGCTCGAGGCGGCGACGTTCGGCGTCACCGCCAATTGCATCAGCCCGGGCTATGTCTGGACGCCTTTGGTCGAGGGCCAGATCCCCGCTACGATGAAGGCGCGCGGGATGACGCGCGAGCAGGTCGTCAACGACGTGCTGCTCGCCGGCCAGCCGACCAAGCAGTTCGTCACCGTCGAGCAGGTCGCCGCGCTCGGCCTCTATCTGTGCCGCGACGAGGCGGCGGCGATCACCGGCGCGAACCTGTCGATCGACGGCGGCTGGACGGCCGAGTGAGCGATTGCCGTCGGCGCCCAAGCGGCGCATGCTGACGGCATGAAGAAAATACCCGTCGTGGCGATCGCGCTTCTGGCCATGCTCGCGGGCGGCTGCGCCCGCCACGGCCGCCCCGCCGCACAGATCACCGCGCAGAGCTGGCGCGAGGTCGCGACCGAGGCCGATCGCGGCCGCCTCCGCAACTGGCGCGGAGCCTGGACCAGCGCGCTGGCCAAGGCGCGGGCGAGCGGCCACGCCGCCGAGATCGCGTCGCTCGGCGCGCTGCTCCAGCCCGACGCCGCGCTGGCCGATCCGCGCCCGCCCGAGGGCGACTACCGCTGCCGCGCGACCAAGCTCGGCGCGCAGGCGCCGGGCGCCCGCGATGTCCAGCATTATCCGAGCTTCACCTGCCGGATCCGCCTCGAGGGCGACATATTGAGCTTCGCCAAGCTCGATGGGCCGCAGCGCCCGGTCGGGCTGCTGTTCCCGGGGGACGGCGCGCGGATGATCTTCTTGGGCACGATGATGCTCAGCGACGAGACGATGGCGATGCAATATGGCCGCGATCCCGAGCGCGACATGGCCGGCGCGGTCGAGCGGATCGGGCCGCGCCGCTGGCGGCTGGTGCTGCCGTTCCCGCATTGGGAATCGACGCTCGACGTGATCGAGCTCGTCCCGCTCGGATGACGCGGCGCGCGGCCTTGCTCGCCTTACCGTGCCCGGCGATCTCTCCCTAGACCCCGCGCAGCAGCGACGGGATCTCGGGCAGCAGCTCGCGCGCGAGGAAGCCCATCGGGCCGATCCGCTCGCTCAGCCGGCGGCCCGCCTCGCCGTGGATCCACACGCCCCACGCGGCGGCGTCGAGCGGCGCCGCGCCGCGCGACAGCAGCCCCGCGACGATCCCGGCGAGCACGTCGCCCGATCCGCCCGTCGCCAGCCCGACGCCGCCGCCGGCATAGAGCAAGGGCTCGCCGTCCGGCGGTGCGATCACCGTGCGGCTCGCCTTGAGCACCACCACCGCGCCGAACTTCGCCGCGGCGTCGCGCGCGGCCTGCTCCGGGTCGGCGGCGATCGCCTCGGCGTCGCACCCGGTCAGCGCCGCCATCTCGCCATGGTGCGGGGTCAGCACGATGCGGCCGTCGTGGCGCCGCAGGATCTCGGCGAACGGCCCGGCGCAGGCGCACACCGCCGCGTCGAGCACGATGCTCAGCCCCTCGCGCGGCGTGGCGAGGACATGCTCGGTCAGCGCCGCCGCGCACGCGCGGTCGCCCATGCCGGGGCCAAATACCAAGGCGTCGCAATGCTCTGCCGCGTCGATCAGCGGTCCGGCGGCGTCGGCGGCGATCTCGCCGTCCCGGTCGGTCGACAGCGCCATCACCGCCGCCTCGGGGACGAGCACCCCGAGCGGCAGCGCCGCCTCGGCGATCGTCGCCATGCGCAGCTTGCCCGCGCCCGCGCGCAGCGCCGCCTCGCCGGTCAGCCGCAATCCGCCGGGGACCAGCGCCGCGCCGCCGACCGCGAGCACGCGCCCGCGGCTGTTCTTGTCGGTCTCCTCCTCGTGCGCCGGCAGCGGATGCGCGCGCAGCCAGCCCGCGTCGAGCACGATCGCGGTCATGCGCCGGTCGCCTTGGCGTCGGGCGCCGAGGTGACCGCCGCATGCGCCTTCTCCATCGGCGCGGTGACGTTGTAGCGCGCCAGCGCGAGCCCGCCGTGCTGGCCCTGGGCGGGATCGAAGCGATATTCGGTGATCGAGCAATTGGCGACGTCGCCCTCGCGGTCGATCGCGAGGATCTCCTCTTCCGACAGCCCCTCGATGATGTAGCGCATGCACAGCACCACCACCTGATGCGCGACGATCATCACGCGCTGCCCGCCATGATGCAGCGAGACCGTGTCCATCAGCGAGCGCAGGCGGAAGATCACGTCGCACCAGCTCTCGCCGCCGGGCGGGCGATGATAGAATTTGCCGAGCAGCCGGCGGAACTCGGCCTGATCGGGCATCATCGCGCGGATGCCCGCGCCGGTCAGCCCGTCGAGCACGCCGAACTCCTTCTCGCGCAGCCGCTCGTCGCAGCAGATCGCGATCGCTTGGTCGGCGCCTCCGGCTGCGCGGAAGCGCTCCGCCGTGGCGCGCGCGCGGGCATAAGGCGAGGCGAGGATCACCTCGGGCCGCCCGTCCTCCTGTCCTTCCGCGAACCAGCGGCCGAGCGCGTCGGCCTGCTCCTCGCCCCGCCCCGACAGCGCCACGTCGACGTCGCGCCCGCCGATCTCGATGCGTTGCAGCCCGGCGCTGTCGGCCGCGTCGCGCGCGACATTGCCCGCGCTCTCGCCGTGGCGGACGAGCCACAGCACGGTCGGCCAGCGCGGCGCGGCCATCAGCCCGCGCTCGCTTGATCGAGCGCACCGTTCACGATCGGCCGATCGAGCGTCACATGGCCCTCCTGCTTGAGCCGCTCGACCGCGCGCTTGACCTCTTGGCTCGAGCCGCGCGGCAGGATCAGGACGGCGTCGCCGGTCGCGACGACGATCAGGTCGGACACGCCCACCGCCGCGACCAGCGGGCCGTCGGTGCGGATCAGGCAATTGCGCGTGTCGATCGCGACGACCTCGCCGTGGTGCGCGTTGCCGTCGCCGTCCTTGGCGGCGAGCGCGTGCAGCGCATCCCAGCTGCCGACGTCGGACCAGCCCATCTCGACGGGCACGACGGCGACCCGTTCGGCTTTCTCCATCACCGCATAGTCGATCGAATCGGACGGCGAGCGCGCGAACGCCTCGGCTTGCGGATGGAGGCGCGCGCCATCGTGGCGCGCCAGCGCGATCGCCTCGCGCGCGGCCGCCGCCATCGCCGGCGCATGGCGCTCGAGCGCGGCCAGATAAGCGCCGGCGGTGAACATGAAAATTCCGCCGTTCCAGGCATAGCCGCCGGCGGCGAGATAGGCCTGGGCGGCGGCGCGGTCGGGCTTCTCGACGAAGCGCTCGACGCGCGCCACGCCGGCCGCGATCTCGGCGCCGATCTGGATATAGCCGTAGCCGGTCTCGGGGCCGTCGGGGGCGATGCCGAACGTGGCGAGCCAGCCGTCTTCCACGCTCGGCGCGGCGGCGTCGATCGCGGCGCGAAACGCGTCGCCGTCGGCGATCGCATGGTCGCTCGGCATCACCAGCAGCACCTCGTCGGGTTCGCAGACCAATGCGGCGAGCGCGATCGCCGGCGCGGTGTTGCGCGCCATCGGCTCGAGGATCAGCGATCGGGGATGGAGGCCGATCGCGGCGAGCTGCTCCTCGATCGCCGGCGCGTGCGCGGCATTGCCGACGATCACCGGGGGCGCGAAGCGGGCGGCGTCGCCGGTGCGTGCGGCGGTCAACTGGAGCATCGTCTGTTGCGCGTGCGTCAATGCCAGCAGCTGCTTGGGGCTTCCGGTACGCGACAACGGCCATAAGCGCGTCCCCGAGCCGCCCGACAGGATCACAGGGGTAATGCGTCGCCGCTCGGTCATTCATGCTCCCATGTGAATCGCCCGGGACGAACGCCCATTCGATCAATCCTCTTCTCCTGGCAAGGTTTCAGAGAATCTTCGTCAATTTCGGCGACACCCGTCCGCTGTCGGATTATTTGACGGTTGGCGGAAGGGCATCGGGCGCGTGATCAGGCTGTTCAAGCATTATGTGCCGCATGCGGTGCTGCTGCTGGGCGCCGTCGATTTCCTGCTGCTGCTGGTCGCGGGCGAGGGCGGCTGGCTGCTGCGGATGTGGCAGCTCGGGTCGATTCCGGAAGCGATCGTCACGCGCATGCCCCAATTGCTGAGCTTCGCGGTCGCGCTGCAGCTCGCGATGATCGCGGTCGGCGTCTATGGCGTCGAGGCGCTCCAGTCGCTGCGCTTCGCCGCTGCGCGCCTGCTCGTCGCGGTGTCGCTCGGCATGATCCTGATCTCGCTGATGTTCTTCCTGTCGCCGGGCCTGACGATGTGGCGCTCGCATTCGGTCTACGCGATGGCCTTGGCGCTCGCGCTGCTGGTGCTGGTGCGTATTCCGATCAGCCGGATGCTCGATGCCGATGCGTTCCGCCGCCGCCTGCTCGTGCTCGGCGCGGGCGCGCGCGCGGCGCGGATCGAGGCGCTCGCCCGCTCGCGCGGTGCCGGCTTCGTCGTCGCGGGCTATGTCGCGATGAGCGAGGAGGCCAAGGCGGTGCCCCAGGCGATCGACCGCGCATCGATCGACAGCCTCGCCGATCATGTCGTGCGCCTTAGGGCCAGCGAAGTCGTGCTCGCGCTCGAGGAGCGGCGCAACGCGCTGCCGCTCGCCGATCTGCTGCGGATCAAGACCACCGGCGTCCACGTCAACGAACTGTCGAGCTTCCTCGAGCGCGAGACCGGGCGCGTCGATCTCGCCTCGACCAACCACAGCGCGCTGATCTTCTCCGACGGCTTCTCGTCCGGCCGGCGGCTGTCGAGCATCGCCAAGCGGCTGTTCGACATCGCCGCGAGTGCGCTGCTGCTCCTGCTGACCGCGCCGCTGATCCTGTTCACCGCGCTGCTGGTCAAGCTCGAGAGCGCCGGCCCGGCATTCTACCGCCAGCGCCGCGTCGGACGCTATGGCGAGGAATTCGACATCGTCAAATTGCGCTCGATGCGCGCCGACGCCGAGGTCGCGGGCAAGGCGGTGTGGGCGCAGAAGAACGATCCGCGCGTCACCCGCGTCGGCCAGTTCATCCGCCAGGCGCGGATCGACGAGCTGCCGCAGGTGTGGAGCGTGCTCAAGGGCGAGATGAGCTTCGTCGGCCCGCGCCCCGAGCGCCGCCAGTTCATCGACGCGCTCGAGGCGCAGCTGCCCTTCTATGCCGAGCGCCACATGGTCAAGCCGGGCATCACCGGCTGGGCGCAGATCAACTATCCTTATGGCGCGAGCCTCGAGGACGCGCGCCACAAGCTCGAATACGACCTCTATTACGCCAAGAACTACACGCCCTTCCTCGATCTGCTGATCATCCTCCAGACGGTCCGCGTGCTGCTGTGGTCGGAGGGCGCGCGGTGACCGCGCTGCTCCTTCCCTGGGGCCATGCGCTGGTCGCGGCGACCTATCTGCTGCTGGCGCTGTGGCAGCTGCGCCGCTGGCATCTCGACGTGCGCCAGCGCGCGCTCGGCGCGGCCTTCGCCGCGACCGCGCTGTGGGGCCTGACGGTCGCGGCGACCGGCCCGGCGTCGCTCGCCGCCGGCCTGGCCGAGAGCCTGCGCAATCTCGGCTGGCTGACCTTCATGCTGGTGCTGCTCGGTTTCGGCGGCGCGCAAGGGAGGCGCCCCGCGATCGTCGCGGTCTATGCCGTGATCGCCGCGGTGATCGTGGCGCAGGGCGTGATCGACATCGTCCCCGCCCGCTTCGTCGGCAGCCCGCGCATCCTCGAGGCATTCTTCTTTGCCAGCCTGACCTTCAGAATGATGGCGGCGATCGGCGCGCTGCTGCTGGTCCACAATCTCTACGGCGCGACCGCGCCCGACGCGCGTTGGGGCATCCGCGGCGCGGTGATCGCGCTGGCGGCGATGTGGGCGTGGGATCTCAATCTCTACACTATTGCCTATCTCGCGCGGCAGCCTTCGCCCGAGCTGTCGGCGCTGCGCGGCGTCCTCGCGCTCGCGCTGGCGGTGCCGTTCGCGCTCGCGGCGCGGCGCGGCGATCGCTGGAAGATGCGGCTGTCGCGCCGGATGACGTTCCAGTCCCTGTCGCTGATGGCGATCGGCGCTTATCTCATCATGATGGTGCTGGTCGCGCGGCTGCTCGACCTGTTCGGCGGGCAGCGCCACGGCGGCGCCTCCATCGCGCTGATCGTGGCGCTGTCGCTGGCCGCCGCGGTGCTCCCGTCACGGCGGGTGCGCGCGTGGCTCAAGGTCAAGATCGCCAAGCACTTCTTCCAGCATCGCTTCGACTATCGCGAGGAATGGATCCGCTTCACCGCGACGCTCGGCGTGCCCGGCGAGGCGGCGCTGCCGCTCGATCGGCGCGCGATCAAGGCGATCGCCGACATCGCCGAATCGCCGGGCGGCCTGCTGCTGCTGCCCGACGAAGACGGCGGGCTGTCGAGCGCGGCGCGCTGGCATTGGCCGGCGATCGAGGCGCCCGCGCGCGCCGCCGACCCGGGGTTCGCGCGGCATCTCGCGACAAGCGGGCGGATCATCGAGTTCGGCACGCTGCGGCCAAGCGAGAGCGGCCATGCGGCCGATTCCGCGGAGCTCGCCGTCGCGCCGGCCTGGCTGCTCGCGACGCCGTCGGCCTGGGCGGCGGTGCCGCTGATCCATATCGATCGGCTGGTCGGCGTCGTCCTGCTCGAGCGGCCGCACGTCTCCCGCATGCTCGACTGGGAGGATTTCGATCTGTTGCGCATCGCCGGGCGGCAGGTCGCGAGCTATCTCGCCGAGGCGCACGGTGCCGAGGCGCTCAGCGACGCGCGCCGCTTCGACGAATTCAACCGCCGCTTCGCCTTCATCATCCACGACATCAAGAATCTGGTCAGCCAGCTCGGCCTCGTCGCGCGCAACGCGGAGCGCCACGCCGACAATCCGGCGTTCCGCGCCGACATGGTGGCGACGCTGCACAGCTCGACCGCCAAGATGAATGATCTGCTCGCGCGGCTGTCGCAGCACAACAAGGCGCGCGCCGAGGAAGCGCGGCCGCTGGCGCTGCGCCCGTTCATCGAGGGGATTGTCGCGGCGCGCGGCGGGCTCCACCCGCTGCGCGGCGACCTGCGCGGCGATCCGATCGCGCTGGCGGATCCGGCGCGGCTCGAGCAAGCGCTGGTCCACCTGATCCAGAACGCGGTCGACGCCAGTCCCAAGGACGAGCCGGTCGACCTGTCGGTCGAACGGCGCGGGATGGAGGCGGCAGTGACGGTGCTCGACCGCGGCTGCGGCATGTCGGCCGAATTCGTCCGCACCGCTTTGTTCAAGCCGTTCGCCTCGACCAAGGACGGCGGCTTCGGCGTCGGCGCGTTCGAGGCGCGGTCGATCGTCGCCGGCATGGGCGGGCGGCTCGAGGTCGAAAGCCGCGAGGGCGAGGGCAGCCGCTTTACCATCTTCCTGCCGCTCGCGGCGGAGATGGCCGAACGGAGGCGCGCGTGAGGCCTCCCACCCCAAGCCGTTCGTGTCGAGCGAAGTCGAGACACGTTCCCACGGTCGAACGCCCCTCGACTTCGCTCGGGACGAACGGATGTGAGAGGTCATGACCGATAAACCCCGCCTGCTGATCGTCGAGGACGACCTCGGCCTCCAGCGCCAGCTGCGCTGGGCCTATGACGATTATGAGGTGATCGTCGCCGGCGACCGCGCCTCGGCGATCGACGCCTTGCGCGCGAGCGAGCCGGCGGTGGTCACGCTCGATCTCGGCCTCCCGCCCGATCCCGACGGCACGCGCGAAGGCTTCGCCACGCTCGACGCGATCCTTGCGCTCAAGCCCGACACCAAGGTGATCGTCGCCTCGGGCCACGGCGCGCGCGAGAGCGCGCTGCGCGCGGTCGCGGCCGGCGCCTATGATTTCTACCAAAAGCCGATCGACATCGACGAGCTCGGGCTGATCGTCGCGCGCGCGTTCCACGTCCACGCGATCGAGGCCGAGAACGCGCGCCTTGCCACCGCCGGCGGGGCCGACGCGACCGTGCTCGGCGGGATGATCACCGCCGCGCCCGAAATGCTCAAGGTCGCGCGCACGATCGAGCGCGTCGCCACCGCCGCCGTCTCGGTGATGCTGCTCGGCGCGAGCGGGACCGGCAAGGAATTGCTCGCGCGTGGCTTGCACGATGCGAGCGGGCGCAAGGGCGCGTTCGTCGCGATCAACTGCGCGGCGATCCCCGAGAACCTGCTCGAGGCCGAGCTGTTCGGGCACGAGAAAGGCGCGTTCACCGGCGCGGTCAAGACGACCGAGGGCAAGATCGAACTCGCGCAGGGCGGCACTTTGTTTCTCGACGAGATCGGCGACGTCCCGCTCGCGCTCCAGGTCAAGCTGCTGCGCTTCCTGCAGGAGCGCGTGATCGAGCGGATCGGCGGTCGCAAGGCGATTCCGGTCGACACGCGCATCGTCTGCGCGACGCACCAGGATATCGATGCGATGGTCGCCGACGGGCGCTTCCGCGAGGATCTCTATTATCGCCTCGCCGAGATCGTCGTGCGTATCCCCGCGCTCGCCGAGCGCAGCGGCGACGTGACCCTGCTCGCGCGCCACTTCCTCGCGCGCTTCGCCAAGGAGATGAACCCGACGGTCAAGGGTTTCGCGCCCGACGCGCTGGCCGCGCTCAACGACTGGCCCTGGCCGGGCAATGTCCGCGAGCTCGAGAACCGGCTCAAGCGCGCGGTGATCATGGCCGATGCGCGGCTGATCGGCGCCGCCGACCTCGATCTCGGCGCGCCGGGCGAGGCCGAGCTGCTCAATCTGAAGGCCGCGCGCGAGATCGCCGATCGCCGCGCGATCACCGGCGCGCTGGCGCGGACCGAGGGCAATATCTCAGGCGCGGCCAAGCTGCTCGGAATCAGCCGGCCGACGCTGTACGATCTGCTCAAGAGCTACGGGATGAACGCGAGCGCGTGATGCGCTGGCGTCGCCTGCTTCCGCTGCTGCTGCTCGCCGCGCCGGCGATGGCGGGTTCCGGCGACGATTATGCGCGCGGCGCCGCGGCATTCGCGCAGGGCGACGTGCGTGGCGCGAAAGCAGCGCTGGCCGCGGCGCTGCGGGCCGATTCGGGCAATGGCGCGGCGCACCTGCTCCAGGGCCGGGTCTGTCTCGCGCTGGGCGATGGAGTCGGGGCCGAGGCAGAGCTGCGCCGCGCGCTCGACGGCGGCGTCGCGCCCGGCCAGGTTCATCATCTGCTCGCACACGCGCTGCTGCTGCAAGGCGATCCCAATGGCGCGCTGGTCGAGGCCGCGGCGTCGCCCCCGCGCTACGCCGCTTACGCATTGCGCATGCGCGGGCGGGCGCTGAGCGCGCTCGGCCGTGACGACGAAGCGGGCCAGGCGCTCGAGCAGGCGACACGGATGGCGCCGACCAGCGTCGCGGCTTGGACCGATCTCGCTGATTTCCGCGGGCAGGGCCCGGCGGCCGTCGCCGCGATCGATCGCGCGCTCGCGGTCGACCGCCGGATCGAGCCGTGGGAGCGCCCCGCCGCGCTGCTCCTCAAGGGCCGGCTGGTGCGTGATCAATATGGGCTCGCGGCCGCGCTGCCGTGGTTCGATCGCGCGCTCAAGCTCGACAAGGCCAATGCCGCCGCGCTGATCGAGCGCGCCGCGACTCTCGGCGATCTCGGACGCGCGCGCGAGGCGCTGGCGGCGAGCCGCGCGGCGATCGCCGCGGGCGGTTACGATCCCGCCGCTTTCTATCTTCAGGCGGTGATTGCCGCGCGCGCGCGCAATTATCCGCTGGCGCGCGCCCTGATCGAGCGCGGCGGCGACACGCTCGATGCGCTCCCCGGCGCGATGCTGCTGGCCGGCGCGGTCGAGCTCGCAACCGGCAATGTCGAGCAGGCGATCGAGCGGTTGAGCCGGTTGGTCGCGCTCCAGCCCGACAACGCCCAGGCGCGCCGGCTGCTTGGCGCGGCGCAGTGGCGCGTCGGCGATTGGAACGCCGCCGCCGCGGCGCTCGCTCCGCTCGCCGATACTGCGGACGCCGATACCTATACGCTCGCGCTGATGGGCCGCGCGCTCGAGGCGAGCGGCGATCGCGCGCGCGCGGCGCCGTATCTCGATCGCGCCGCCCGTCCCGGCCTGATGCCGCGCGCGATCCTCGACGTCGCGACAGCGCTGCAGCGCGCGGCGGCCGCTCCCCCCTCGGCGGATGCGCAGATCGATGCGGGCGATGCGCTCGCGGCCGCCGGCCGGTTCGGCGAGGCGGCGGATGCGTTCGCCCGCGCCGGCAACCTCGCCTTCAGCGAGCCGGCGGCGCTGCGGATGGTCGAAGCCCTGCGCCGGGCCGGCCGCGCACCCGCCGCTGCGCAGGTGCTGAACCTGTTCCTGTCGCAGAACCCGCGCAGCATCGCCGGGCGCTTTGCCGCGGCCGACATGGCGATGCGCGCCGGGCGCTGGCGCGACGCGGTCGCTCTGCTCGACGGCGCGCGGCGGCGGATCGGCGCCAACGACGTCGCCTTGCTTGCCGGGCTCGCCTGGGCGCACAGCAACGGCGGGGCGCTCGATCGCGGGCTGGCGGCTGCGCGCGCGGCGCGGCGGCTGGCGCCGGCGAGCCCGGCGGCGAACGACATGCTCGGCTGGCTGCTGTGGCGCTCGGGCCGCGACCGCCGCTTCGGCGCGGCGCTGATCGCCGCGGCGGCGGAGCAGGCGCCCAACGATGTCGTGATCAGGGCGCATGTGCTGCTGGCGCGCTAGTCCGCGTTTGTCCTAGAGGACGCGCATGGACGGAACCGATCTCGCCCGCATCGCCGACGCGCTCGACCGGATCGCGCCGCCGCCGCCCGCGCCGGCCGATCCGCTGGCCCATCCCGCCTATGTCTGGCGCCACGGCGGGCTGCTCCCGGCGCGCGCGTTCGCGCCCTTGCCGCTCGACCTGCTGACCGGCATCGACGCGCAGAAGGCGGCGCTGGTCGACAACAGCCGCCGCCTCGCAGCCGGGCACGCCGCGCACGACGTGCTGCTGTGGGGTGCGCGCGGCGCGGGCAAGTCGGCGCTGGTCAAGAGCGCGGTCGGCGCGCTCCAGGGCGAGGGCGCGGCGATCGCCTTGATCGAGGTGGCGGGCGACGGCCTGGCCGATCTGCTGGCGCTGTTTGCGCTGATCGGCGATCGGCCGCGCGCGTTCGTGCTGTTCATCGACGACCTCGGCTTCGATGAGGGTGGGATCAGCCCCCGCGTTTTGCGCTCGCTGCTCGAGGGCGGAGCCGAGGCACGGCCGGGCAATGCGCGGCTCTACGTCACGTCGAACCGCCGCCATCTCGTGGCGCGCGACATCGCCGAGCAGGATTCGGCGATCAATCCGCGCGACGTGGTCGACGATCGGCTCGCGCTGGCCGATCGCTTCGGGCTCAGCCTCGGCTTCCACGTCTGCGACCAGGCGACGTACGTGGCGATGGTCGAGCGTTATGCCGCCGCCCTCGGGCTCGGCCCCGTCGACGCGCTCGACGCGATCGGCTGGGCGACCACCCGCGGCAGCCGCTCGGGCCGCGTCGCCTGGCAATATGTCGTCGAGCTCGCAGGGCGCCAGGGCCGCTCGCTCTAGCCAGCGCTGTGCCGCACGCTTAAAGCGACGCGAAACACAGGAGCCAGCGATGAAGCTTTATTACTCCCCCGGTGCGTGCAGCCTCGCCGATCATATCGCGCTCCACGAGGCAGGCGTCGCGTTCGATCGCGTCAAGGTCGATCTGCGCGCCAAGCTGACCGAGACCGGCGAGGATTTCACCAAGATCAACCCCAAGGGCTATGTCCCGGCGCTGACGCTCGTCGATGGCGAGCTGCTGACCGAGAATATCGCGATCCTGAGCTACGTCGCCAGCCTGTCGGACAAGCTGAAGCCCGCCGACGGCCTGCCGCAGTGGCGCCTGCTCGAGACGCTCGCGTTCATCTCGACCGAGCTCCATAAGAACTTCAAGCCGTTCTTCCGGGGCGGCAGCGACGCGGAAAAGGCCGAGGCGGGCAAGTTGCTGTTGCAGCGCTTCGGCGTGATGGCCGATCGCCTCGGCGAGCGCGATTTCATCGTCGGCGATCAGATGAGCGTCGCCGACTGCTATCTGTTCGTGATGCTGCTGTGGGCCGCGAAAATGGGCGTCGAGGTCCCCGAGAAGCTTGTGGCCTATCGCGAAAAGCTCAAGCAGCGCCCCGCGGTCAAGCTGGCGCTCGAGCATGAGGGGCTGAACTGAACACGGAGATGCTTGAGGGTCAACCCGTCAATCCCTCGGCCATCTCCGCCAGCGCCAGCCAGCGCTCTTCCGCTTCCGCCTTTCTCGCCCGCGCCGCCTCGATCGCCTTCATCAGCGCGTCGAAGCGCTCGGGCTGCTTCACGTAAAGCGAGGGATCGGCCATCGCCGCCTCGTCGCGCGCGATCGCCTGCTCGAGCGTTTCGATCTCCTGGGGCAGCAGGTCGAGGTCGCGCTGATCCTTGTAGCTCAGCTTAGTTCTTCCCTCCCGCGGGCGGGAG
>CAXTMX010000024.1:0-32733 GCA_964245585.1 uncultured Sphingomonadaceae bacterium | reverse complement strand
AGTCAACCCGCCGCACTCAATTGCGCGATGAACCGTTCAACATCCGGGACGTCTGCCTCGACCAGCCACAAGTCCGGATCGTTGCGCCGCTTGCGCGCTAAATAGTCGTTAAGAACTGCTTTATCATTCATCAGCTGCCCGCTGGTTTTATTCCAACTATAGTTTCCGCCACTTGTCAGTGCGCGTTCAAGAATTGCAATGATTTCACCGCGTTGCATAGCAATGATGAGGATCGCCCCGGCGTTCGAGTCGCCGCGAGCGGCCACGACCGCGAAACCGCCTTCCGTTTCGACACGCCGGATCAGTGCGCTGACGGTGATCGACGACGCAAGACGCGGCTCGCTCATTTCCCGGTGGCGTAGCCCGGCAGCGTCGAAAGCGGGAATTGCGAGCGCATGAAGGTGCCGGTGCCGCGCGCGCCCTCCTCTCCGCCGCCGTCGAACAGACGCGCGTCGGCCACGAACACGCGCCGGCGGCCGCTGACCCAGCGGCCCTCGGCGAGGATCGGCCCGGGCCCGAGCGGACGCGTGAACAGCAGGTTGAACGCCGTGGTCAGCAGGAAGCGATCGGTGACGAGGCTGTTGGCGGCATAGAAAGCGGCATCGTCGAGCATCTTGAAATAGCTCGTGCCGTGCGCCGCCCCCGCGGCGTGGTTGTGCTGTGGACCGATCTCGGAGCGGATCCGCGCGATGCCAGGCGCTGGAATCTCGAGCGTCGATTCGAACAGGCGATTGATCGGCGCGGCGCGATAGAGCGATTCGAGCGCACGAAAATGCGCCGCCTCGCCGGCCGGCGGCTCAGGCGGCATCGCGCGATTCGTCGCTCGCCAGCAGCGCATAGAGCGCGTCGGGCGAACCGGCGCCGCGCAGCTTGGCGACGAATCCGCGGTCGCGCAGGCGGCGGCTGACCCGCGCGAGCGCCTTGAGATGATCGACGCCGGCTTGCGGCGGCGACAGCAAGGCGAAGACGAGATCGACCGGAAGATCGTCGATCGCCTGAAAATCGACCGGCTGATCGAGCCGGACGAACACGCCGACGACGCGCTCGAGCCCGTCGATCTTGCCGTGAGGGATCGCTACGCCCCCGCCGAAGCCGGTCGACCCGAGGCGCTCGCGTTCGGCCAGCCGATCGACCACCAGCTTGGGGTCGACCGCGATGACGCCGGCCGCCGTGTCGCCGAGCTGCTGGAACAGGGCTTTCTTGCCCCGAACCATCAGCCCTGCGATGACCGCGTCGGGCGAGAGGATGTCGCTGAAGTCGTCCATGTGCCGTCCAGAAGGGTACGCTCAGGCGCGCTGCGGCTCGACCCAGCCGATCGTGCCATCGTCGCGGCGGTAGACCATGTTGTACGCGCCCGTCCCCGAATTGCGGAAGAGCAGCGCGTTGGTGTTGCGCAGGTCGAGCATCATCACCGCGTCGGAAACGCTCGAATCGGGAATGTCGACGCGCGTCTCCGCAATCACGAGCGGATTGTCCGCGACCTCTTCCTCCTCGGCCGGCGCGACGAACACGGTATAGCCGGCGGCGGCGTCGATATCGCCCGGCGGCGTCGGGCCGGCATGGCGATCCTTGAGCCGACGCACGTAGCGGCGCAGCTGGCGCTCGATCTTGCCGGCGGACTCGTCGAACGCGTGCTGCGCCTCGCCGTTGCTCGCGCCCGATCCCTTGAGGATCACCCCCTGCATGACGTGCGCGACGATGTCGCAGACGAATCCGTTGTCGTGCGGGCCGCGGCCGAAGGTGACGTGCGCCGAGATCGCGCGGGCGAAATATTTCTCGGCGATCCCGCCCAGACGATCGGCCACGTGCGCGCGCAATGCGGCGCCGGTATCGACTTGGTGGCCCGAGACGCGGATATCCATGGCATTCTCCAGACAGAACGGCGGCGGGGCTTAGGCCGCGCGCGGGCGTAGCGTCAACCGGGGGCTAGGCGGCCAGCCACAGGGGCTCGACCAGCGTCGCGACGAACGCCGCGTGACGCACCAGCTCCGCTTCGGACGCGGCATGCCGGCGAGGCGCGCGGACGGGCGCGGGAGGCGTCGCCACGACCCGGGTTTCGACTTCTGCCGGACGGACGACCTCGGTGGCCAGCATCAGGCCGATCTGGCGGCCGCCGGTCAGCTCGACATAGAGCTGGGCAAGCAATTGGGCGTCGATCAGCGCGCCATGCTTGACCCGGTGGCTGCGATCGATGCCGTAGCGCGTGCACAAAGCATCGAGGCTGTGCTTCGCGCCGGGATGGCGCGCGCGCGCGAGCGCGAGCGTGTCGATCATCCGCGTCGTGCACACCGGCGGATGACCGCAATCGCCGAAATGCCAGTTGACGAAGGCGAAGTCGAACGCGGCGTTGTGCGCCACCAGCGGGCTGTCGGCGATGAACTCGAGCAGATCGTGGACCCGCTCGGCGAAGCGCGGCTTGTCCGACAGGAAGATCGTCGACAGCCCGTGGACCGCCTCCGCCTCGCTGGGCATCGGGCGATCGGGGTTGAAATAAGCGTGGAACGTGCGGCCCGTCTCGACCCGATTCAACAGCTCGACGCAGCCGATCTCAACCAGCCGATGCCCGTCGGCAGGGCTCAGCCCGGTGGTTTCGGTATCGAAGACGATCTCGCGCACGCCCGGCAATATCGGACACCATGCGCGCGGAGGCAAGCGACGAGACGCGCGACCTGGTCTCGCGTTTCGGCGGGCGTGATGCCGGTATCGATGATGAAGTCGGCGCGCGCGCGCTTGTCCGCGTCGGGCATTTGCAGCGCGACGATCCGCTCGAATTTCTCGTGCGTCATGCCGGGGCGGGCGAGCACGCGCGCGCGCTGAAGCGCGGCGGGAGCGGAAACCAGCGCGACGGCGTCGAAGCCGACTTCGCCCCCCTTTTCGAACAGCAAGGGGATATCGAGCACGATCAGCCCATGTTCGCGGTGTGCCTCGATAAACGCAGCGCGCGCCTCGTGGACCGCGGGATGGATCAGCGCCTCGAGCCGCGCCAAGGCAATGGCGTCGCCGAGCACCGCGCGACCGAGCAAGGCGCGATCGACTCCGGCCGGTCCGGTGGTGCCCGGATGGAGCGCCTCGATCGCTGCGACCAGCGCGCCTTTCGGCCCTTGCAGCCGATGCACCTCGGCGTCGGCATCGAACAGCGGCACGCCTTGCGACACGAACATCGCGGCGACGGTCGACTTGCCCATGCCGATCGAGCCGGTGAGGCCAAGCAGGATCATGCGGTCAGCAAGGCGCGCAGCTCGGCATCGTGCTCGCGCGGGGCGGGAACGCCGAAGAACAGCTCGAACGCCGCGGCGGCCTGGCCGATCAGCATCTCGAGGCCGTCGACGGTGCGCAGGCCGCTCGCGCGTGCCGTCGCGAGGAGCGGCGTCTCCAACGGAACATAGACCATGTCGAAGACCGTCGCGCCGGGCAGCGCGCCCGCGAGGTGATCCAGCACCGCTTGGGGCATGGGCGGCTTGTCGACCATGCCCAGTGGCGTGGCGTTGATGATGACCTCGACGGTCCGGAAGTTGTGCCGATCCTCGATCGGGCGGACGCACCCTTCGAAGCGGAATTCCTCCTGCAGGCGCCTGGCGGCCGCTTCGTCCCGAGCGGAAAACAGCACGAGCGCCACCTCCCGCGCCTGGCATGCTGCCAAGGCGGAGCGGGCGGCGCCACCGGTTCCAATCAGGCACACCTCGGCGCCTGGCGGCATTGCAGACGGCGGAAGCGCAGCAAGCACGCCGCCGACGTCCGAATTGTATCCCATAAGTGCGCCGCCGTGCGGAATGACCGTATTCACCGCGCCGACCGGGATTGCACCGCTGTCGAGCTGGTCTACCAGCGCGACGACCGCACCTTTATGGGGGATCGTGATGTTGCATCCACGCCATGCCGGATCGCCGCGGCGCTGGGCGAAATATTTGGCGAGCCTTTCGGCGTGGACATGGCAACGGCGATAGTCGCCCTCGATCCCGCGCTTCGCCAGCCAGAATTTGTGGATGATCGGCGATTTGGAATGGGCGATCGGATCGCCGATCACCTCGGCATAAGGGATCGCCATCACCTCCCTCCCGTCGTCCCGACGAAAGTCGGGACCGATGGACGGCGTCCGGCTGTCGCTTCGGATGCTGCGCGTCCATGGATTTTGGCGGTCGCCGCAATAACGAAGGGGAAGCAGATCACGTCCCAATCACTCCGCGCACCCGCAGCCAGTCGAGCAAGGGCAGCAGCGGCAGGCCGAGGATGGTGAAGTGGCTGCCGTCGATCCGGGTGAACAGCTGCGCGCCGAGGCCTTCGAGCCGGTAGCCGCCGACGCAGCCGCCGATCGCCGGCCACTCGGCGTCGAGATAGGATTCGACGAAAGCGTCGGTGAAATCCCGCATCTGCAGCTTGGCAATGTCGACATGACGCCATAGCGCCACGCCGGCCTGACACGTCACTGCGGCACTGATCAGGCGATGCGTCCGTCCGCGCAAAACGCGCAGCTGCTCCGCCGCCTCGGCGCGATCGATGGGTTTGTCGAGGAGCGTGCCGTCGTCGAGGACGAGCAGTTGGTCGCAGCCGAGCACCAGCCGTCCCGGGAAGCGCAGCGACAGCTTGGTCGCCTTGAATTCGGCGAGCGCGTCAGCGAGCGAGCGCGCTTCCACCCCATCGGCCTTGAGCGCCGTCTTCATCGTCTCTTCATCGACGCCCAGCGCCATCGCTTCGTGAGGCACTCCCGCCGCATCGAGCAGCGCGCGGCGCGCCGACGATTGCGAGGCGAGGATCAGCCCAGTCCCGAGCGAAGCCGAGGGGGTCGTCATTCGGCCGCAGGCTCCTCGACCTCCAGTCGCTCATTGACGAGGTTGATCACCGCCGCGGCGGTTTCCTCGATCGAGCGGCGGGTGACGTCGATCACGGGCCAGCCGTTGTCGGCGAACATCCGCCGCGCCATCGTCAGCTCGGCGGCGACATGCTCCTGATCGACATAAGCGGTCTCGGGCGCCTGATTGAGCGAGAGCAGGCGGTTGCGGCGGATCTGGACGAGCCGGTCGGCGCTGGTGATCAGCCCGACCACCAGCGGCGCCTTGAGCGCGAACAGCTGGGGCGGCGGCGGCGATTCAATCACCAGCGGCACGTTGGCGACGCGATAGCCGCGATTGGCGAGATAGATCGACGTCGGCGTCTTCGACGAGCGCGACACGCCGACCAAGACGATGTCGGCGCCCTCCCACTCCTCGGCGCCGACGCCGTCGTCGTGGGCGATGGTGTAATGGATCGCCTCGACCCGATCGAAATAGGCCGCATCGAGGATATGCTGGCGGCCCGGCCGCGTGTGCGCCTGCTGGCCCAGCATGTGCGACAGCGCGTCGATCACCGGATCGAGCGCGGATACCGCGGTGATGCCGAGCGCCCGGCAGCGCGTTTCGAGGCGTGTGCGAATATCCGAATTGACCAGCGTGTAGATCACCAGCCCGGGGCGCGACGCGATCTCGACCAGCACGCGATCGAGGTGGCCGGTCGAGCGCACCATCGGCCAGAAGTGCTTGGCGAGATCGACCCCCTCGAACTGGGCGAGCCCGGCCTTGGCGATCGTGTCGAGCGTCTCGCCGGTCGAATCGGACAGCAGATGGAGATGCTGACGCATGACAGGGACGGCCTTGTGGATAAGCACGAGCGGAGCGCTAGCGGAACCGGCGCCATCGCCGCAAGCGACGGTTTCGGTGACCCAGCGGCGAGGTTCTGCCCGAAGGGCCCACAGCCGGGCGAGGTTTCCCACAGGCTGGGAATAATGGGGATCGTCCGCTCGACTCCGCAGACGGCGGAACAGACGGGCGAGTCAAGCTGTTGGCAAGCGGCGGCGAGACGAATAAACCCCGTTTCGACCACTTCCTACTACTACCCTCAACCTCTTAAGATTCTTTTAAGGATAGTTATGGACCGGCCCCTGCTCGCCGCGCTGCGCGGCGAACGGCGCGATCCGCCCCCGGTCTGGCTGATGCGCCAGGCGGGGCGGTATCTGCCCGAATATCGCGCGCTCAGGGCCGACAAGGGCGGTTTTCTCGAGCTGGTGCACGACAGCGCCGCGGCCGCCGAGGTAACCCTCCAACCGATCCGCCGGTTCGGCTTTGACGGAGCGATCCTGTTCTCGGACATCCTCGTCATCCCGCACGCGCTGGGCCAGGACCTGCGCTTCGAAGCGGGCGAGGGCCCTCGGCTGACCCCGCCGCTGATCGATCGGGCGCTGGCGAGCCTCGTCGCCGCGCCCGAGCGCCTTGCGCCGATCTACGAGACCGTGCGGCAGGTCGCCGCCGCGCTGCCGGCCGAAACCGCCTTCCTCGGCTTTGCCGGAAGTCCCTGGACCGTCGCGACCTATATGGTCGCGGGGCAAGGATCGAAGGAGCAGGCCGAGACGCGGCGGCTGGCCTATCGCGATCCCGAGGCATTCGGGGCGATCATCGAAGCGATCGCGGCCGCGACGATCGATTATCTCAGCGGCCAGGTCGCGGCGGGGGTCCACGCCGTGCAACTGTTCGACAGCTGGTCCGGCAGCCTCGCCCCCGCCGAATTCGAGCGCTGGGTGATCGCGCCGACCACAGCGATCGTCGCCGCGATGAAGGCGCGCCATCCGCACGTGCCGGTGATCGGCTTTCCCAAGGGCGCCGGCGGCAAGCTGCCTGCCTATGCGCGCGCGACAGGCGTTGACGCGGTCGGACTCGACGAGACGGTCGACCCGGTCTGGGCGGACGGCGTGCTGCCGCGCGATCTGCCGGTGCAGGGCAATCTCGATCCGCTCGCGCTGATCGCCGGCGGGGGTGCGCTCGACGCGGCGATCGACCGCATCAGAGGGGCTTTCGCGGGACGGCCGCATGTGTTCAATCTCGGCCATGGGATATTGCCCGACACGCCGATCGCGCACGTCGCGCAGCTGCTCGCGCGGGTGAGAGCGGGATGATCGGCTGGCTCGGCGCCGCCTATCCGTGGGTCAAGGCGGCGCACCTGATCTTCGTCATCTTCTGGATCGCGGGGCTGTTCATGCTGCCGCGCTTCTACGTCTATCATCAGGAAAGCGCGGCCGGATCGGCTGAGGACAGCGCCTGGATCGAACGCGAGGGGCGGCTCGTGGCGATCATCCTCAATCCGGCGATGCTGATCGTGTGGCTGCTCGGACTTGCGCTGGCGATCAACATCGACGCGTTCCACCAGGGCTGGTTCCACGCCAAGCTCGCCGCGGTGATCGCGCTGTCGGCCTATCACGGCTGGGCCATCGGCTATGGCCGCAAGCTCGCGGCCGGCAGAAGAACGGTCGGCGACAAGGCGCTGCGGCTGATGAACGAGGTGCCCGGAATCGCGACCGCGGTGATCGTGATATTGGTTATCGTGCGGCCGTTCTAGCGTCCTGCTTGACTTGCCCCCGGCCCAGTCTTAATTCGCCGGCAGCAGCGCCGCCGTCCGCGTGGCGCGCCTTTTCACAGCCATCTCGTCCGCAGATGTCCGCGCGTTCTCCCATCGCCGCTGTTTTCCCAGGATAGTACATGCATCTCAAAGATTTGAAGAAGAAGACGCCGGCCGAGCTGGTGACCATGGCGGAGGAGCTCGGCGTCGAAGGCGCGTCCACCCTGCGCAAGCAGGATCTGCTGTTCGCGATCCTCAAGGCCGAGGCCGAGAACGGCGAGCAGATCATGGGAATGGGCACGATCGAGGTGCTCCAGGACGGCTTCGGCTTCCTGCGCAGCCCCGAGGCCAATTATCTAGCGGGCCCCGACGATATCTACATCTCGCCCAATCAGGTGCGTAAGTTCGGGCTGAGGACGGGCGACACCGTCGAAGGCGAGATCCGCGGGCCCAAGGACGGCGAGCGCTATTTCGCGCTGACCCGGCTGGTCTCGATCAACTTCGACGATCCCGACGTCGTCCGTCACCGCGTCAATTTCGACAATCTGACCCCGCTCTACCCTGACGAGAAGCTGACGCTCGACACGCAGGATCCGACGATCAAGGACAAGTCGGCGCGCGTGATCGACATCGTCAGCCCCCAAGGCAAGGGCCAGCGCGCTCTGATCGTGGCGCCGCCGCGCGTCGGCAAGACCGTGCTGCTGCAGAACATCGCGCGCGCGATCACCGAGAATCATCCCGAGGTGTTCCTGATCGTGCTGCTGATCGACGAGCGGCCCGAGGAAGTCACCGACATGCAGCGCAGCGTGAAGGGCGAGGTGATCTCCTCGACCTTCGACGAGCCGGCGCAGCGCCACGTCCAGGTCGCCGAGATGGTGATCGAGAAGGCCAAGCGCCTCGTCGAGCACAAGAAGGATGTGGTGATCCTGCTCGACTCGATCACCCGCCTGGGCCGTGCCTACAACACCGTCGTGCCTTCGTCGGGCAAGGTGCTGACCGGCGGCGTCGACGCCAATGCGCTGCAGCGGCCCAAGCGCTTCTTCGGCGCTGCACGCAACATCGAGGAGGGCGGCTCGCTCTCCATCATCGCCACCGCGCTGATCGACACCGGCAGCCGGATGGACGAGGTGATCTTCGAGGAGTTCAAGGGCACCGGCAACTCGGAGATCATCCTCGATCGCAAGATCGCCGACAAGCGCGTCTTCCCGGCGATGGACGTCGGCAAGTCGGGCACGCGCAAGGAAGAATTGCTGGTCGAGAAGGGCAAGCTCTCCAAAATGTGGGTGCTGCGGCGGATTTTGATGCAGATGGGTACGATCGACGCGATGGAATTCCTGCTCGACAAGATGAAGGATTCGAAGACCAACGAGGATTTCTTCGATTCGATGAATTCGTAAGATCGCGCGATGGACTTCGCCACGCTGCTCACCGCCGGGGCGCTCAAGGACTTCGGCAAGGTCATCGCGATCGACCTGATGATGGCCGGCGACAATGTCGTCGTGCTCGGCGCGCTCGCCGCCGGGCTGCCGGCGGCGCAGCGCAAGAAAGTGATCACGATCGGGGTGGGCGTCGCGCTGGTCTGCCTAATCGGCTTCGCGCTACTCGCGACGCAATTGCTCAAGGTCGTGGGGCTGCTGCTGGCCGGCGGGATTATGCTCATCTGGGTGTCGTGGAAGCTGTTCCGCGAGCTGCGCCACGCCGACAAGGCGCCGGGCGACGTGACCGACGAGGAAGCCGCGGCGCAGGCGGCAAGCAAGCCCAAGACCTTCCGCCAGGCGGTGTTCCAGGTCGCGCTGGCCGATCTGTCGATGAGCCTCGACAATGTGCTCGCGGTCGCCGGCGCGGCACGCGAACATCCGGCGGTCTTGTTCTTCGGCCTGGCGCTGTCGGTGACGCTGATGGGCGTGGCGGCGAACGGGATCGCGCGGATCATCGAGCGCTACCGCTGGGTCGCCTATATCGGGCTCGCGGTGATCGTCTATGTCGCGGGCACGATGATCTACGACGGGATCACCGATCCGCAGACCGGGGTGATGCGGCTGGTGAGTTGAGCTTTCAGCGTGCCGGGATGACGACGAAGGAATTGGCCTTACCGCAAGCTAATGCCGGAAGTGGCGCATTCCGGTGAAGACCATCGCCAAGCCGGCTTCGTCGGCGGCGGCGATCACCTCGGCGTCGCGGATCGAGCCGCCGGGCTGGATGACCGCGGTGGCGCCGGCCTCGACCGCCGCCAATAGCCCATCGGCGAACGGGAAGAAGGCGTCGGAAGCGACCGCCGCGCCGATCGTGCGCGGCTCCGCCCAGCCGGCCTTGGCGGCGGCGTCCCTGGCCTTCCACGCGGCGATGCGCGCCGATTCGAGGCGATTCATCTGGCCCGCGCCGATGCCCGCGGTGGACCCGTCCTTGGCATAGACGATCGCGTTCGACTTGACGTGCTTGGCGACGGTCCAGGCGAACAGGCAGTCGTCGAGCTCCCGCGCGGTCGGCTGGCGCCTGGTGACGACCTGCAGCGCGTCGCGCGCGAGCGCGCCACTGTCGCGCGATTGAACCAGCATGCCGCCGGCGATCGATTTGAGCATGAGCCCCGGGCGCGCCGGATCGGGCAAGGCGCCGGTCAGCAGCAGGCGCAAATTCTTCTTCGCGGCGAACGCGGCCTTGGCCTCGTCGTCGGCGTCGGGCGCGGCGACGACCTCGGTGAAGATGCCGGCGATCGCGCGCGCGGTGGCGCCGTCGAGCGGCCGGTTGAGCGCGATGATTCCGCCGAACGCCGAGACGCTGTCGCAGGCCAGCGCCGCCTCATAGGCTTCGATCAGGCTGGCGGCCGTGGCGACGCCGCACGGATTGGCGTGCTTGACGATCACCACCGTGGGCGGCGCATCGCGGAATTCCGAGACCAGCTCGAGCGCGGCGTCGGCGTCGTTGTAATTGTTGTAGCTGAGCGCCTTGCCCTGGATCTGCGCGGCCTGGGCGATGCCGCGCGTCGTCGGCCCGACCGGCAGGTAGAGCGCAGCCGACTGGTGCGGGTTCTCGCCATAACGCAGCTCGGTCGCCTTGCGCAGCGGGACGGCGAGGCTGTCGGGGAAGGTCTCGTTCCGATCGGCGAAGGCGAACCAGGAAGCGATCGTCGCGTCATAGGCGGCGGTCGCGGCGAACGCCTTGGCTGCGTAGCGCCGGCGCGTCGCGAGCGTGGTCGCGCCGCCGCCCGCGTCGAGCTCCGCGATCAGCGCGGGATAATCGGCGGGGTCGGTGACGATCGCCACGAACGCATGGTTCTTGGCGGCCGAACGGACCATCGACGGGCCGCCGATATCGATATTCTCGATCACCTCGTCGCGCGCCGCGCCTTTGGCGACGGTCTGCGCGAACGGATAGAGATTGACGACGACGAGGTCGATCGGCGGAATCGCATGCTCGGCCATCGCTGCGGCGTGCGCGGGATCGTCACGGACGGCGAGCAGCCCGCCGTGGACCAGCGGATGGAGCGTCTTGACGCGGCCGTCCATCATCTCGGGAAAACCGGTCAGCTCGGATACGTCGCGTACCGCGAGACCGGCGTCGCGCAGCGCCTTGGCCGTGCCGCCGGTCGAGACCAGTTCGATACCGTGCCGGACCAGCGCGCGGCCGAGCTCCGCCAGGCCGTTCTTGTCGGAGACGGAGAGCAATGCGCGGGCGATCTTGACCTGGTCCATCTCAGCCGTTCAGTGCGCGGCCTCGTCCGCCGGGCCGCCGACCAGCACGAAGCGGCGGTCGCAATAGCCGCAGTCGACGAAACCTTTCTCGTCGATCTCGAGGAATACGCGCGGATGGCCCAGCGCCGCGCCGCCGGGGATGTCGCTGGCGCCGTCGCAGACGACGCGGCGGCTGGCGACGCGCAGGGTTTCGGGGGGGTCGATCACGGCCTCAGCGCTTAGCAAGCACCTGGATCGCGCGCAATCTGTGGCGCGCCGCGCCGCCACCGGCTATGCGCGCCGGCATGAACGACGCCGCGATCGCGATAAAGGGCCTCGGCAAGGTCTATGGCAACGGCCACCGGGCATTGACCGACGTCGATCTCGACATCCCGCGCGGGACGATCTTCGGGCTGCTCGGGCCCAACGGCGCGGGCAAGTCGACGCTCATCAACATTCTCGCCGGGCTGGTCAACAAGACCGCCGGGACGGCGTCGATCTGGGGCTTCGACATCGACCGGCACCCGCGCAATGCCAAGGCCTCGATCGGCATCGTCGGGCAGGAAATCATGTTCGACGCCTTTTTCACGCCGAAGGAGACGCTCGACATCCAGGCCGGGCTCTACGGCGTGCCCAAGGCCGAGCGGCGCAGCATGGAGCTGCTCCGCGCGATGCATCTCGAAGACAAGGCCCACGCTTACGCGCGCACGCTGTCGGGGGGCATGAAGCGCCGGCTGATGGTCGCCAAGGCGATGGTCCACTCGCCGCCCGTGCTCGTGCTCGACGAGCCCACCGCGGGCGTCGACATCCAGCTGCGCCAGCAATTGTGGGCCTATGTCCGCCAACTCAACCAGCAGGGCGTGACCGTGGTGCTGACGACGCATTATCTCGAGGAAGCTGAGCAATTGTGCGATCGCATCGCGATCATCAACCACGGCCGCCTGATCGCCAACGCGCCGACCGCGACGCTGCTGGCGATGGCGCAGGAGAAGATCGTCGAGGTGACGATCGACCGCGACCTGACCGCCGCGCCGAGCGCGCCCTGCTTCGAGAAGATCGAGCTGAGGGGCGCACGCACGCTGGCGATCACTTACTCGAAGGACAAGGTCAACGCCGGCGAAGTGCTTGCCGCGCTCCAGGCGGCGGGACTTGGCATCGTCGACGTGTCGACGCGCGAGGCGGACCTCGAGGACGTGTTCCTCAACCTGACAAACGCGCGGGAAGAATGACCATGTTTATCCCCGCTGTGTCGAGCGAAGTCGAGACACGTTCCACGGTTGAACGTCCCTCGACTTCGCTCGGGACAGCGGAGGTCTTGGCATGAGCGATACTCACTACGCCGACGTCCTCATCATCGGCTCGGGCGCTGCGGGCCTCACCGCGGCGCTTAACCTCGCCGATCGCTTTCAGGTGACGGTACTCGCCAAGGGCGGGCTCTCCGACGGCTCGACCGCCTGGGCGCAGGGCGGGATCGCCGCGGTGCTCGAGCCGGGCGATACGTTCGAGGCGCATATCGAGGACACGATGATCGCCGGCGCGGGCCTCAACGACCGCGCCACCGTCGAGTTCGTCGTCGAGAACGCGCCCGCCGCGATCGAGCGGCTGGCCGAGCTCGGCGTGCCGTTCAATCCGGGCGAGTCGTCCGAGCGCTGGCACCTGACGCGCGAGGGCGGCCACAGCGCGCGCCGCATCGTCCATGTCGACGATGCGACCGGCTGGGCGGTGCAGCAGGCGCTGGTCGACGCGGCCGAAGCGCATCCCAACATCCGTCTCGTTCCCGGCATGGCGGTGATCGACCTCGTCACCGGCCGCCACGGCGAACGCTATTCGGGCGACGGGCATGTCTGGGGCGTCTATGCGCTGGAGCGCGCGACGGCGCGGGTCGAGCTGTTCACCGCGCGCGCCACGATCCTCGCGACCGGCGGCGCGGGCCGGGCCTATCTCTATTCGACCGCGCCGCGCGGCGCGACGGGGGATGGCATCGCCATGGCGTGGCGCGCCGGCTGCCGCATTTCGAACATGGAATTCATGCAGTTCCACCCGACCTGCCTGTACAACCTCGAGGTCAAGAATTTCCTGATCACCGAGGCGGTGCGGGGCGAGGGCGGCCAGTTGAAGCTGCCGGCCGGCGTGCCCGGCGCAGGCCACCGGTTCATGCCCGATTTCGACGCCCGCGCCGAGCTGGCGCCCCGCGATATCGTCGCGCGCGCGATCGATCATGAGATCAAGCGGCTCGGCCTCGATCATGTCGACCTCGACATCAGCCACTTGCCGGCCGAATTCGTGCGCGGGCATTTCCCGACGATCCACGCCAAGCTGCTCGAACTCGGCATCGACATGACCGAGCAGCCGATCCCGGTCGTGCCGGCGCAGCACTATACCTGCGGCGGCATCCTCGTCGATCGCGACGGGCGCACCGACTTGCCCGGGCTCTACGCCGCGGGCGAATGCACCCAATCGGGGCTGCACGGGGCCAATCGGCTCGCGTCCAATTCGCTCCTCGAATGCTTCGTCTTCGGCCAGGCGGCGGCGACCGACATCGCACGGCGCTGGGACGAACTGCCCGCGCCGCCGCCGATCCGCGCGTGGGACGAGAGCCGCGTGACCGATTCGGACGAGGAGGTCGTGGTCCATCATAACTGGCGCGAGATCCGCCGGTTCATGTGGGATTTCGTCGGCATCGTGCGCACGACCAAGCGGCTCGAGCGCGCGCAGCATCGGGTCGAGCTGCTGCGCCAGGAGGTCGCCGACTATTACGGCAATTTCCGCGTGACGCCCGATCTGGTCGAGCTGCGCAATCTGGTCGATGTCGCCGGCCTGATCGTCGCCTCGGCACTCGCGCGCAAGGAGAGCCGCGGGCTCCACTATACGCTCGATTATCCCGAGCTGCTGCCCGAGGCGGTCGATACGGTGCTGGTGCCGCGCGGCTGAGCCGGCTCAGTCTCGGGGGACTTCGAAGACGAGCGCGCGCGTTGGCTCAGCCCTGACGCGCCTTGAAGCGGCGGTTGGTCTTGTTGATCACATAGGTGCGGCCGCGACGGCGGATGACGCGATTGTCGCGATGACGCCCCTTGAGCGATTTGAGCGAGTTGCGAATCTTCATGGCCCGGGACGCCTGCTTGTCTGATCTGGTCGTGTGGAAAGAGGGCGATCCCCTATGCGGGCGGTGGCGCCAAGTCAAGGTTCGGAGCAGCGGCCGGACTTTCTCGCCGCACCGTGCAGCAAATGCGCCGTTCCGGGCGTTTCATCGGCGTAACATGTTCCTGGGAGAGATCGTCATGTCTATCCGTCGCGCCGGCATCGCCCGCGTTCCGATCCTGTTCGCCGCCGGCGCCGCGCTGGCGCTGTCCGGCTGCGCCACCGGGCCGAGCCCCGCCAGGGTCACGCGTTTCCACCTCGGCCAGCCGATCGCGCCCGCAGAAATCGCGGTCGAGCCGCGCCCCGGCCTCGATCCGCAGAGCCTCGAGTTCCGCAGCTATGCCGATGCGGTGGCGAGTGAACTTGCGCGCCTCGGCTTCCGCCAGGCGGCAAGCGTCGGTCGCTCCGAGCTGGTCGCGGTGGTCGACGTCGCGCGGATGAGCCGCGAGGGCCCGCCGCGCGAATCGCCGTTCCGCATCGGCATCGGCGGCGCGAGCTTCGGCGGCAGCACCGGCGTCGGCGGCGGCGTCAGCTTCCCGGTCGGCAAGGCGCGCTCGAGCGAGGTCGTCGGCACGCAACTTGCGGTGCAGATCAAGCGCCGCTCGGAGGGCACGATCATCTGGGAGGGCCGCGCCAGCGCCGAGGCGCGCGGCGATACTCCGGCTGCCGATCCGCAGGCGTCGGTGACGCGGCTCGCGCACGCGCTGTTCGCGGGCTTCCCAGGCGAATCCGGGCGCACTATCACCGTCAAATGACCCTGAGCATCTCGAGCGCGTTCGACGGCGGCAATATCCGGCTGGTGTCGATCGAAGGCGATCGTGTCTCGCTCGAGATCGTCCGCGACCACGCGTCGGATTTCTATCAGTGGTTCCATTTTCGCCTGCTCGGCGGGGCGGGGCGCGAGGTGACGTGCGAGATCGCCAATGCCGGCGGTTCGGCCTATCCGTCGGGCTGGCCCGGCTACCGCGTGTGCTGGTCCGAGGATCGGCGGATTTGGCGGCGGGGCGACACCGAATATGCCGACGGCGTGCTGCGCTTCCGCCACAGGCCGTCGAGCGACAGCGTCTGGTTCGCTTATTTCGCGCCTTTCTCGATGGAGCGGCATCACGATCTGGTGGCGCGCACCGCGCTCCGGCCCGGAGTCACCGTCGCGTCGCTCGGTCAGACGCTCGACGGCCAGGAGATCGACTATCTGCGGCTCGGCGAAGGGCCGCGGCAGGTATGGCTTTACGCGCGCCAGCATCCGGGCGAGATGATGGCCGAGCATTGGATGGAAGGCGCGCTCGCGGCGCTGACCGATCCGCACGACCCGGTCGCCCGCCTGCTGCGGCAGAAGGCGACGTTCCACATCGTCCCCAACATGAATCCGGACGGATCGCGCCGCGGCCACCTGCGCACCAATGCCGCCGGGGTGAACCTCAATCGCGAATGGCACGCGCCGAGCCTCGCGCAAAGTCCTGAGGTCTATCATGTGCGCAACCGGATGGACGAGACCGGCGTCGATTTCGCGATGGACGTCCATGGCGACGAGGCGATCCCGCAGGTCTTCCTCGCCGGCTTCGACGGCATTCCGTCGTGGACCGAGCGCCAGGGCGCGCTTTACCTGCGCTATGCGCAGGCGCTGGTCCGCCGCTCGCCCGATTTCCAGGTCGCCAAGGGCTATCCGCTCGCCAAGCCTGGCACCGCCAACCTGTCGATGTCGACCAACCAGCTCGCCGAGCGCTTCGGCTGCGTCGCGATGACGCTCGAGATGCCGTTCAAGGACAATGACGATTTGCCCGACCCCGAATTCGGCTGGTCGCCCGAGCGTTCGGCCAAGCTCGGCGCCGCCTGCCTCGACGCACTGCTCGAGATCATCGACGAGCTGCGCTAGCTGAACAGCTCCTCGAGGAAATTGCCCAGCGCTTGCCACGAACGGCGATCGGCGTCGGGCTGATAGGCCATCCCCGGCCCGAAACTTCCCGGCGCGGTGAACGCATGGCCGGTATGGCCATAAGCGTGCAGCTGCCAGTCGGCGCCGCTTTCGGTCAGCTCGCGGCCGAGCGCGACCATCGCATCGGGCGGCGCCAGCGGATCGTTGAACCCGTGCAGCACGAGCACCTTGGCCGGAATAAGCGCGGCATTGGCGAACGGGGGCGGATCGTAGACGCCGTGGAAGCTCGCCACCCCGCTGACCGAGGCCCCCGAACGCGCGAGATCGAGCACGCACTTGCCGCCGAAGCAGAAGCCGATCGCGGCGAGCCGGTCCGCGTCCGCCTCCCCTTGCGCGGCAAACGCGGCGAGCGCGGCGAGGATGCGGCCCTGCAGCACCTTGCGATCGCTGCCGGCTTCGGTCATCAGCGCGAACGCCTCCTCCCGCTCGGCCGGGCGCTTGCCCTTGCCGTAGACATCGGCGACGAAGCCCGCATAACCAAGCCCGGCGAGCGCTTCGGCCTTCTCCTCGTCGAACGCCTTGGGCCCCATCACGTTGGGAAAGACGAGTACGCCGGGGCGCGCCGATCCGGCCGCATCGTCCCACACCAGGCAGCCCTCGAACGGCCCGCCGGGGCCATCATAGTCCACATAACGCTTCGCCACTGCCATGCCCGGCTCCCTTGTTGAGAAACTGTTCGCGGCCGCTATGACGCGTCGACCGCAGCTTAGGAACGCTTATGCCTACTCTCGTCCTCATCCGCCACGGCCAGTCGGCGTGGAATCTCGAGAACCGCTTCACCGGCTGGTGGGATGTCGATCTCACCGCGCAGGGCGAGGCCGAGGCCAAGGCGGCAGGCGCGCTGATCGCCGCCAAGGGTCTCGACTTCGACCAATGCTTCACCAGCTTTCAGACGCGCGCGATCAAGACGCTCCATCTCGCGCTCGAGGCGATGGGCCGGCTGTGGCTGCCGGTCGAGAAGGACTGGCGCCTGAACGAGCGGCATTACGGCGGGCTGACCGGGCTCGACAAGGCCGAGATGATGCAGCGGGCCGGCGAGGAGCAGGTCCGCATCTGGCGGCGCTCGTTCGACGTGCCGCCGCCGGTGCTCGAGGCCGGCAGCGCGTGGGATCTGGCGCAGGACCGCCGCTATGCCGGGATCGCGATCCCCAACACCGAGAGCCTCAAGGATACGATCGCGCGCGTGCTGCCTTATTGGGACAGCCGCATCGCCCCCGAGCTCAAGGCGGGCAAGCGCGTCGTGATCTCGGCGCACGGCAATTCGCTGCGCGCGCTGGTCAAGCATCTGTCGGGGATTCCCGACGCCGAAATCACCGCGCTCGAGATCCCGACCGGCCAGCCGATCGTCTACCAGCTCGACGACCAGCTGAAGGCGACCGACCGCTATTATCTGTCGGAGCGCTAAGCTTATTGCCGCGCCTGCGCCGCCTCGCTAATCCCTTTTTTTGGCCGGGTCAGGACCGCGCATGGCAGCAAGCCCACCCCTCGTCGGCATCATCATGGGCAGCAAATCCGACTGGGCGACGATGCGCCACGCCGCCGAGACGCTCGACGCGCTCGATGTTCCGCACGAGACCAAGATCGTCTCGGCGCACCGCACGCCCGAACGGCTGTACGACTATGCCCGCTCCGCCGCCGGACGCGGACTCAGGGCGATCGTCGCCGGCGCCGGCGGCGCGGCGCACCTGCCGGGGATGACCGCGGCGATGACGCGGCTGCCGGTGCTCGGCGTGCCGATCGAGTCGAGCGCGCTGAGCGGGCTCGACAGCCTGTTGTCGATCGTCCAGATGCCCGCCGGCGTGCCTGTCGGCACGTTCGCGATCGGCAAGGCCGGCGCGATCAACGCCGCGCTGCTCGCCGCGGCGATCCTCGCGACCCAGGACGATGCGCTGGGCGGACGGCTCGACGCGTGGCGCGCGCGGCAGACCGCGGATGTCGCCGAAGCGCCGGAATGATCCATTTTCTACGAACCGCTCGTGTCGAGCAGCATCGAGCTCGTCGAGATGCGCCCGTCGAGACAGCGGCCACAGCTATCTCGGCTACGTTCTCGACAAGCTCGAACGCCGCTCGATACGAACGGGAGAGGAGTTGATGCCCATCCCCCCCGGAGCGACGATCGGCATCCTGGGCGGCGGCCAGCTCGGCCGCATGCTTGCGATCGCCGCCGCGCAGCTCGGCTACCGCTGCCATATCTATGCGCCTGAGCAAAGCGGCCCGGCGGCCGACGTGGCGGCGCGCTGGACCTGCGCGGGATATGACGACGATGCGGCGCTGGCGGGCGGGGCCAACGAGGTCGGTGTAGCCACCGACGAGTTGGGGAACGTGCCCGTCGCCCCGGCCGCGGCGATCGCGCGGGTGCGTCCGCTGTTTCCCGGCCCCGCCGCGCTCGCCGCCGCGCAGGACCGCGCCGCGGAAAAGGAGTTTGTCGCGCGGCTCGGCGGGCGCACCGCGCCGTGGGCGCGGGTCGACGACCGCGCCGGCCTCGATGCCGCACTCGCTGCGGTCGGAACGCCCGCGATCCTCAAGACCCGCCGCTTCGGCTATGATGGCAAGGGCCAAGCGCGGATCGCTGCACCCGCCGATGCCGCCGCGGCGTGGGAGACGATCGGCCAACGACCGGCGATAATCGAGGGGCTGGTCGCGTTCGATCGCGAGTTCTCGCTGATCGCGGTACGCGGCGGCGACGGCACGATCGCGCTCTGGGACGCGCCCGAGAACGTCCACCGGAACGGTATGCTAGCGACTTCGACTGTGCCTGGGGCGGTCTCATACGGCATGCTGGTCGAAGCTCACGGATTGGTGCGCAGGATCGCCAAGACGCTCGACTATGTCGGCGTGCTGGCCTGCGAATTCTTTGCGACCGCCGAGGGGCCCTTGTTCAACGAGATGGCGCCGCGCGTCCACAATTCGGGCCACTGGACGATCGAGGGCGCGGTCACCAGCCAGTTCGAGAATCATATCCGCGCGGTGTGCGGCCTGCCGCTCGGCGCGACCGCGCTGACCGGCGCGCGGATCGAGATGCGCAACCTGATCGGCGACGATGCCGGGGGCTGGGCTGCGATCCTCGCCGACCCGGCGGCGCGGCTTCACCTCTACGGCAAGGCCGAGGCGCGCCCCGGCCGCAAGATGGGGCACGTCACGCGGGTGTTGCGCTAGAGCGTTAAGCCCGCGTGCCCTTCAGCGGCCAGCTGCCGAACACGCCGGCGGTAACGGTGCCCTCGAGCGTGTCGCCACTGATCACTGCCTTGCCGTCGAGCGTCATGGGCATCGGTACCTTGAGCGCCATCTTGAAGCTGATCGCGTCGCCGTCGATCACGCCATCCTCGACGTCGATCGAGCCGAGCGGGCCCGAATTGGTGCCGGTAAAGGTCTCGCCGCTGCTCTTGAGCGTCATCACCGACGCCTGCGGCCCCAACGGCGAACTCACCGTGCAGTTCCAGGCTCCGTCGATCTTCGCCATAACTTTCTCCGGTAAAATCAAAGACTATCCGTTCGGGCTGAGCCTGTCGAAGCCCTTTCCTTCTCTTATCGCAAAAAGACAGGAAGGCATTTCGCCAGGCTCAGTGCGAACGGGCGGGTTCGGATGATATCGAGAGCATCTCGACCGGCAGCCCGACCGCGTCAAGCTGCGGCCGGACCGTCGCGGCGTCGCCGACGACGACCCACACCAGCCGCCGCGGATCGATCGTGCGGCGCGCGACCGCGTCGAGCTGGGCCGCGGTCAGCGTGCGATAGCGCGCGGGCAGCGTCTCGTAATAGTCGTCGGGCCGCGCGAGCAGCACGTTTTGCTGCATTCCCGCGAGCACGTCGCCGCCGCCCTCGAAGCTGCCGGGCAGCTCGCGGATGCTGCCGTTGACCGTACGCTCGAGCTCGGCCGGGGAAACGCCCCGCTTGCTCAGGAACTCGGTCATGTCCCCGAGCAGCGCGACGATCGCCGCGCCGGTCTTGTCGGCCTGGACCGGGGCGGTCACCAGATAGGGGACGCTTTCGAGCAGGCGCCGGGGCGACGCGTTGACGCCATAGGCCCAACCCTTGGTCTCGCGCAGGTCGAGGTTGAGCCGCGACAGGAAATCGCCGCCGAGCACGTCGTTCGCGGCGAGCAGCGCGACCAGATCGTCGCGCCCCTTGAGCGGCAGCAGCGCCCCGCCGAGGATCAGCGATTGCGGCGCGCCGGGCCGATCGATCAGCACGATCCTGGGGGCAGGCACCGGCGTCGTCGCCGGGAAGGCCTTGACGCCCTTGGCCGCGACGGGCGCACGCCACGTTCCGAAGCTTCGCTCGAGCATGGGCTTGATCTCGGCCAGCGGCCGATCGCCGACGACGAAAATCTGCGCATTGTCGGGCCGCAGCCAGGCGGCATGGAAGGCGAGCAGATCGGCGCGGGTCAGCTTCGCGACCACCGCCGGATCGCCGGTCCCGCTGAACGGCACGCCGTAAGGATGGCCGGCGCCGTAGAGCAAAGGCGGCAGTGCGCGCTGGGCCAGCCCGTTGGGCTCGGTCATCTCGGCAGCGATGCGCGCGAGCTGCTGGCCGCGCAGCCGCTCGACCTCGGCGGGCGCGAACGCCGGATTGCGCACGATATCGGCGAGCAGATCGAGCGACGGGGCGAGATTGGCCGTCAATGCGTTTAGCGTCGCGTTGGTGCGGTCCATCGAGGCGCCGACCCCGATCCCCGCGCCGAGCCGCTCCTCCTCCTCGGCGATCTGGATCGAACTGCGCGTCGTCGTGCCCTCGTCGAGCAAGGCGAGCATCAGCGATTGGGTGCCGAGCGCGCCCTTCGGATCGGCGGCATGGCCGGCGTCGAAGGTGATCGCGACGCGCGTCACCGGGACGGCGTCGCGTCGTGCGTAGACCAGCTCGATCCCGTTCGACAGGCGATCGCGCGTGACGTCGGGGAAATCGAGCGCGGCGAAGGTGCCGACCGGCGGCAGCGTCGAGCGATCGAGCTTGCCTGGCGCGCTGCCGGTCGCCGCGTCGGCGGTTTCGGCGATCGGGGGGGCGACGCCGCTGATCCCGGCGGCGCGCGCCTGATCCTCGGGACGGCGCGCGCCTGGCGCGATCGTCAGCGCGTAGACCGGGCGCGACAGCCATTTGCGCGCCGCGGCGCGCGCCTGCGCCGGCGTCACCGCGGCGTAGGCGGCGAGCTGCTTGGCGTAGAAGTCCGGATCGCCGGCGTAGAGCACGCCCTCGGCGAGCGCGACCGCCTTGCCGCCGAACCCGCCGACCGATTCGAGCCCGCGGATCCGCCCCGACACCTCGCGGGTGGCCACGCGCCCGACCTCGTCGGCGGTCGGCCCATTCTTCAGAAAATCGGCGACGATCGCGTCGAGCCGCTTGCCGACGAGCCCGGGATCGACCCCGGGGCGGACGTTGGCCGTGATCTGGACGATGCCGACGCGCTCCTGCGCGTCGATTCCCGCGCTGACCGACACCGCCAATTTCTCGCCGCGCACCAGCGCATTGTCGAGCCGCGAACTCGACAGGCCGCCGAGCACGCTCACCGCGACATCGAGCGGGACGAGCTCGCGGTCGGTCAGCCCGGGCACCGCCCAGCTGCGATAGAGCCGCGTCGTCGCGACCCGATCGTAGATCGTCTCGGCCTTGGGCGCGGCCAGCGTTGGCACGTCGGCGGCGATCGGCGTCACCGCGGGCCCGCGCGGGATATCGCCGAAATACTTCTCGACCAGCGGCCGCGCCGCCTTAGCATCGATATCGCCGGCGAGCACCAGCACCGCATTGTTCGGGCCGTATTTGGCGCGGAACCAGCTCTTGACGTCGGCGAGGCTGGCCTTGTCGAGATCGGTCACCGACCCGATGGTCGGATGACGATAGGGATGGTTGTCGGGAAACAGCGCCTCGAGCCGGGCATATTCCTCAAGCCCATAGGGCTCGTTGTCGCCCTGGCGCTTTTCGTTCTCGACGACGCCGCGCTGGTTGTCGAGCTTGGCCTGGTCGATTCCGCCGAGCAGATGGCCCATCCGATCGCTCTCCAGGAACAGCACGCGTTCGAGCGCGGGGGTCGGCACGGTCTGGAAATAATTGGTACGGTCGAATGAGGTCGTCCCGTTGAAATCGGTCGCGCCGATCTGCTGGAGCGGCTCGAAAAAGTCGCCGGGCGCGTGCTCCGACCCGTTGAACATCAGATGCTCGAACAGATGGGCGAAGCCAGCCTTGCCCGGCGGCTCGTCCTTCGATCCGACATGATACCAGACCGACACCGCGACCACCGGCGCCTTGCGGTCGGTCGACACGATCACGCGCAAGCCGTTGGCGAGCGTGAACGATTCGTGCGGAATGTTCACCGCCTTGACCAGCTCGGCGACCGGCGCGGGATTGGCCGTCTGGGCGGATAGCGGGGCGGCAAGGAGCGCGAGCGAGACGAACGCGGTGCGGAACATCAAACGTCTTTCGAAATGGGAAAGTGGTCACTTATCGTCATTCCCGCGCAGGCGGGAATCCATATTCTCCGACGCCCGCGATAATCCGGTCCAGAGGTTATGGATTCCCGCCTGCGCGGGAATGACGGATAGGCCTTGTGTTGCATAATCGCCACATCATATTCGCCTCGATGATAGAGGGAGAGCTATGAACCTCGATAAATTCACCGATCGCGCCAAGGGCTTCCTCCAGTCGGCGCAGACCGTCGCGATCCGCCTCGCCCACCAGCGGATCACGCCCGAGCATTTGCTCAAAGCCTTGCTTGAGGATAATCAGGGCATGGTGGCCGGGCTGATCGCCAAGGCCGGCGGCGACGCCGCGGCGGCGACGCGCGCGGTCGATGCTGCGCTCACGAAGATCCCGGCGGTGTCTGGGAGCGGCGCGCAGGCGACGCCGGGGATCGACAATGATCTCGCGCGTCTGCTCGACCAGGCCGGGCAGATCGCCGCCAAGGCCGGCGACAGCTATGTCACCGTCGAACGGCTGCTGCTCGCGCTGACGCTTGCCGGCACGACCGCGGCGGGCAAGGCGCTCGCCGACGCCGGCCTCAAGCCCGAAGCGCTCAACGCCGCGATCGACGAGCTGCGCGGCGGGCGCAACGCCGACACCGCGTCGGCCGAGGACCGCTACGACGCGCTCAGGAAATTCGCGCGCGACCTGACGCAAGCGGCGCGCGACGGCAAGCTCGATCCGGTGATCGGCCGCGACGAGGAGATCCGCCGCACGATCCAGGTCCTCGCGCGCCGCACCAAGAACAATCCGGTGCTGATCGGCGAGCCCGGCGTCGGCAAGACCGCGATCGCGGAAGGGCTCGCGCTGCGCATCGTCAACGGCGACGTGCCCGACGGGCTGAAGAACCGCACGCTGATGGCGCTCGACATGGGCTCGCTGATCGCCGGCGCCAAATATCGCGGCGAGTTCGAGGAGCGGCTCAAGGGCGTGCTCGACGAGGTGAAGGCCGGCGCCGGCGATATCATATTGTTCATCGACGAGATGCACACGCTGGTCGGCGCGGGCAAGGGCGAAGGCGCGATGGATGCCTCCAACCTGCTCAAGCCGGCGCTCGCGCGCGGCGAGCTGCATTGCATCGGCGCGACCACGCTCGATGAATATCGCAAGCATGTCGAGAAGGACGCCGCGCTCGAGCGCCGCTTCCAGCCGGTGTTCGTCGGCGAGCCCACGGTCGAGGACACCGTCTCGATCCTGCGCGGGCTCAAGGAAAAATACGAGCTTCACCACGGCGTGCGCATCACCGACGGCGCGCTGGTCGCCGCCGCGACGCTGTCGAACCGCTACATCACCGACCGCTTTCTTCCCGACAAGGCGATCGACCTGATGGACGAGGCCTCGTCGCGGCTGCGGATGGAGGTCGAGTCCAAGCCCGAGGAGATCGAGAATCTCGACCGGCGCATCATTCAGCTCAAGATCGAGCGCGAGGCGCTTAAGAAGGAGACCGACCGCGCGTCGCAGGATCGACTCAAGGCGCTCGAGGAGGAGCTTGCGGGACTCGAGGAGCAGTCGGGCGAGCTGACCGTGCGCTGGCAGGCGGAGAAGGACAAGCTCGCCGGCGCGGCCAAGCTCAAAGAGCAGCTCGACGCCGCGCGGATCGCGCTCGATCAGGCGCAGCGCGGCGGCGACCTCGCCAAGGCGGGCGAGCTCTCCTACGGCGTCATCCCCGGGCTCGAGCGCCAGCTCGCCGAGGCCGAGGAGGCGTCGGCCGGGGCGATGCTGCGCGAAGAAGTCACCGCCGAGGACATCGCCGCGGTCGTGGCGCGCTGGACCGGCGTGCCGGTCGAGCGGATGCTCGCCGGCGAGCGCGAGAAATTGCTCAGGATGGAGCAGGAGATCGGCAAGCGCGTGATCGGGCAGGACCAGGCGGTCGCCGCGGTCAGCCGCGCGGTCCGCCGCGCACGGGCTGGCTTGCAGGATCCCAACCGCCCCCTCGGCAGCTTTCTGTTCCTCGGCCCGACCGGCGTCGGCAAGACCGAGCTGACCAAGGCGCTCGCCGAATTCCTGTTCGACGATTCCGCCGCGATGGTGCGTATCGACATGAGCGAGTTCATGGAGAAGCACTCGGTCGCGCGGCTGATCGGCGCGCCGCCGGGCTATGTCGGCTATGAGGAAGGCGGCGTGCTGACCGAGGCGGTGCGCCGCCGCCCCTATCAGGTGATCCTGTTCGACGAGGTCGAGAAGGCGCACGGCGATGTATTCAACATCCTGCTCCAGGTGCTCGACGACGGCCGCCTCACCGACGGCCAGGGCCGCACGGTCGATTTCACCAACACGCTGATCGTGCTGACGAGTAACCTCGGCTCGCAATATCTGACGTCATTGGGCGAGGGCCAGTCGACCGCCGACGTCGAGCCGCAGGTGATGGAGCTGGTGCGTGCGCATTTTCGCCCGGAATTCCTCAACCGGCTCGACGAGATCATCCTGTTCCATCGCCTGGGCCAGGATCATATGGGCCCGATCGTCGACCTCCAGGTCGGGCGCGTCCAGGCGCTGCTCAAGGACCGCAAGATCGGCCTTGCGCTGACCGACGGCGCGCGGTCCTGGCTCGGCCGCGTCGGCTACGATCCGGTCTACGGCGCGCGGCCATTGAAGCGCGCGGTGCAGAAATATTTGCAGGACCCGCTGGCGGACATGATCCTGCGCGGCGAGGTGCCCGACGGGGCTGCGGTCGCGGTGGATGAGGGGGATGGGGCTTTGCTGCTGAATGGGGCCTGATGGGTGCCGGAACGATCCGGCACCCGCTTGCTAGAATTTCACGTCGATGCCCGCATAAAGCAGGCGGCCGAAGACGTCGTAGGTCGACGCGACCGTCTGCGTTCCGGGAAAAGCCACGGGATTGGTGTCGTTGAACACCGGAGGCTTTTTGTCGAACAGGTTGTTCGCCCCCGCGTAGAGGCCGAACCGCCGGTCACGGCCAAAATCGTACCGCGCCTGGGCGTTGTGATAGAAATAGGCGGGAATGCGAATGGCGTCGGGATCGGTTTTATCGTCGACCAGCGGGCTGAGATAGTCGACGCGGTAGTTCAATGTCAGAGCGCCGACCGAATAAACGAGGCTGGCGTTGACCCGGTTGTGGAAGCCGGAACCGAGACGGCCGCATTCATAGCAATCCGCCTGACCCCGTTCGTTCTGGACGGGACCGCCCGGAAAAGGCGTCTGCTGTTGCTTGAACAAGTGATTCCAGAAGATCGAGAAATCGATCTTGCCCGGCAGGTCGATGTCCTCGAGGTCGGCATGGAAGCGTCCTTCGATATCCAGGCCGGACACGAGATAGGAGCCGACGTTGAGATTGAGCCCGTTGACGCGGGTGACGAAGCCTTGTCCGTTCCGTTCGATGTTGGAGCAGAACAAGGTGTCGCCACTCGTCAGGCATTGATCGAGAGAGACCTGCTGGCCGATCTGGCCGATCGCATTCTTCACCTTGATCCGGTAATAATCCACCGTCATCGACACGTTTCGGGCGAACCGCGGCGTGATGACGGTGCCCACGGTGAGCGTCTGCGCGGTTTCCTCGGTCAGATTGGCGTTGCCGCCGATAAGGCCGTCGACGCCTTGCAATTGCGCGGTCGAGTAGGTGAAGCCCTGAGCGGTCGTCGCTTGCGCCGCGACGCCGGGAATTGCGGCGCATCCCGCCGGCAACGGAACGCGCAGGCTTGGGTCGATTACCGCGTCATCGCCCGCTCCGGCTCCTTGGTCGCACGGATCAACGACTGCCGGGAAAGTCTGCCCGGGCGGTGAGAACAGTTCGCCGATGTTAGGCGCACGCGTCGCGCGCGCATAGATCGCGCGGAAACGGATATCGGAAGTGGGCGCATAGGCGCCGCCGAACTTGTAGCTGAGGACCCCGCCTACCGTAGAGTATTTGGCATAGCGCGCCGCACCTTCGAGGCCGAAATATTTGATGAACGGCTTGTCGGCAAAGATCGGCACGACGGTTTCGACAAAGGCTTCCTTGACGTTGAACTTGCCGCTGGTGTTGGGAATCTGGTTGCCTAGGCCGATGCCGGCTTGCGTATAGCGGTCGTAGGTTTCCGAGTCCTTCTCGCGACGATATTCGGCACCGGCGGCAATCGTGACCGCGCCGCCCGGCAGGGTAAACAATTCGCCGACGACGCTCGCATTGACGACGTCCTGCTTCACCTTGGCGAGATAGGTGTAATCGACCGAACTGCCTGCGACCAAGCCGCCGAAGGCGGGGCCGGTATCGGTCCTGAGGAAGGCGGCGGCAGCGGGTGACACGGTGTTGAAGCCGAAGATGTTGATCGGTACGCAGCCGACCGCGCGCGCCGCGGGATCGGCGCAGACGATATTGCCGGATGGGTCGCGGATGGCATTGAGCGCAGCGCCGTAATTCGTCGCGAGCGCATTCTCCGCCCGCGTGCTGTCCTTGGTCTGGCTGTGCTCGTAATAAGCGTCCCAATGCCACTTATCCGAGAAGTCTCCCTTCAATCCCAGCACTCCGCGATAATAATCGCGCCGCGCGCGATTGCTGCGATCGAAAATGTCGTTGGAGCGCCGGCGGAATTGCAGATTGGTCACCGGCACGAAGTCCGGATCGCCGGCGCCGGCAGCATTGAACGCGGCAACCGCGGTAAGGATGCCCTGCGGAATGAAGGGATTGGTCAGCGGAATGCCCGGATAGGGGCTGCCGTCCGGGCTGAGCACCGGCACGGGGGGATTGTTGCCCGTAGCGAGCGGCTCCAAGCTCGAGTTGGACTTGGTGTGCGAATATTCGGCTTCGAAATAAGCCGTGACATTGTCCGTCAGCTCATAATTTCCGAGCGTTGAGGCGATATAGCGTTCGACCGGCACTGCGAGGTAGCGGACGGAATTTCGATTGAATCCATCGATATTCGCACCCTGATATTGCTTGAGATTATTGTCGGCATCGAAAGTGAACGTCGTCGCGCCCGGCAGGAACAGGGTATCGAAGCTGAACAGCCCCTGCGCTGCATATGAGCTGCGATTGGGAATATCTCTGGCGGAGAAGCTGCGGTCCGCGGAACGCAGCCCGCGATCCGTGTCGTAGCTGAAATTGGCCATGATATGGCCTCGATCGTCGCCGAAGCTCCGGCCGCCTGTGATCGACAGGAGCTGGCGTCGCGCGTCGCCCTTGCTCGAGGTGGTATGCTGGGCGCGGACGCGCAGGCCGTCGAATTTGTCCTTCAGGATGAAGTTGACCACGCCAGCGATCGCCTCCGATCCATACACCGCCGACGCGCCACCCGTGACGATCTCCACCCGCTCGATGAAATCCGTCGGGATATTATTGACGTCGGTGGCGGACGAGCCTGGCACGCCGACCGTACGGCGCCCGTTGATCAAGACCAGCGTGCGCGGTTCGCCCAGGTTGCGCAGATTGAGGATCGCCGAGCCGTTGCCGGAGCTGGAGAAATTGGTGGTGGACCGGCTGGTCAGATTGGAGCCGAACGACGGGAGTTCGCTCAACGTATCCTGAATGTTGCCGGCGCCGGACTGCTGGATAGCCGTCGCATTGACGATCGCCACCGGCACCGGGGCGCTGAGATCGGGGCGTGCGATGCGGGATCCCGTGACGACGATGACTTGCGAGACGTCGTCGGTCGCCAGCTGCGGGGCGGCGACGGTGCCGGGCGAAGCGGTCCCTGGAGTGCTCGATTCGCCAGGCGCGACGACGCCGCCGGGAGTGCCGGTGACGGGCGAATCCTGCGCAGATGCCGGCGCGGCCAGCGAAACTGCCAAGATCAGCGGCGCGACGCCCGTGCGAAGCGCAAGAAGGCGAGAAGCTTGTCTGCCGTGCAGCATGTTGTCCATCCCTGTTTGAGGCGGATCTGCAAATGCACCTTGCACCGCCGCATAAGCAAAGGATGACAGGAGGTTAGGAGCTGTAAAGCGCCAGGGCGACGGATTTTACAAGCGTAACCGAGTTGCAACAATCGCACCTGACAAACGGCGGAATTGCGTTTTGCCCAAGACGCAACCCCAAAAAAACTGACGAGATTTGGATCGTAACGGAACTTACGACGGACTTCGGCGTTTCCACCGGCCCCTCCGCCTGTCGCTCTACGGAACCGCGGTCTGCATCGCCCCGGCGACCAGTTGCGGATCGAGCTTCTCCCCACGCCATCGTAGCCCCCAATGGAGGTGCGGGCCGGTCGCCCGCCCCGTCATTCCGACCGCGCCGATCAGCTGCCCGCGCGTCACGCGCTCGCCCGGCCGCACGTCGATTCGCGACAGATGGAGGAAGGCGCTGTCGAGGCCCATGCCATGGCCGATCATCAGCAGATTGCCTTCAAGGGTGAACGGGCTGGCCGCAGCGAGGATCACCACGCCGTCGGCCGGCGCGACGACCGGCGTGCCTTCGGACCGGGCGATGTCGACGCCAGAGTGGAACGTGCCTTTCTCGCCATTGTAGACGCGCTGCGCGCCGAACAGCCCGCTGATCCGCCCGGTCGCCGGCCACAGAAACCGCTGCCGCCACCCGTCGCTGTCGACTGCGACGCGCCGCGCGGCGCCGATCTGCGCCAGCTCGTCGCCCCGCCGGCGCAGGAACTCCGGCGTGGGCGTGGTGCCCTTGGGGATCGGCAGCGCCTCGATCCGCCATGCGCGCGGCGCGATCGCCAACGCCTCGCGCACTACCGCCCCGTCTGCCAGTCGCGCTTCGAGGATGGCGGATGGGCCATGGTCGCGTCCGAAACCGATCAGGAAGCGCCGCTCGGACGCGAGCGGGACAGCGGCGCCGTCGAGGGTCAGCGCGATCGTGCCGGCCGGCGCGGCGCCGATCACCAGCCCGCCCTGGCTCAGCGCTCCCTGAAAGGCGAAGCCGCGCGGCGGCATCGGCTCGGCTGCGCGGACGGCGACAGGCGCCGGCGGCGCGGGCGGCGGCGGGCTCATGCAGCTCCCGGTCGCGAACGCCATCAGCGTGCAGCCGAAGCCCCGCGCGAACCCGCGGCGGGGCTCGGCCCGCCGCGTCATCGGCGGCGCAGCTCGGCCTGGGTCGACAGCACCGCCGAGGCGTAGGCTTCCTGGCGCTCGACGCTCCAGTAACGCAGGTGATCGAGCGCGATCTTCTCGCCCGAGACGGCGCACACGACATGATCGCCGGGCGTCAGCACGCGAAAGCCGTTGGCGAGATAGCGGAGACGGGCGGGCTGGCCGCCCTGGGACATGAGCATCGGTTCGGTCCTACAGCAGGCTCGGCTGCGCCGGCGTATCGGCAAGATAGGTTCCACGCGGCCCGCGCTCAACCCGCGCGTCGACCGCGCCGTCGGCGAAGTGCAGCGTCAGCGCGCCCGCCGCGCGCGCGCGGGCGACATCGGCGACCACGCCCCCGCCGCGCCGCTCGATCCGCGCATAGCCGCGCGACAGCGGGCGATCGGGATGGAGCTGAACCGCCAGCCGCCACAGCCGATCGAGCTGCCCGCGCGCATCGCCGATCCGCGACGCGACCAGCGCGGGGCGCAGGCGCGTCGCGGCCAGCCGCTGCGCGCTGCGCTCGACCCGATCGCGCAGCAGCCGCGGACGCAGCGCCCCGGCGGCATGCGCCAGATCGCCGCGCGCATCGGCCAGCCGCCGGGCCAGCGCGCGCGGCAGCCGCTCGCCGAGATCGTCGAGCCGCTGGCGCTGCGGCGCGTAGAGCGCCTCGGGGGCAGGCAAGCGCCGCGCCGCGCCGTCGAGCTTCTCCTGCGCGCGTTCTCGGTAGCGATGGGCGCAGCGCGCGGTGCGCAGCGCCAGCTCGCGCACCGTCGCAAGCAGCTCGGCGCGCACCGGCACCGCCATCTCGGCCGCCGCGGTCGGGGTCGGCGCGCGGCGATCGGCGGCGAAATCGCACAGGGTGGTGTCGGTCTCGTGCCCGACTGCGGAGATCACCGGGATCGGCGAAGCTGCCACCGCGCGCACCACCACTTCCTCGTTGAACGCCCACAGATCCTCGATCGAGCCGCCGCCGCGCGCGACGATGATCAGCGCCGGCCGCTCGGCCATCGCGCCGAACCCGCGCACCGCCGCGGCGATCTGTGCCGCCGCGCCCTCGCCCTGCACCGCCACCGGCCAGACGATGACATGCGCCGGGCAGCGATCCGCGAGGCGATGGAGAATGTCTCGGATCACCGCGCCCGTCGGCGAGGTCACCACCCCGATCATCTGGGGCAGATACGGCAGCGGCCGCTTCTTCGCCTCGTCGAACAGCCCTTCGGCGGCGAGCGCGCGGCGGCGCTGGTCGAGCAGCGCCATCAGCGCGCCCTGCCCGGCGAGCTCGAGCCGGTCGATCACGAGCTGATATTTCGAGCGGCCGGGATAGGTCGTCAGCCTGCCTGTGGCGACCACCTCGATGCCGTCCCCGGCGGCGAAGCGCGTCGCCCCCGCGCTGCCTTTCCAGATCACCGCATCGATGCACGCGCGCTCGTCCTTGAGCGTCAGATAGCAGTGGCCCGACGAATGGCGCTTGAACCCGGAGATCTCGCCGCGCACGCGGACATGGCCGAACGCATCCTCGACGCTGCGCTTGAGCGCGCCCGACAGCTCGGACACCGACAGCGCCGGCGCGTTGTCGCCCACGACCGGTTCGTCGATCAGACTCATCGATAAAGCCCCGTTCGTTCCGAGCGAAGTCGAGGGACGTTGATCCGGTGGAACGTGTCTCGACTTCGCTCGACACGAGCGAATAGGGTAGGAAGGGAGGGTCGGTTCATGAATGTCCTGCTGCTGGGTTCGGGGGGCCGCGAGCATGCGCTGGCGTGGAAGCTGGCGCAATCGCCGAAGCTCGCCCGGCTGTTCGCCGCACCCGGCAATCCGGGGATCGCGGCGCACGCCACGCTGGTCCCGCTCGACCCGTCCGATCATCGCACGGTCGCCGCGTTCTGCGCGCAGGAGACGATCGGCCTAGTCGTGATCGGTCCGGAGGCGCCGCTCGTCGACGGGCTAAGCGACGCCTTGCGCGCCGCCGGCGTCGCGGTGTTCGGCCCCGACCAGGCGGCGGCACGGCTCGAGGGATCGAAGGGCTTCACCAAGGATCTGTGCGCGCGCGTCGGCATCCCCACCGCCGCCTACAGCCGTCACGACGACAAGGAGGCCGCGCTCCACGCGCTCGTGGCGTTCCAGTTGCCGGTGGTGATCAAGGCCGACGGGCTCGCCGCGGGCAAGGGCGTGACGATCGCGTGGACGATGGCCGAAGCGGAGGACGCGATCGATCATCTGTTCGGCGACGGCTACGGCGAGCTTGGCAGCGAGGTGGTGATCGAGGAGTTCCTCCACGGCGAGGAGGTCAGCCTGTTCGCGCTGACCGACGGCGAGACGGTGGTGCCGTTCGGCTCGGCGCAGGACCATAAGCGCGTCGGCGACGGCGACACCGGCCCCAATACCGGCGGCATGGGCGCCTACAGCCCAGCGCGCGTGCTGACCTCCGCGCTCGAGGCGCAGGCGCTGGCCGAGATCGTCGTCCCGACGGTGCGCGCGATGGCGGCGGCGGGCACGCCTTATTCGGGGATACTCTATGCCGGGCTGATGCTGACCCCCGAGGGTCCCAAGCTGATCGAATATAATGCGCGTTTCGGCGATCCGGAGTGCCAGGTGCTGATGATGCGGCTGGAAGACGATCTGCTCGAAACCCTGCTCGCGGTCGCCGAGCGGCGGCTGGCCGCGCTGCCGCCGCCGCGCTTCGCCGACCGTCCGGCACTGACCGTGGTGATGGCCGCGCGGGGCTATCCCGGCACCCCCGAACGAGGCGGGGCGATCGGCGGGCTCGACGCAGCCGAGGCAATGGGCGCGAAGGTGTTCCAGGCCGGCACGGCGACCGGTGAGCATGGCCTGGCCGCCGCCGGCGGGCGCGTGTTGGCGGTCACCGCGACCGGCGACAGCGTCGGCGCGGCGCAGGCTGCCGCCTATCGCGCCGTCGACGCGATCCTGTTTCCCTCGGGCTTCTGCCGCCGCGATATCGGCTGGCGCGAGGTCGCGCGCGAGGCCGCTGTATCACAATGACACAGCCTCGCGCGCGGGTTGCGCTCGGCGGGGACGGGCGGCATGAAATGGCGACGACCATCGAGGGATCGAGATGCCCAGCCTGACGACCTACTGGATCATCGTGATCGCGCTGGCCGCGGCCGGCCTGGCGATCTGGCTGCTGACGCGCGAGGCGCCGGCCAAGCCCAAGCGCGCCGCCCCCCGCCCCGCCGAACCGGTCGCGGTAGTGCCGGCGGCCGAGCCCGACCC
>CAXTMX010000023.1:0-34244 GCA_964245585.1 uncultured Sphingomonadaceae bacterium | reverse complement strand
GCGTAAGGCAAGATAGAAGCTACAGCACTCCCCGCATGCGCGGGGAGGCTTAAGCTATTGTCTGCACATCGTTTTCGAAGAAATCAAACCAGTGTCCCACGACTGGGACCAGTGCCGGTCGGTTCGGAATTGGCGGATTTCCGTGCCTCTCTGCGACACTGATTTTCATGCGTCGCCGTAGAGCGCATGGTCGGGCTTCGCCTGGCCGGAATGCGCTTGACGATGACCACCGACAACGACTTCGAACCGCGGCTCGGCCGCATGCGCGCCAAGGGCAAGGGCAAGCAGGCTCGCAAGTTCCTATCGCGCGTGATCGCCGCGGCCAATCTCGCGCGCGGTGGCGCGCGGGGCGGCGCGTCCAAGCCGCGCTTTACCGGCAGCAGGATCGGCCGCGGCGCCGGCGTCGGCCGCGTGCTGTCCGCACGGGATCGCTATGGTGCGTTCCGCCAGCGGCGCGTCATGGTCAAGCTCAGGCCAGTCAAACTTGGCGGTAAGGGGTTCGACGGCGCCGCGGCGCATCTGCGGTATGTCGAACGCGACGGAACGACCCGCGAGGGGGAACGCGGGCAGCTCTACGGTGCTGACAGCGACAAGGTCGACCGGAACGCCTGGCTCGAAAAGGCGAAAGGCGACCGCCACCAGTTTCGCATCATCGTCAGCCCGGAAGACGGTCTCGAATATGACGATCTCAAGCCGTTGACGCGCCGGCTGATGCAACGGGTCGAAGAAGACCTTGGTACGAAGCTCGACTGGGTAGCGGTCGACCACCACAATACCGGCCATCCGCACACCCACATCATCGTCCGCGGCAAGGACGATCGCGGCAAGGATCTGCTTATCGCCGCCGACTATGTGAGCCACGGCATGCGCGAGCGCACCTGCGAGCTGGTCGATCTCGACCTGGGCCCGCGCGCCGACGCTGTCATCGAGCAACGGCTTCGCGCCGAGGTCGATCAGGACCGGCTGACCAGCATCGATCGCGCGATGCTCCGCGAGACCGGGAAAGACGTTCTCGTCAGCTCGGATGCCCGCGGTCCTTTCGATCAGGCCATCCGGATGGGGCGTTTGAAGAAGCTGGAGCGGCTGGGGCTGGCGACGCAGCATGGCGCGGCGCACTGGCGGCTGGCGCCCGATCTTGCCGACACGCTGCGACGGATGGGTGAGCGCGGCGATATCATCCGCACTATGCAGCGCGCTTATGCAGCGCACGGGCAAGCGCCGGCGATTGCGGATCAGGTCATCTACGATCCAACCGCTTCGGATGTCCGCCCGCTGGTTGGCCGCGTCATTCAGCGCGGGCTCTCGGACGAATATGCGGACTGCCACTACATGATCGTCGAGGCCAACGACGGGCGCTCGCACTACGTGAAGATCGGCGTGGGCGAAGGGCTAGAGCCGCAAGCCACGGGCTCAATCGTCAGAATCGCACCGCGCGAGGCTGGCGTGCGAGCGGTCGATCGCACCATTGTCGACGTGGCCGCGGCCAATGACGGACGCTACACGATCGATGCCCATTTGAAGCACGACCCGAGCGCAAGCGAACGCTTCGCCGAAGCCCACGTCAGGCGCCTGGAAGCGATGCGCAGGCACATGGGCAATATCGAACGCGAGCCGGACGGCACGTGGATCATAGCCGCGAACCATCTCGACAAAGCGGCACGGTTCGAGGCGCTCCAGCTGCGGGATCGGCCGGTGACGGTCGAAACCCTTTCATCGCTGCCGCTCGCGAAGCTGATCGACGCCGACGCCGCGACGTGGCTCGATCACGAGCTTGAGGCATCTGCACCCCAGCCGTTGCGCGATGCCGGGTTTGGCCACGAAGTCCAGGACGCCCAAGCGCGGCGACGCCAGTGGCTGATCGCGCAAGGGTTTGCCGAAGAAGTCGAAGGGCGCGTCACCTATCGCGCCGGCATGATCGCGGCGCTCCAGCAGCGCGAGCTGCAACGCGCCGGCGCGTTGCTGTCGCGCGAGCTCGGCCTGACCTTCGCCGAAACCAGGGAGGGCGAGCGGATCGCTGGCGTCTATCGTCGGCCCGTCGATCTGGTCGGCGGGCGGTTCGCGCTGATCGAAAAATCGAAGGAGTTCACGTTGGTGCCGTGGCGGCCGGTGCTCGACCGACAGGTCGGCAAGAGCGTTGCAGGAATCATGCGTGGCGATGGCATCAGCTGGACGTTCGGGCGCCAGCGGAGCGGGCCTTCGATCTCATGAGAGTGGAACAGCGCGCGAGTGCGGCGCGGGCAGCGAGCCGGCGTGAGCGCTTAGATAGCCACCTTCACATCCGCTGAATTGGGCTCAGCGTACGCACTTGAGCTGGGCCTCTGGATGACCCAATCCCGGCCGTTCGCAGCCTCTTTTCGTATCCCCAGCTTCGGCCGTTCGTTCACCTCGCTTGCGGCCTTCACTCTTCCTAGTCGCTTGTCGACAGCGATTCCGAAAGCGCAGACATGTCGGGGGAAGCCCGGTTCAGCACTATACAGAGCGCAGCGTAACCAAATTTCGCATCGACATATTCTTCGCTCCCGATGATCGCATGCGGCTTGTCGCGAGCATGCCGCCCGGGATGCAGCAGATTGCGGAGGTCGCGAACAGCAAGCAGCCACGGACTGACATTCGCGCCCACCTCGCCGTCCTCAATCGCCCCGAGCCAACCCGCCGCATCGGCAACCGCGACCATATGCTCAAGGCTCCAATGCAGCGGATCGGCATTTCTCGGCTTCTGCGCGCGAGGCAGACTCGAGAGCGCCGTCTGCGCCTCGTCGGGTCTCGATAGAAGGGCCTCGAGCAACCGGGCCTCTGCCGCCCCGCCGAGCATGACCGATGCCGCATAGAATGCCCCGGCGCTGGCGCTCCTGAGCGCTTCCCCTTCATAGACGGCGATGGACGCGCTGACCGCCGTGCGATGATCGGCTTTCTCGAACGCGGCCCGCCGACCGATTTCCCGCCGGCGATCATATTCAGCGCGATCGTCTCGCCAAAACGCTGCGAGGTCGGTCAGCCCGAACTCGATCAGGGTTTCCGCGAAGCGTTCGTCGAGCGCCTCGGAATAGACCTCGTTGAGGCGCTGATGCTCTCCCGGACCATCGCCCTTCAGCCAATATTGCTCCGGGGTGAGACCTTCGGCCCGTTCGATCTCGTTGATCGATGCAGAGAGCTGCTCGATCTCGGGATAGGCGTGATCCAGCCAACGCTTCGTATGCACCGCCTCGACCGCAAACGTGGAAAACAGCAGCGACTCGCTAGCCGTGATCTTACCGGCTACGAGCATGGTCTGCGCGAGCGCGACCCAGGCGCGTGTCGCCTCCGCGGTATCACGGCCGGGAGCATCGGGAGACCCTATATGCTTTGCGATACTGCTCGCTCGAGCGCTCGCCCCCGCCTGTGTCAGCGCATGTCGCAAGACCGCCCGCTCGTCTCCAAACATCTCCATGCCGCGATTCTACACGCTGTTTAGGGATGGGCCAGTACCGCATCGCCATCCGGCTAACCCGCAGGCGAAGCTGCTTGCGAACCGCAGCCGCTCGCTGCTGCGACATAGAGCAGCGGCTTTCGGAATTAGTAGTGACCAGCTCGAATGGCAGATTTAGGGTGCGCTGATGCCCGGCGATTGTCAGATGCGGAAATGGCAGGTTCCAGCATAAGCCGACATTCCTGCACTCGCATATAAATGGCGCAAGTTGGTCGAGCGCCGCTTCAAGCTTCGCGGCGGCGCTGACCCATAATCGGCCATTGAGCGGCCCTCAGCCGCCGCCACAAGCGGACGCTCATTCATGTCGATCGTACGACCGCTTTCGAACTCCCCGTTGCACTCTCTTAACGGCGGGGCGTGGCGGTTGGCGGAAAGGTGCCTCTTGGCGTGTCGAGACAGCGAGCTGCAGATCCGCTACCGTGGCTCGCGAACCGACGCGAGGCGTGAGAGGAACATGCGAGGTCACAAGGCAATATTCTGGTTAGCTCTTTCTATGATGTACAACGGGCCTGCGGATGCGTCCGTCCCCGGCCCGCACATTGAAGGGCAATGGACCACGGAATATCAAATTGTCGATGTCAGCAACTCGATCGCTACCAATCCCAACGCGCTTAAGGCGCTTAAGATGTGGATCGGCCACAGATACGGCTCATCCAATTGCGTGAGCGCTAGCGACACATCAAATTTGCTGCGATCAGCCTACCCATGGGACATTAGGTCGAAGTCCGTCGTGAGCTTTGATGAGTACGGTGGTTTCAGAGCAACCAATCGCTATTGGGGAGGGTTCGCTATTCCGGGTCACGGGACGGAAACGATTGTCGGTGCGATCGATGGCGACCATCTCAATGGCATCGTGGATATCGATCTTGATTGGGAAGGTGGTACCCACGTCCGCTCGGTGTTGAGGGCAACACGGTCCGGTCCATGCAAATAGGCGGCTTGCCGGGGAGGCCCTTGGAACCGCAGGTCTGCGTCGAAGCTGTCAGCCCGGTGGGGGATCGCTAGGACCCAATGGCGGACATTCGTGGTGTCCTCTCCGCTTCCCTAGTCCAGACGTTCGTTCACTTGCCGGATTTCGGCAGGATCCGCCCTCAACCGACGGACGGCTTCGGCCATCTCGACATGACGGCACGGAAAAGCCCGGTTATTAGTTTTACCCTGAATTGACGCCGCGGCTGACTTCCGCCGCGAATTGGGAGAGAATTATGCTGTTTCACACAATGGTTGGGTCGAACGACATCGAGCGCTCCAAGCGGTTCTACAATGCGGTGCTCGGCACCCTCGGCGCGGGCGAGGGGGCGCTGAGCAAGGCGGGCAGCGGTCATACCCGCCTCTTTTACCGAAATGAGGGTGGTACAAACTTCGTCGTCACCGAGCCGATCAATGATGAACCAGCGACTGTTGGAAACGGCAGCACCGTAGCCTTCTCATGCAACTCACCGGAGCAAGTTCGGCAGTTCCACGACGTGGCCATCGCACACGGGGGTACTTCGATCGAGGACGAGCCTGGTCCGCGCGAGACGGCTATGGGGACGATCCACTTGGCCTACGTTCGCGATCCCGATGGCAACAAGCTTTGCGGGATCCACATCCCCGCGTAAGCAGCAGTCGCGGAAAGCCGTCGCTCATCGCCCAATTCATAACTTCCAGCACGCCGATAACTCCCGGCGCAAAAGACCCATAATCCGCCGTTCAACACCGCGTGGCCACCAACCACCTTCGGGCGCTCGTTCATCTCAGTGCAAGGTCTCTTCGTTTTCCGACTTTACCCGCACTGATTCAGCGAAGCACGCAGGGGGCTCGTCCGAGCGCGCTCGACAAGCCGGTACTACGCAATGCGTCGACCGCCGCGCCCATCGCCTGGATCGGCGTATCCGTCGGCCCCATACCCATATAGTCGGGCGCCGTATCGACATCCGACGTGCCGTAGCGCAGATCGAGCGCATCGCCGAGACGCACGAGCTCGCCGCGCCAGCGCTGGAGCGTCGCAGGATCGCGCAGCTTAAGCGCCGCCGCGCCCGCGAGGCAGCCGACCGCGCCGCCCCGCCGCAGCCTGGGCGACGGCAGCAGGGCGTCGCCCTCCGCCGTCGTCAACCCGATCCGGTCGAGCCCGGCCCGCAGGTCGCGCTCGAACAGCGCGAAGGCCGCCTGCACCCGGGCCTCCTCCTCCGCCGCCTGCCGGCTCGCTTCCGCCGACCGCTCGGCCGTCAGCCTCGCGTCGCGGCGGGCGGTCAACCGATCGTGGGTCAGCGGGTTGGCGGCTGCCAGGCGCCGAAGGTCGTCGCCCGTCCAACGCGTCCCGTCCGCGAACACGACCAGCTGAACGCCATAATCCCTGGGCGGCGCGACCGTCGCCGCATGCGCGAGTGCGACACCCTCGCCCTCACCGAAATCGAGGTAAAGGCCGCCGAACGCTTCCCGCAACACCGCCGTTCGTGTCGGCGTGATGCCGGGACCAAGCACCAGCCGGTTCGGCGGGTGCGGCGCGACGTCTTCCTCGTCCAGCTCGACGATGCCCGCGCCGAGGGAATACCGGAACGTATCGCCGCCGCCGCCGTCGACCGTCGGCACCGCGCCTTCGTGCAGGCGGATCGTGTCGGGGCGGCGATCGCCCAGCCGCCGCTCGCCGCTGACCGGGTCGGTGCCGGCGCGGGCGAGCAGGTCGGCATAGGTCCACTCCGTCCCGTCCGCGAACCGGACCCGCTGCACCCCATAGCCGAGGCCGGGACGACTCTCCAACGCATGCTCGAGCGTCACCGCGTCAGCACCTCCGACTTGAAGCTCCAGGTCCGGAAAGATGTTGCCGCGGACGAAGACATGCACCTCCGCCGGCCGGATGCCCGGACCGAACAGCAGGACGTTGTCGGAGCGCGGCGAGGCGTCCTCCTCATTCACCGTGAGGTCGGCATAGCCGCGCCGATAGACGATCGTGTCGCCGCCGCCATAGGCCCGGATGCGGTCCAGCAGCTGGTGGCCGTGCGTGTCCAGCACATGCCCGGCGGTATCGTCGGACAACTCGGCAAACGCCCCCTCGAGCGCCAGCCGGTTCAGCCGCTCGATGATCGACTGCGGCGTCCACACCGTGCCGTCCGCGAAGCGGATGCGCTGCACGCCGTAGGTTGTCCCGCCAATCCGTCCGCGCGCCATCCGCTCCAGCGTGATGCGCGGGCCGCCCGGGAAGCGGAGTTCGTAGTTCGGGGTGTCCCACGTCCAGATGTCCGCGTTGGCAGGCGATAGCCCCGGGCCGAGCACCAGTTCGTTCTGCGGATCGGCGGCGGTCGATGCTTCCAGGATGTCGACAGCGCTCATGTCCCTGGTGACGCGGAAGATGTCATGGCCGCCGCTGCCGCGTAGGTGGGTAGAACCGGCACCGGCGGGAATCCCGCGAAAAGCGCGCAGCGCGCCGGGGTCGATCCGGAGCGGGTTGAGGCTCTGGACACCGGGAGGAAGGCTCTCGGCCTGCTGCGGCCGCCCCGGCGCGGCGGCGATGGACATGGACACCACCAGCACGGCCCAGGCGGCGCGGCTCACCGCGCGGCCGCCCTGGACGCGAGGCGGCCCCGCGCGGCCGCGGCATCGCCCTGCCACACCGCCGTGTAACCCGCGGGCGATGGCGCGAAGACGACGTACTTGGTCTCCGAGTAGGAGGCCGGATCGCGGCTGTACCCGACGTCGTAACGCGCCAGCCACTCCCCGCCCACTGCACGCAGGAACACCGGCTCGCCGAGCCGCCGCGACAGCGTGCGTTGCAATGCCGGCGGCAGTAGCCACGGGCGCACTACCGTCCGACCGCCCGCGCCGATCGGGTCGGTCCGAGCGGCGAGATAGCCGTCGAGGATGCGTCGTTCCTCGCTCGTCATCGGTCGCCGGCAGCCGGTCGTGCCCGAGAAGCGGCGAGCGACCTCCGGCACAGCCCTCGCGATCTCATCCCCGGCGGAGAGCTCCAGATCAGCGTTGTCGGTGCCGCGATACGTCGCGGTGAGCGACGGGAGGTCAGTGTCGCGCGCACTACATTGGATCTCCTCGGGGAGACACCAGCGCCACACCGTCGCGCCGCTCTCGCTGCTTTTCGCCATCGGCCTGCCGTAGCGGCCGGACACCAACGCCAGCCAGTCCCGCAACGAGGGTGCTTTGGCCGGGCTCCAGTCGACCCTGCTCACGCGCGCTTGGCCCGCATCGTCCATGAACACGACCCGGAGTTGACCCGGATCGGGGGGCGTTATCCCGTAGCCCGACGGGATCGCGGCGAGCACGCGACGCCCCATGCTCGTTGTGCCGGTGCAGTCGACGCTCGCCTCGCCGTACCCCCCCGACGATCCCCCCGGTGCAGCGGGGTTCGAACCTGCCTGCCGTTCAACCTCAACTCGGGTCATGCCTAGTCGATAGCCTTCCACTGCGGCGGCCGCGCCGGTGCGACCCGCACGCGCGACGAGCGCGAGGATATGCGAAGCGGCCGCAGCCGACCCGTCAGGATTTGCCGGGGCGGCGAGTTCAATGTCCAGCAGGCTGTCGTCGGGCGGATCCTGCTTCCTCGCGGCAGGGTCAGGCGCACCCTCGGCGACGAGGCCGGCCGGCGGCCGCCGAGGCGCTCCGGAGTCCGAGCAGCCGATCAGTGCCGGGATGATGAAAATGGCGACGTTCTTGCGCACGTTATCCCTGGCTCGTCCGGGTAGGTGTGGCGTGCCCACGAATCCCTCAGCACCGCTGTGCCGCCTCACATTTAACATTTTCTCACCCGCACCGGTGTACGACCAGACATGTCCACGACGCGGAGCGGGTCGGAGAAACCCTGTCAGGCGCGGTGTGACCCATAATCCGCCGTTCAGTGCCGGCTAGGCGCTTCCCAGAATCCGCCATCCGTTCATCGGCGGTACGGCTGCTTTCGCGCAACGTACCCTGGCGGCTCAACGGCGCGACTTGGTGGTTGCGGACAGGCAGCTTCTGGAGGCAAGTGGCAGAAGCGGCCGATCACCTCCAACACCAGTAGAGCACGCCGATAACGACGAGCAGAGCGAATGCTGATCCTAACGCAGGTCGGAAGATGCCTACTTTCGTCGGATGGCCGTTACGCAGAATGGTCGGCCGAACGATGGGCGGGATCGCACAGCCGGCCCCAGTAGAGACGCTTCTCCAACGGCCGTCGATGCGAAGTTGCGCCTCGGTCCAGTATGGCCTCGACCACCCAAGCGCTCGATAGAGTGCAAGCCTGGCTTCGCCTGTGATTAGCCCCTCGACCAGCCCGACGATCAACCCCCACTTATACTCGTCGTCGGCGGGGAAGATGTTTGCATACCAGTGCTTTCCCGAGCAGACGAACTCGTCTCCGGACAATGAGAGCCAAAGGTCAAAGTCGAGCCCCTCTTGCGCGGGGTAACGGCAGGCGACCTCAACCGGGGCGGTCTCGTCCCATTCGTATTGAAGACCGAAGCGTTCGGCGGTATCCGCAAATAGGGATCGAGCACGCTCTATCAGCGCATCTTCCCAACCCCATCCCCGTTCGGGCCACCCCATCCGACAAGCTTAGCTGGAGACACAGCGTCCGCAAATAGATCGTCCCAAATGCCGGGGCGAACGACCGCAAGTGGGCGGACGCTACCATGGTCCCTCATCCTCTTTCTCGGCGCGGCGTCCGAACCGCGCGATTGCCAAGGCCACAAGCAGGTATATCCCGGTGCCGCCTAGAAGGATTTCGAGCAGCAACATATTGCGCTCGTGATCCGTCGGACAGGTGTGACCCATCTCGGGGAAGCACTCGCCCATCATCGTTCCAAACATGAAGAGGGATATAAGCCCGAACCATGCGAGCGAGGCGAGGCAGCCTGCAGCAGCTTTCATCGTTGCAGCTTAACACGATCAGGTTGTCTGAACGAACGACTGCTATCGGGTAGCGTGCTTAGCGGTTGAACGGCAGCCTCTGGGCGGGACCTGCCTGGAGCTTCGCGGGCAGCAACGACCCATTCCCGGACGTTCGCAGTCGCTCGACTGCTATCCCGTTACGGCCGTTCGTTCATGTAATTAACCCGACCGAGTCTTTACCTTAGTGAGGCTGGTGTCTGGGAGCGGATCAGCTGCGAAGGCGGAGCGTCAGCCACCGCCAGCGACACCTTTCGCGCGACCTCCTCGAGCGTCGCAAGCAGTCTGTTCATCTGCGAGGCATTGGAGAGGCAGTCAGACCCGTATCTGGCGACGAGATACTCGCGGTCCCGTGCCATCGCGCTGATGTGAGCGGCAGTTCTTTCGCGGAGCACCATCCCTTTGCCTTCCGCGTATTTGAGACGCGCCGCTAGATCGTGGCCCATCTTGCGGATCGAGGCCCAAGTGACGCCGTGGAGCAGGAGATACGCCGAGAGGTTGAGCTCGATCGAGTGTATAGCCAGTAGCCGCATCGGTCCGGCGCTGAGCGGATCGCCGATCTGGATCGAACCCGAGGACCGATGAGCAGCGTCGCGGTAGAAGTCAGCTAGCCGGTTCATGTCAAAGGGCGATGCACCGTCGCCTGGATAGCGGTTCGCTGTCATGCAGCCGGTCTACTCGCCGCACAGTAAACCTTCGGCAAATGTTGGGACCAGGTCGCCGGAGGCGCACTGACCCATTCCCGGACGTTCACGCTGCCTTTCAGCGCTTCCCAGACCAGACACTCATTCAGCTTCCGTTTCGGCTCGGATTGGCCGTTTCGTTCAGGCAGCTTTTCAGTGACGAGCTAAATGGCGCGGTCTCAGGAGTTTGGACGCGTTTGGACGCGTTTGGACGCGTTTCAGCCCTCCACGGAAAAGCTGAGCAAGAAGGCCGCGCCGCGTGTGGAGGGCACCAGGTCTATCGCACCCTTGCCGGCCGATAGAAGCGAACGGGCTATCGGCAGCCCGAGCCCGGTGCCGCCCTGCTGGCGCCGGCTGGTGAAGAAGGGCGTGAAGATGCGGCCGCGATCGCCTGCCGGGATACCGGGACCGTCGTCCTCGTACCGGAGCGTCACAGCCGTCGCATAATGCTCAAGGCGCAGCGTTGCAGTTTGGGCGCCTGCCTGGCGGCTGTTCTCCACCAGCACCCGCAGAACAGCCGATAGCGGTTCCGCATCGATCGGCAGTTCGCCGCCATCTCCCGTCACGACGATGGATAGGCCGAGATCGCCCATTTCCCTGACAACGCGATGCAAGTCGCAACGACCGTCGAGCGCCGTCGCCATATCGGCCCGCGCCAGTTCGAGCAATCGCTGGACCAGCAAGGCGAGGCGATCCGCATCGGCACCGGCGTTCGCGAGAAAGCGGTCGCGTTCCTCCTCCGTCATCTCATGCTCGCCGAGCAGTTCGAGCGCTCCGCGAATGCCGGTCAGCGGCGTCTTGAACTCGTGGCTCATCGCCGCCGCGAAATCGCGCAGATAGCGGGCGCGGGTGCCGATGCGAGCCGCCATGGTCGCGAAATGCGCATAGAGCTCGCGGATCTCGATCGCGGCGGTGGCGGGCGCATCCGGGATCGCCACCTCACCGTTCGCGACCTTCTCGGTTGCACGGGTAAGGTCGCGGATCGGGCGCGCGATGCCGCGGGACAGCAAGCCCGCGAGCATCAGCAGAGTTAGGAAGATGAGCGCCACGCCTACCGCGATCTTGCCGCGGTCCTGATAGATCCCGACGAACAGTCCGCGCGGCGACCGCGACAGCATCACGACGCCGACGATCCGGCCGCCGGCGATCACCGGCCGCACGTGATTAACGCGGATCGCCACGGCGCGACTCAGCCACTCCAGCGGCGAGCGCAGGCCATAAGGATTGTCGACCCGCGTCCGCAATGTGGTCGCCACGCGCCCGTTCAGGGCACGACGCACTTCGGGAACGTCGGCATAGCTTTGTCCCAGATCGTCCGGCCCCGCGACGACGACACCGGAGCGATCGAGCAGCCGTGTCGCCGACAGCGTCACCGCCGCTGCATCCTGCACCACCGGTGCCAACGCCCGCCCGATTTCCGCCGCGCGCGCATCCGCCGGGGCTGCATCTACCGGTGCTGGCAGGGGAGGCAGCACCGGATCGCTGCGCAGGTCGATCCTCGGCGGTTCCGGCGCCAGCGGCCGGTCGCCCTGCGCGCGGTCACCCCAGGCCGCACGATAAGCCGCGGCAAGTACCGCGCCCTGCGCGATCAGCTCCGCTTCCGTCTGCTGCACCAGCGTATTCTCATAAACCCGCAGCGCGACCGCTCCGACGCCCGGCAGCGCCGCGACGAAGACGAAGGTCGCGAGCAGGATCGTGCGGATCGACAGCGCCGGCCAATAGCGCTTGGCGACCCGCTTGGCCGCCGCGATCAGCCGCATCGGCCGAGGCGATACCCCACCCCGCTGCGCGTCTCGACCAGATCGTCGAGCCCGGCGCGGGCGAATTTCGCGCGAAGGTTGCGGACATGGCTGTCCACCGTCCGGTCGGTCATCGCGAAGCCGGGACCGTGCAGCCGGTCGATGATCGCGTCGCGGCTGAACACTTTGGACGGCAGGCCGGCGAGCAGCGCCAGGAGCTGGAACTCCGTAGCCGTCGTCGCCACCTGAACGTCGTCCACTCGCGCTTCCCAGGCGTCCAGGTCGAGCGTCAACCTGCCGTGGCGAATGACGGGTGCCTGGATGGGCGCCCGCGCGGGGGCTCCGCGTTTCAGGATCGCCCCGACGCGCGCGACCACTTCGCGCGGCGAAAAGGGCTTCACGACATAGTCGTCGCCGCCGATTTCGATTCCGACGATCCGGTCGATCTCATCGTCGCGGGAGGACAGGAAGAGGATGGGCAGCTGGGCCGGCGCTCCGCCCAGGGAGCGGAGGCGGCGACACAGGTCCAGACCGTCCAGACGCGGCATGTTGATGTCCAGGATCATGAGGTCGGGAATCTCCTCCTCCACCGCCGCCAGCGCTGCCGCCCCATCCTCGGCCTCGGTCACGCGCATCCCGGCCTTGCCAAGCGCGAAGGCGAGCAGGTCGCGGATATGCGGATCGTCATCGACGACGAGGATGCGATGAGTCATCGCGTACATTGGTGGAGCTTTCCGGTGGCCGGCGTCAACTTGCCCGCTCCACCGTCATGACCGCGAGCCATGGTCCCGCGCTGCTGCCGGTGAGCGCCGGCCAATACCAGCTCGGAACGTCGGGATAGACCTCCCCGCTCGCGGCGCGGATATGTTCGCAGATCGTGAGCCGTGCGCCGCCCCGCCGCGCCTCGAAACAGGATGCATGGCCGTCCGCAACGGCGCGCATCGGCAGCGGCTCTATGGAATAGCCCAGCGCGGCGAAACAGTCGCGTGGCGGGTGGAGCAGCCGGGTGGCGCGCGCGATCTGCCGCAATACGATCTGCCGTCGTCCGTCGCCGAAGCGCGCGACATGCCCCGGGAAGTCGCGGGCGAGTATCGCGTCGCCGGGCCCAGCGGGAAGACGCACGAGCGGACGCGCCTCGAACCGCGTCGGCCAGGGCGCCGGCGGCGGCAGAGACTGGGCGCGGTGTGGCACCAGCGGGGTGACGGCAGCGAACAGTGCCGCCAGCGCGAGCGCGATGGCGTGTCTCACAGCGATACCCTCCGGCGCGCGAGCAGCAGAACAGCCGCGCCTGCGACGATCGCAAAGGCGGCAAGCCCCACCGCCTCGTGTACCACCGGTCCCTGCATCATCGGGATAAAGCCGCTCTCGACATAGAACAGGCTCGCGGCGCGCAGCGCGTTACCGATGATCGCGACCGCGACGGCGCCCGCCAGCAGCAGGGCGAAGCGAAGCGGCGGCATCCGAAAGACCGTGCCCGCGAGGCTGGCCAGCACCAGCAACGCCCATAGCATCCGCACACCGCTACATGGCCCGTCGAACAGCAACTCGCGCCCGTGCCATTCGAGCGCAACGCCCTCCAGTGCCACGCCGATCCCGTTCAGTCGTAGCAAGCCCACCGTGAGCAGCGCCGACACGCGACGCAGCGGCCCGGAGACCAAGACGTCGAGCGTGGGCAGGATCGGCACCGCCAGCAGCGCCAGCGCCAGCACCGGCCATCTCACCCGCGGCATCGCGCACCGGCACATCGCCGCGACCACGACCCCGATCTCGATCAGCGCCACGCCGGTCATTGCCGCCACCCCGCTGGCAAGCAGCGCGACGAGTACCGTGCCGCCATGGACCTCGTGCTTCGCGTGCGCGAGCGACCAGGCCAGCGCGGCCAGCAGTGCCAGCGTCGTCGTCAGGCCAACGCCATCGGCCCGCCCGGCAAGCAACCACAGGCCGTGCCAGCCGGACCCCGCCACGATCGCCGCGGCGATCCGAGCCGGGATCATGCCACCGTTCCAGCAAGCCCGCGCTGACGCTTCAACAGCCAGGCGGCGAGCAGCGCCGTCAGGATCAGCAGCGCCCAGGTTTCGGGCTCGGGCACCGTCGGCACTGCATCGGGATCGGGGACCGGCAGACCGTTTGCCTTATAGTCGCGGACGGTTTCCAACACGACCGCGCCGCTGACCGGTGTCACCACGTTCAGCCGATGAGCAAGCGCGATGGCCGCCTCGCGCTCCTTGCCGCGACTGCCGCCCAGTCCCGCCAGGTGCTTCGCCGCCCAGAGCCGAACGACATGGGCCGATCCGGCCGCCCCGCCGCCCGCTAGCGGGGTTCGCACCACGCTCCAACGCGGCGCATCACCGGCAACATCCGCGAGAATGGTGCGAAGGTCGGCCGCGGTGTCACCGCTCGGCGACGGCAGCCGTGCCGTGTCGAACCAGCGGCTTCCGGCCAGCGTCATCGCACGACCCGGCGTGACCTGATAACGGACCAGCCGCGGCAGAGCGGAGAGCCGTTCGAGCGCCTGCTCGAGCGCCGGTTCGGGCGAGGTGAAGCGAATCGGCTGCGCCCCGTGAAGCCACAGCATCGTGGCATCGGCGCGTGGCAGAGCACGCAGCGCCATCGCCAGCGCGGCCCGATCGTCCTGCCCGCCACGAAAGCGGATGGCCGCCACCGCCGTTCGGACCCGCATCGCCTGTTCGTTCGACCAGGGCTGCGGCGCTATGAAGACGGGGTCGTCGCCGGCCACTACAAGCCCTACCGCCCGCCTGGGCGCGATCGCGTCCAGCGCGGGCGATAGCGCGGCCGGGATTTCCGCCATGTCGGCCGAACTGTCGACGACGAGCATGAGCGGACCGCGTGGCGCGACGTCGCGTTCCAGCCTTTGCTCGACCGACAAGGGCGCGGCTTTGCCCTGTGCCGACACGCCGCCGATTGTTGCGGAGGGGGCCGTCACCGGCGGCAGTGTCACACGAAACCGCCCGGCGACGAGCGTCGCATCGGTCAACGTCGTGCGCGCGGCTTTGGCACCCTCGATCCAGACGGCGTGACGCATATCGGCGTCGAGATCGAAATTGCGCTCGACCACCGCCGGCAAGGCTAGCGTCCGTCGTCCGTCCGGCCCGACCGCGAACGGGGCGGTCACGCCGATCCTGAGGCGCATCGACGCATACGGCTGGATCGGGAAGGCCTCGACCAGCAGCCGCTGCGCTCCGTCGGTCGTCACCAGCAACGGGTCGCGTGACGCGCTGACGATGCCGGCATAGGCGGCCCGCGTCTCACCACGGCCGGCAATGCTCGCTTCGCGTGGCTCGCCATTGATCCACAGCGCGGCCCGCGACGCGACGGCCCCTTCGGGCAGCGCAACCGTGAAGCGCGCCTCGCGCTGCATGTTCCCCCGGTTGGCGAGGTCTATCGTCCATTCGAGATAGGCCAGATTGTCTCGGGCGGCGACCGAGCCGTCGATGCGCGATCCGGCCAGGGACAGGTCCGGCACGCGCCCGCCGACCTCCTCGCCACCTTGGTCATCGTCCCATGCGAACAGGCGCATCCGATCGCCGACGCCGTGCCCCGGCCGTGTCACGGCGTTGAACGCCTTTCCCGTCACCCGATAATAGAGTTCGCGCGCCGCATCGGTGCGAGGCTGCTCGCTCCAGAACAGGCCATTGGTCCAGGCGGAAACCAGGAAGCTCGCGACGCCGCCGGCCCGGGCCGTATCGCCATAGGATTGGCGTAACAGCATGTCGCGATCGCCGAGCGCGCGCATCATGGCCACCGCGCCCGGTCGATCCGTCACGCGGCCGTCATAACGGTCGAGCGCCACCTGCGTGATCGTGGCGGGCAGATCGACCAGCAGCAGTGCCGCCGCGCCCGACGCCAGGCCGCCGATCACGAGCTTGCCGCCACGGGGACGCGACCCGGTCGCCGCGTTCGTCCAGCGGGCCGCGAAGAAGAGTCCCGCAAGCGGTGCAAACGGCAACAGGCCAATGCCGACGAATAGGATCGCGACCACTGCCAACGGCAGTATCGGCAGGAACAGCAGGCTGTAGCTCGCCGCTACCGCAATGCTTCCACCCCCGGCAAACACCAGCCAGGCGGGCGCCGCATCATCGGTTCGCGCGGCACGCCAGAGCAGGAAGTTGATGACCGGTACGAGTGAGATCAGCACGAGATGGCCGATCGTGGGCACCGGGTCGAAAAATGCGCCGGCACACAGGCCCGTCACCAATTCGATCATGATAACGATGGCGGGGAAGATGCTGGCGACGATGAGCGAACCTGGGCCCGGTCGGGATCGGTCGAGATAGGACATGGCGATCGGCTCCTTTGCAGAAACCGCTCTGCCCCAACGATGCGGAGCCGCGATGGTCGCGCCGTGGAAACCGGAAGGAAAGAATGTGCAGCGAGGATGCAGACGCACGAAGGCCACCGCGACCCGAATGGGCAGCGGCCTCCGATGTCGAAATACCGGACTTAAGGGCAGCTCTCGGGCGCGTAGCCGTCGCCCGCAAGCGCCGCCGGAACGGTCTTTGCTTCAGCGTGTTGCCAACCATACACTGAAACCGCTGCTTTACGGTGGGCCCCTACCTCGGAGCGACCGACCCTGCTCCAAGGAGATTAGCAATGGGGCACTCGCCGATGGATCCAGCCTTCCATGAACGCCGACCCTGGAATGAGGGCCGGCTGCTGGGTGGAAAGCGAGCTCTCAAGCAACAGCAGGTATGGGCGATTCGGTTCTGGCTCGACCAGCATAGACGACTACGCGACCGCGCGCTGTTCGACTTCGCGATCGACAGCAAACTGCGCGGCTGCGACGTGGTCAAGGTTCGCATAGGCGACGTCGTATCGGGTGGACGCGTTCGGGATCGAGCCGTGGTCGTACAGCAGAAGACCAAGCGGCCGGTACAATTCGAGCTGCTTGAGCCGGCTCGCAAAACGATGCGCGCTTGGCTGGAGCGCCGAGGTGGCACGCTGAACGACTACGTCTTTCCGAGCCGCAACGACTACATGGGCCACATGAGTACGCGGCAGTATGCCCGGCTGGTTCACGAGTGGGTGGTCGGCATCGGCCTCCAGCCTCAGGAATACGGAACACACTCCCTTCGGCGTACAAAGGCGTCGATCATCTACAAAGCGACAGGCAACTTGCGCGCGGTTCAGATTCTTCTCGGACACGCTAAGATCGAGAGCACAGTCCGTTACCTTGGCGTGGACGTCGAAGATGCTCTTGAGCTGGCAGAACGGACCGAAGTTTAGACTGCTGTGACCCAGTTGCAGACGTTCAGCGCCGTCCAGGCGCTCCCCGGAACCAGTCGTTCATTCATGTGGCCTCGTCGACGTATGGTCGATTGCTGACAAACCGCTTTCAGGCGCTCGTAGCTGATGCGGACGTTCGGATCCTATAGGCCACCGGCTGCTCCTTCCCGCCGTTGAACCGATGCTGCCACGCCTGTAGCCTCAAGGGCAAAAGGGAGCCGGGCATGTGGTATCCGTTCAAGCGCGGCTGGTTCCAGGCCCGAGCCCTTGGCGTGCTTCAGGTCTATTATGAGCAACCGCTCAAGAACCCGCTTCCCGATTTCGAAGCTCGCTTGCTGCGCGGTGCCGTCAATCTGACGATGAAAGACGGCGGTTCTCCCCATGATGCCGCTAGCCGGTTCATGGCAGCTCTGGGCGAAACAACTGTTGGCCGGGGTGGTGACCTCATGGACATCAAGTGGCCAACGTTCCTGGGCCGGATGCTCGCGCTTAAGGGCGAGATGAAGCACTGGGATGAGCACATGGCTGCGGTCAAGCAGGTCAGCCAGTTGGAGAAGGACCGCCAGCAGGCTTGAGGGTCTGAGCCTTCGAGGGGCATTCCGTTTCGGTCGCCACAGACTGTTCGTGAGATGACCCATAAATGGCCGTTCAAGGTCGCGAAGCGGCCGCCCTGAAAGCGGCCACCCGTTCATATCCGACGCAGCTGGTATCTAGTATTGCAGTCAGGTTGCGTTGCACGGTTGCCCGTTTGACCAGCTCCTACGAGGCCGCGCCTTCCGCGCCGTAGAAGTGCGCGCCCTGTTGGCGGTAGCTGAGCCCGCGCAGATCGCCGTCGTCATCGACGTCGCAGGTCCCATCGTCGTCGCCAAGTGGGTCCGGCAAGGTCGCCATAGATGTAATGCCTGAACAAAGTGCTCTAGACGCTGCCGAAGTGGAACTTGTCCGTCGAAAGCGGAAGGTGCCTCGATCGAGTTGACCTGTCCGATCTTCAAATTAGGATCGCTCGTCTCGAACGTGTTGGGCCCGTCTGGGCGCCGCCTGTGAACAGCGCGGTAGCAGTGTGGCTATTTCCCGGTGGGGTATTCGCTGGATCGTAGATGTAAACTGTTGAAAATACGAGGTCAGTGTGATCCTATTTGACTACGCCGACTATCTACTAGGCATTGACGCAGCCGCTCAAGTATAAGGCAGGTCGCTCGCTGGCGACTCGTTCGCGAGCGGGCGCCACGATCGCATTGATACCGTTCTGTCCGTGGGGAAAGGAACGAAATGGCCGGGGGAGACAGGGAAGCGCCGTGGTCGGTTGACGACAGCACTATCCCGGCACCGTTCGACCAGCATGCCACAACCTATTTCGGCTTCATCCCATCGGAAGCTCGGCATCCGGCCGATGGGAACGATCCGCTCGGTCGCAGCGTCGTTCGTCTCCTCGCCTTCCGGGTAGGCGAGGGCACGCCGCGCAAGGCAGGGACGGCGGTGGCCATTGCTTCTGACGTCTTGATTACCGCCGCGCATAATGTCTTCGATCCGACAAACAGCGGCTTTGGGACGCAGCGTCAAGGCTATGCGCAAGCCGTCCAGATCAGCTCCGAGTTCATGGCCGTCCCGGCTGCGGTGACGACGCGCTTCGTCGCACCTCCCGGCTACACTCGGAATGGCGATCGCGGTGCCGATCTGGCGGTGATCAAGCTGAACGCGGCCGTGCCTACGGCTTCGTCCCTCGTCATGCAGGCGCTCCCCGATCAGGAAATCCAGCAGAAGCCGATCGTCATCTATGGCTATCCGGAGCTGGCGCCGCAACTTTTCTACGGTCGCGGCCGCTGCGTGGCGGCTCGTCCAGGAGCGCTCTTCCACACCGCCGACGCCGCCGAAGGCGAGAGTGGCGGCCCGTTCTTCATCGCCGAAGGCGGGTCGCTCGCGCTTGTCGGCCTGCACCGTGCGGGTCCCGCCGAGAGCCCAGGCGACGTTCCACCGTCGTGCGGCGCGGTCAGGCTCAGCGCCGGTGCAATCGCGTGGATCTCGGAAATGGAGCAGAAGCTGTGAGACAGATCCTCTTAGCCGCCGCTTGCTTTGTCGCTTCGAGCCCGACGTGGGCGCAACCCGCGCCCGCCACGAGCGATGCCGCTAAGCCCGACCAGGCCGCCGCGCCGGCAGAGAAGGTGGACAAGCCAGCCGAAAAGAAGGAGGTTGCCGAGAAGTCCGACGCGGACAAGCCAGCCGCGGTCGCCGAGAAGCCTGCCGCCTTGGATGCTGGTCTCCGCACCTTCGCCGGCGCTTGCATCATCGATCCCGTTGGCAAAGAGCAGCAGGCGCTGCCGCTGCTCGCCGGCGCGGTCGCGGGCTTCCTGCCCCAGATCGCCTCGGCGGCGATCGACGCGTTGACCACCGCCCTCGACAAGGCCGGGCAGGACCAGGTGACCTCGATCACCGCTGTGCTCCCGCTCGAGAACCGGCCCCGCTGTATCCAAATCGCTAGGGGAGCGACCGTTCCGTCCTCCTTGGTCATGACGGACGGCCCAGAGGGAGGCAAGCTCTTGCAGAGAGCGCTCCGCGACGCGCCCTTCCTGGTGGAGTTCCTGATCAGGATATCGCGCGATGGCTCGGCCATCTCGATCTCGCCCACGGTGATGCGCTACGGAGAGACGCTCGACGGTAAGCACATGTCGAGCGGCGCACGTGACATGTACGCGACCATCACCTTCTCGAATGTCGGCTCATCGGAGACAAGTCAGGTCAGCGTGCCGCTGGGCAGCTACCCACCACGCATGAAGGAGAAGCCGCATTATTTTGACCCGGTAAGCGAGCCGAAAAACGCCGCCAGCAGCTACCCAACTGGCGCCGCGGCCTCGCCATGGATCAAGAGCCCCTATGTCGTCGCCCGGAGCTCGTCCTCGGGGAGCGGCAGCGATGCACGCCCGCAAGCAAGGGCTAGCAGCTCGGGCGGCGATGGTAGCGGCGGCTCGAGCACAGATTCTGCAACCGCCGGCTCCGGGACGGCCGCCACCCCTCAAGCGCCGGCGCCGCAGAACGAGCCGTTTGGCGCTACGACCCCGCCTGCGCCGGTCGGTACGCCCCCGACACCGGCTCTGGCTGCTCCGCCGGGCTCAGCCGCTCCCGCGCCAAGCGCGATTCGTGTCGGCGACGAGATCAAGCCGATCACGATTGCCGTCACGCTCCGCGAGACGCGACCCGGCAGCGCTTTCGCGCGCACCGTGTCTTCGATCCTCAAGGGCAACAAGCAGAAGCTGGTCGACGCCGCCGACCCTGCGAAGGAGCGAGAAGCCCGCGCGGCCGCGCTCACTGGTTGGAAGACCAACCAAACCGCGTACGCGACGGCACTGGGCGACTATTATAAGAAGAAGGCAGCCTATTGCACCGGCGCGACTGTGTCGCAGGATCTGGTCGGACACGAGAGCGAGGGCGCCGATCTGCTCTCGGCCGAGGTCACGCTCATTGCCGCGGCCCGGACCAGCGAAATCGTCGACCTGCCCTTCACGAACATGGTCAACCCCTCCAAGCCTGACTTCACGATGGCCTGCGGGTCCTGACCGCGGGCAGATCGACCCCGCGGGGCCGGCCCGCCGCGCCCAGAACCCGTTGCTGCATGGATCTTGCGCCTTTCGGTGTTGCGGACATCGTTGACCCAGTTGTGGACGTTCAAAGAGTATTGACTGCACCGCAATATCGGGACCTTCGTTCAGGCAATCAGCGCTTCGAGGCAGTAGGGTTCGTAGGCCGGCAATGGTAGCGCTGCGCGACCATGGCATAGGCCAGTCCACTGTCGGTTGGCGGCTCCCATTATGTCCGGCACAAGGTCAACATGCCGCTCGACCTCACACTGCTAATCGCAAACATCCCCATCGTCGGGGGTGCGGTCGGCATCGTTGGCGGCACTATCGGTGCCGTCGCCGGAATTGCCGGCTTCGTTAGGCGCACGCTCAGGTTGGTCGTGACCGTCACCCAGAATAACGACGCGCACAGCTCCTGGCACACCGTCACAACAACGCTGCTTTTTTTGCGTCGGACTACCCGCAAGCCCACGTCCTGCTTCTGGACCTGTCGCAAGTTTTCCGTCGGCATGCGGATCGATTAAGTGGTGACCCCAGACGTCTGTTCATCGACTCAGAGGAGCTTAAGATTGCCATCCAGGCCAACACGCGGTTGACGAGCTGATGACGGATGACCCATTTGAATTACCTTATGGGGATGAGTTTGATCCGGACTCGCCGGCTGCAGCTATGGCGCGCCTCCGTGACCGGCTTCGATCTATTCATCCTCAAGCGTCTGTGATCATCACCGGATACGCAGCTCTTGAACTTGAAGTAGATCAGGTTTTGCGAGGATTTGTATCCAGGCCAAACAAGCTTCCGCGTTTAAGCATGGATCACCAGCTCGGCCTGCTTCGTGCAATGTTGAGTGACCCGTGGCTGGACCTGACGCTTGACGCGATCGGTGCGTTTGGAGCCGTCCGCAACAGAGTAGCGCACGGCGATCCCACCGATCTAATCGATAGGAAGATCGTCAATCTTGGGAAGAAAACTTACGAGATAGGCTTGCCAGTGGAAGCCGACACAAATCTCGGTTTTCTGGCGATGAACTTGGCTTCGGCTCTGCATGTTGGGACGGACTTTTTCGACTGCCCGTGTAAGCAGCCTTTCGACGCTAAACCTGTGTCAGATTGTTAACGCCGAGGCTCATCAGCTGGCCTCGGCCTTGGCATGCGGCCCGTTGACAATTCTGACATGGCGTCTCATATGTGTTAGATAATCGAACGCGAGGTCTGTTATGAATGCGGACATCGAAGAGCAAAGAAGGCGATTCAACGAAAAGGCGGGGCTGCTTGTGCAGGAGCTGAAGGCTTGGTTCGAGGAAGAAACCGCGCCGATTGACGGGTCGTCCCCGCCGCCAGCTCCCGCGGGCGCTGGCGGGTCGATCGTTGGGATGCGCCCTGCTATTGATTCGAAGCGGGTTGTGGATGCGGCCCGGGTAACCCGCGCCGTGCTGGACATCGAGCTTCCGCCCGAGATCATCAAGCGCGGAGGCTACGAGAGCTGCGAGGAAATGATCAACGACCTGATGCCCAAGCTCGAGCGCGTTTATACCGGCGAGTTGAAAGTTAAGAAGCGCCGCCCGGCCAAAGTTGCCGAACCGGCATGAGGGATACTCGATGAAAGAAGAGACCGGAAATGGCGGAGGTATCGGCGAACGCCTCCGCAAGGCACGAGAGTTCCTGGAACTAACCCAAGAGGATGCAGCGACTGCCGTGGGTGTATCGCGCTCGGCGTTGTCGTTGATTGAGCACGGCCGTCGCAAGGTAGATTCGGAGGAATTGGCGCGGTTCGCAAGGGTCTATGGCCAGTCGGTTGATGCGTTGGCTGGCACCTCGTCACTGCCCCCGCTGCCAGAAAGCGTCAAGGCGCTCGCCCGCGCGGCGACAGAATTATCCACAAACGATCGCAACGAGCTGCTGCGCTTCGCCGAATTCCTGCAAGCCCGTTCCCCCAAGGTCAAGGTCGGGCGTAATGGCTAGGTCGTCCGCCGCCGCCGCACGCCTCGAGGCTGTCGCGGCGGCGAACCGACTCCATGCAGATCTGGATCTGCGCCGCCGGGTGACTGAGGGGGAGGGCTTTGTCGATGTCTTCGAGGCGATCGGCGATCTTGATATCCCGCTCGTGTTCAAGCCGCTCGATTCTGCGCTCGGGCTTTGCTTGCCCGCGCCCTTGCGCGGCATCATGGTCACGAGCAAGCGGGGCTTGCATATCCAGCGGTTCACGGCCGCGCATGAACTCGGCCATGACGTGTTGGGGCATGAGGGAAGTGTCGATCAGGAGATCCTGGAACGCGGTCCCAATTCGCCGTCTGATGGCCGGGATTTGCGCGAAGTCGCGGCGGAGGCCTTCGCGGCCGAGTTCGTGTTGCCAAGGTGGCTCTACCGCCACCACATCCAGGCGCAGGGCTGGACGCTCGCGCATGACCTGCGTCAGCCCGAGACCATCTATCAGCTCTCGCTACGTATGGTCGCCAGCTACGAAGCGACGTGCTGGGGGCTCTTGAGCCACCAGATCCTCCCTTATGAGCAGGTCCGCGAGCTTAGCCGCGCCAAGCTCGGCGACCTCAAGACGGGCCTCGGTGAAGGCCACAAACCCCGGGATTCCTGGGCCGACGTCTGGAAGGTGACTGAGCGCGACCATGGCTCGACTCTGCTCGGCAATCCCGACGACCTGCTCCGCATCGAGCTCGATGAGTCGCCGAGCAGTGGGCAACGTTGGGCCGTCGAGGCGCTAGGCGCCCATGATTGGGAATTGCTCGCCGACCGGTCGCAGTTTCAAACCTCGCCGGTGCTGTACGGCGCGCCGTCGCGCCGCGTCGTCGTCGCCCGCCCGCGCCATGGCGGGCTTGGCCGCATCGCGCTGAATGAGCGTCAGCCCTGGACCGCGGATTTGCCCAACGTTCCCTCGTTCGAGATCTCTATTGCTCTCCAGGGACCCGAGCAGCCCGGCCTTTCGCGCATCGATCGGCAGCGTCTGGGACTGAACCCGTGATCCAAGCTCTCCGGGATCTGCGGCCGGCGCTGTTGGCGGTTCGATCTCAAGGCAACCGGCCGACCTGCCTTGCCTTCGCGACCTCCGCTGCCAACGAGAATCTTACGCGCGTCGATGAGCATCTCTCGGTCGAGTATCTCTATTTCCACGCCGTCGCGCGCACGCCGGGGGCGAGCCCTCATGCCGGCACGACGATGGAGGCAGCCGCTGAAGCGCTTTTGTACGATGGCCAGCCGGTCGAAACCCACTGGCCCTATCTCGATGCGATCCCAGTCGGCTGGGCGCCGCCAACCCTTGCCACCCAACCGTTTCGCGGCACGCTCAGCGTCGGCAGGCTGTCGTTCGACGAAATAATCGCCGAACTGGACGCCGAGCGACCTGTCGTCCTTGGCCTGCTGATCAGCGACTCTTTCTATATGCCCGACCAAGAAGGCCGCCTCATTCCCGACGCCGGCGACATCGTGCGCGGCGGTCATGCCCTGTTAACGATCGGGCACGGCGCGGATCAGAAGGGGCGGTTCTTGCTGGTGCGCAACAGCTGGGGCACTGACTGGGGGTTAAATGGTCATGCCTGGATACGGCAGGACTACGTCGAGCATCATCTGCATCAGACAGCCGCGATCGTGACGAGGTAACGATATGGAACTACTTCAAGGTCGAACGATTCCCGAGGTGTGGCTGAAGGCCGTGCAGCATGTCGACGCGTGTCCCCGTCACGAGGATCTTGATGTGTTCCTACACGTCCGTGAGCCGACGGTCCTTGAGGCCGGCGACCGAGCGATCTACGAGACCGTCGATACGTTCTTCAAGCAGCACGGCGCGTACAGCGTCCACACCGTGGCCGAGACAATCTTCCCGCTCGACGAGTACATGCGGGGCGGCCCTGAAGCCGTGTTCAAGAGCTATCCCCCGCGCATTAGGGCAATCCATGCCGCGCGCGACGATAAGAATTGGGGCACCTATGCCTATCGGCTGTTGCGTCAGAAGGATCGCGACGGGAAGATCTACAACCCGCTTAAGGATATGGTCGCGAAGATCCGAGCGCACGGCAACAATGAGGGGGCGTTTGAGAGCGGCGTCGGGGCTCTGCTCGAGGAGGAGCGGCCCGTGTACGCGGGCGCGACCGATCGCCGGCGGCTCTACGGCGGACCTTGCCTCAGCCATCTCAGTGTCAAGGTCCATGATGGGGCGATTCGACTGAACGCTACCTATCGATCGCATTATTATGTTAGGCGGTTGTTCGGGAATCTCGTCGGGCTGGGCCGGCTCCAATATTTCCTGGCGTCCGAGACCGGCTTGGCGATCGGCGGTCTAACGATCAATTCAACCTATGCAAAAATTGATCGTGGGGATGGTGGGGCTTGTGGCGGCCATTGGACCAAGCATGATGTCGATGGGCTGATCGCCGAATGTGCGCGGATCCATGACACCGTGCAGGAGCAAGAGGACGCATTGGCGTGACGGACGTGACGGGCATCTTGCGAGAATTGCAATGGCACCAGCTGTTGCATGATGACGCCTATCATCGCGATATCGTTTCGATGCCGCCGGCGACGCGGATGAAGCATTTCGCGCTGCATATGGCCAAATATGCCGCTTATCTCCTCGATGCGGACGACCGCGGTGACTCGGCGCTTGCTCAACGGGCGTTGATCGACGCCTTGGCCATCATCCTCGCGATCGGCAACACGCTGGGGCAGGACCTGTCCCGCGACTTGGCTGGCCGCAACATCGATGCCAGCGGCGATAGCGAAGAGGGCGCAGCGCCGGTGTGGCGCGCCTTCGTCAAAGAGACGGGCGCTTTGGCTAAGGCCTGCGAATCGCTGGATCACATCGAGGATTTGCCGTTTAAGGCGCTGATGAAACAAGCCAACACGGCTTTAGTGGCGGTTGTGCTGCACGGAGTCAGCCAGCACGGCATCGACATCGTCCCGGCCTACAAAACGCGGCTGCGCGACGTCGAGAAGCGCTCGCCGTTCGACGATTTCATCCAGCAGCGCAGACCGATCCGAAACGAAAATGTTCTGGGGTAGCGAGAAGCTCGCACGCGAGCTCCCGAAGTTTATCTCGAGCTACGACACGAAGCGACTGGATGGCGCAGCGTACCGGCTGAGCGTCGGCGAGGAAGTTTATGTCTCGCCGACCGGTCAGCCCGGTGACCTGCGCAATAAGGCCAAGGCCCAGCTCAGGCCCGGCGCGGGATTCACAGTTCCGCCTGGCCAGTTCGGCTTCATCCTGACCGAGGAGGAGATCGAAGTGCCTGCGGAAGCGCTGGCGCTCATCTCGATCCGGGCAGGCTACAAGTTCGCGGGGCTGGTCAACGTCTCCGGGTTTCACGTTGACCCAGGCTTCAAGGGCAAGCTGCTCTTCGCGGTGTTCAACGCTGGGCCCAATCCAGTGCATCTGTCGCGCAATGAGGAATGCTTTCTGATCTGGTATGCCGACCTTGCCGAGGCGGGTCCGGCGCAGACTAAGGTCGGATATGCCAACATTCCCTCGCACCTGACCGGCCCGCTTGCTGATGGCATCCAGTCTTTCGCCGGACTTGAGAGCAAGATCAGCGAGACTGAGAAAAAAATGACCGACCGCGTCACGACGCTCGAGCGCGAACAGGCCGTACTCAAATGGGGACTTGGGCTGGCGGCGGGCGTGGTGCTGACGCTAGGGCTAAAGCAATGCGGGATCGATCGACCGCCCGAACCGGCCAATGCGGCAATTACCGCCACTGCCAGCCAAAGCGCGACGGATGCGATCCCAGCCCACCAGAACAGCTTGACGAACGCGCACTGAGCGGAGACAGCGAGCCTCGCCCGGATCGGCCCCTGTCGGGTACGGCGCGATGCGGATGTGGGCGGCAGCGTCCGATCGCTCCGACGGCCTTGGTACACGATGCAAGCAACCGAAGTCTTTGATCTTTACTGGCAATTCGCAGCCGAGCGGCAGCGTATTTACTTCAAGCGCCTGGCCGAGCCGGTGGGCCCTTGGACGGTTGACACGGTCCTGGCAAACTACCGGTTCACCAATAGCTATCGGGCAAGCGACCGCGTCAGCCAGTATCTCATCCGCGAGGTGCAATACCGGTCCGATCGGCCTGGTACGCCCGATGAACTTTTCTTTCGCACCATCCTGTTCAAAATCTTCAATCGGGTCGACACCTGGGAGGCGCTTGAGGCTAAGCTCGGACCGCTGACCTGGGCCCATGCCGATCTTGAGTGCATCAACGCGACCCTCGACGCGCTGATGCGGTTGGGACGCCGCATTTATTCAGCGGCCTATATCATGCCGTCGCCACGTTATGGTCATGCGCGCAAGCACACCAACCATCTCGCACTCATCGGTCACATGATGGACCAGCGGCTCCCGAAGCGACTGCAGCAATTGCCGACGCTCGGTGCGGTCTATGAGGCGCTGCTCCGCTGGTCGGGCATTGGCCGGTTCCTCGCTTTCCAGTACGCCATCGATCTCAATTACTCGGCGTTGCTCGATCACAACGAAGCCACCTTCGTCGTGGCGGGACCGGGCGCGCTCGACGGCCTAGCCAAATGTTTCGAGGGCCTGGGCGACCAAAGCCCCGAGGAAATGATCCATTGGATCTGTGACCAGCAGGAGCGCGCTTTTGCGGCCCGCGGGATCGATTTCCAGACGCTCTACGGCCGCAGGCTCCAGCCGATTGACTGCCAAAACCTGCTATGTGAGATCTCTAAATATGCCCGCGTGTCGCATCCGCAGTTCGCGGGGATCAGCGGGCGAACGCGCATCAAGCAGAGTTTCCGGGCGGCGACAGCACCGATCCCGGGTCCGATGTTTCCGCCGAAATGGGGGCTCGATGTGACCAATGCTGATCTGACCGCGCTGCCACGCTGCACGCACAAGCAAAGCCTTTTTGCATGACCGCGGCTGCCCCGCCGCCGCCCATTGCGGCCTCGATCACTCCATCCCCGGCCGACCCCACGGGGGGAGCGGCGAGCCTGACGCCGTCGACAGCCCCCTCACCGACCGCGCCCGAGGCCTTTTGGCCGATCCGTGGAAGCGCCCTCATCGTCACGATAATCGCCTGCGTGACAGCGACCATCAGCATCGTCGTGCTTGTCGGCCGCTTGCCAGAGGCCGAGCTTCTCGGGCTCGTTCTGGCCCACGGTCCTGCGATCGTTGGCATTCCTGCGGCGGCCTTGCTGAGCCTCGCCATCATCGCAGTGGCGCGCTGCATCGGCGGCGCCGCGACGATCCAGATCATAGGCTTGCGTGCCGAAGGAGCGACGGCGACGCTGCTGCTGTGGATCGCCGCCTTTCTTGCTTGTGTTCTGGCAATCAGGGCTTTGTGGTAGTCGGTGCTGATCGGGATCGGCACTGACATTTTGCAGATCGAACGGCTTCGCCGTTCGCTGGCGCGATTTGGACGCGGCTATCTCGAGGAAGTGTTTTCTGAAGAGGAACTGGCACGGTCACGAGTCCCCGCCAATTTGACCGAGGCGGCGTTTTACGCGCGCGCCTTCTGCGCCAAAGAAGCCTGCGCCAAGGCGCTTGGCACCGGGATCGACGAAACCGTCGATTGGTATGATATCTCGGTTGATCAATCGACGTTGCCCGCGACAATTATGCTCTCTGGCGGCGCGATGATGAGGTTGGCAGCACTGACGCCAATCGGTCTCCCAGCCGTCATCTGGCTTGACGTCGGACTCAAGGACAGCCTGGCATACGCGGGTGTGATGATAACCGTCCGACACAAAGATTGACAGCAAGCGGATAGCGGAACGAGCGGCGGCTTTTAGGGCCATCGAGAATCCCCTCGATGGGCAATAGCGCCCGTAGCTAGGCCACCGCGCCGGGCCATCGCTGCAACTAGTAGATCGCGCCCTCGGGTGGCTGGATATTGTCCCACCTTTCTACGATGCCAGCGCACGCCGCCCTCACTTCCTTGAAGCGATAAACTGCGTTGCCCGGAGCCAGATGGCATTGACCAGTCCACACGTCGATTGCTGCGCACAGATCGCGTTCGGCGTCGATATCGCCGAGGCCCTGTTGAAGCTTGGTGGTCAAGTACCCCATCGAAATGGCACCCTGCCAACAGGCAACCTCCCCGCTTAGTGCCTTTCCCTTTGCGTACCGGAGAAACATGACACCCATCTTGGGGGTGTTGTTCTTGTTTACTCGCTTTAGAACTAGGTCTGGGCTGAACGAGAGTGTGAATCCATCTAAGTCAAGCGCAGGCATCTTTCCCGCTTTCAGGACCTCTTGAGCTTTGCTTGGAAAGACTGGTTTCTTTTCTAGAAAGCGATCGATGTAATCGGCGTTGTGCTCCGCGACCTCGTTATCGAAATCTGACCCGGCCAGGCCGGATCTAAGACTCTCAGCTTTGGCGGCTAAGGCCTCGGGGGTCAAATCGCCGCTTGACAGCCAGTCCGAGATGGATTCTTTCGCGTCAGAATGCTGAACGACGCGGGCTCGAGGCTGGAATTTGCATCCTCTAAAGGATGCTCCGGCGCCCTTGCTCCGAAGCGGCCATGTAGTCAGCCAATCGGTTAGCCGACATACCGGGGTTTTGGCGAAGGTTGTGCGTCTTCTGTGGTTCGGTCATATGGTCTCGTTGGGGGCGCGAAATGGCTAGCCTTTATCTTAGTTCCGTTTGCGCCGGTGGCAAAACAATCGCACTGAAACCAATCACAAACCGCATCGCCGCGGCCTTCGACCCGCCTATTTTGGATACGCAGGGCTACTTCCTCGTCGAAGATGACGGTCGCGATACCGCTATCCTAGCCCGCATTGAAACTGATGATGCGGCGCTCAAACTCGCGCGTTTGCTGGGGCTTGCTTAGCGACCACCCCTCACTGGAGGGATGCAGAATGAAAATCTCAAAGGGCGCAAAGGGCAAGCTACGGCGAGCCTGAACGAGTGGCAGCAATCCGTCATCTGACACTCCAAAGCGGCCGGGCCGCTATCCACCCAATCTATACCGTAGTTCGGCGCGTTAATACGCGTCTCGGCGCTTCAAAACCGTAGTTTAGACCGGCACCGAATAGCCCGATCATCGCGCGAATGAACCGGGGGCACGCTCGCCCTCCGGGCGGAGCCTTCGCGTGTCCCCGACCAAACTCCTCTACGGCCAGATCGTCGCGGTATTCGCCATTGTCGTTGCGGGTGTGTGGGCGGCGACCCAATGGTGCGCGTCGATGCTGGGCTACCAGCCGCAGCTTGGCGCCGCCTGGTTCACTTTCCTCGGAACGCCCGTCTATCGCCCCTGGTCGCTGTTCGGCTGGTGGTTCCATTACGACGCCTACGCGCCGGAAATCTTCGACAAGGCGGGCATGCTCGCGGCGACGAGCGGCTTCCTCGGCTGTGCCGCGGCGATCGCGGGCTCTCTCTGGCGCGCACGGCAGGCACGGCACGTCACCACATACGGCTCGGCACGCTGGGCGACCGGCAGCGAGATCGATCGCGCCGGGCTCCACCGCGATGGCGGCGTGTTCCTCGGCCGTCTCCAGAACCAATATTTGCGCCATGACGGGCCGGAGCATGTCATGGCGTTCGCGCCGACGCGCTCGGGCAAGGGCGTCGGGCTGGTCGTTCCCACGCTGCTGAGCTGGACCGGCTCGGCGGTCATTCACGACATCAAGGGCGAGAACTGGCAGCTCTCAGCGGGCTGGCGGTCGCTGTTCAGCCACGCACTGCTGTTCAACCCGACCGATCCGCGCTCGGCTAAGTACAACCCTCTGCTCGAGGTCCGCCGCGGCGAGCACGAAGTCCGCGACGTCCAGAACATCGCCGATATCCTGGTCGATCCCGAAGGCGCGCTCGAACGCCGCAACCATTGGGAGAAGACGAGCCATTCACTGCTGGTCGGCGCGATCCTCCATGTCCTCTACGCCGAGGAGGAGAAGACGCTGGCGCGCGTCGCGACGTTCCTGTCCGATCCGCATCGGCCGTTCACCACCACGCTCAAGCGGATGATGGAAACCAACCATCTCGGCACGAAGGAATCGCCGAAGGTTCATCCGGTGGTCGCCTCGGCTGCACGCGAGGTGCTCAACAAGTCCGACAACGAACGCTCGGGCGTGCTGTCGACCGCGATGTCGTTTCTTGGCCTCTATCGCGATCCGACCGTCGCCGCGGTCACCGCGCGCTCGGACTGGCGCATCGCCGACCTGGTCGAGGCCGAGCGGCCTGTCTCGCTCTACCTCGTCATTCCGCCGTCGGACATCAGCCGCACCAAGCCGCTGATCCGCCTCATACTCAACCAGATCGGCCGCCGCCTGACCGAGAAGCTCGACGGCGCGGGCACCTACCCAAATGCTGGCCCGCGCAAGCACCAGCTGCTGATGATGCTCGACGAGTTCCCGGCGCTCGGCCGGCTTGACTTCTTCGAGACCGCGCTCGCCTTCATGGCCGGCTACGGTGTGCGCGCCTTTCTCATCGCCCAGAGCCTCAACCAGATTGAGAAGGCCTATGGCGAGCACAACTCGATCCTCGACAATTGTCACGTCCGTATCGCGTTCGCGACCAACGACGACCGGACGGCGAAGCGCGTCTCCGACATGCTCGGCACCGCGACCGAGCAGCGGGCAATGCGCAATTATGCCGGGCACCGTCTGGCGCCGTGGCTGGCGCACGTCATGGTCAGCCGGCAGGAGACCGCGCGCCCGCTATTGACGCCCGGCGAGGTGACGCAGCTGCCGGCGGCCGACGAGCTCGTGCTGCTGTCCGGGCTGCCGCCAATCCGGGCAAAGAAGCTCCGCTACTTCGAGGACCGCAACTTCGCATCGCGCGTGCTGCCGCCGCCGGCCTTGACCGACGGTCGCTACGCCGACCGGCCGAAGCCGCGCTCGAACGATTGGGGCATCTTCGCCCGCGCTCCCGACATCAGGCTTGCCCAAGCCGAAGAGGCCACCGAGCAGCCGGACGACGACGGCGGCCTTCAGCAGCAGCGCCATCCAGGCCTTGCCAGCGAGGCGCCGCAGAAGTCCGAACCGCCGCGTCAGCTCGAGCTGCTCGACACCGAGCGCGACGAAGGCGACCCGGCCGGCGACCAGCGCGCCATGGACCGCGCGCGCGGCGCGCTGGTGCAGGGCCACGCCATCAATATCGGCTCCGGCCGCGACCTCATGCCGGTAATCTGAGCGATGAAGATCCGGCAGAACCTCTACATCGATCACGAGATCGTCCGCACGCTCGACATGCTCGCCGCGCGCCACGGCGGCAACAAGTCGCGCATCGTCAACGAGGCGACCGCGGTCTGGCTCGCGCGGCGCGGGACCAAGGAGATCGACGATCTGTTCAAGGTCCGGCTCGACCGGCTGTCGCGCGACGTCGGCGCCGCGCGTCGCGACGTCGGGGTCGTGCTCGAAGCTATCGCTTTGTTCGTGCGCTACCAACTCACAGTCACGGCGCCTCTGCCAGAAGCCGATACCGCCGCGCTCGCGGTCGGCAACGACCGCTTCGACCGCTTCATCGCCCAGCTCGGGCGTCAGATCGCGACCGGCAAGCGGACGCTCCCCGCCACCAATGACGTGGAGCCCGCGAGATGAGCGAGACGCTATCTGCGGGTCGTCGGCGCGCAATGCTGCGCACCGCCATGGGCCCCGAGATCGCCGCGGCGCTCGCCGATCCGGCTGTCGTCGAGATCATGGTCAATCCCGACGGCGCGCTGAGGCTCGACCGGCTGGGCGAGGGCAGGGTGGACACTGGCGCCCGCTACGAGCCGGCGCAGGTCGAGCGGATCATCCGCCTCGTCGCCAGCCACGCGCGAACCGAAGTCCATGGCGGAGCGCCGATCGTCTCGGCCGAGCTGCCGCCGCATGGGGAAGGGGCGGGCGAGCGGTTCGAGGGCGTGCTCCCGCCGGTGAGCCTCGCACCGTGCTTCTCGATCCGCAAGCCCGCGGCGAAGATCTACACACTGCTCGATTATGTGAATGACGGCTTCATGCCGGCCGAGACCGCGAGGCTGCTGAGCCTCGCGGTGGTCGAGCGCAAGAACATCCTGGTCGCCGGCGGTACCAGCTCCGGAAAGACCACGCTCGCCAACGCCTTGCTCGCCGAGATGGCGCATCAGGATGATCGTGTGATCCTGATCGAGGACACGCGCGAGCTGCAATGCGCGGCGAGCGACGTGGTCGCGCTGCGCACTCGCGCGGGCAGCGTGACGATGGCCGATTTGGTGCGCTCGACGCTTCGGCTGCGACCCGACCGCATCATCGTCGGCGAGGTGCGTGGGCGCGAAGCGCTCGACATGCTCAAGGCTTGGAATACGGGCCATCCTGGCGGGATCGCCACGGTTCACGCCAACAGCGCGATGTCCGCGCTCTACCGTCTCGAGCAGTTGATCCAGGAAGCGGTCGTCACCGTGCCGCGCCGCCTCGTCGCCGAGGCGATCGACCTGATCGTGTTCATCGCCGGGCGCGGAACCGCGCGCCGGATTGAGACGGTCGCCCGCGTCACCGGCGTCGATCCGGACGGCGGCTACGCCGTCATCGACATCACCCCTCAACCCCAAGGAGAATGACCATGCTCGCGATCTCGACGTTCCGGCAGAAGCTGCGCGCCCGCGCGCCCGCGCTGCTTAAGTTCATCGGCGTCAGCATCAACCTCGGCGCAGCGCTCGGCGGCCCCGCCGCAATGGCGGCGGGCTCGGGCATGCCGTGGGAGCAACCGCTCCAGCAGGTGCTCGAGTCGGTCCAAGGTCCGGTCGCCAAGATCGTCGCGGTGATGATCATCATCGTCACCGGCCTGACGCTGGCGTTCGGCGAGACCGCCGGCGGGTTCCGCCGCCTGATCCAGATCGTGTTCGGGCTATCGATCGCGTTCGCGGCGAGCTCGTTCTTCCTCAGCTTCTTCAGCTTCGGCGGCGGGGCGCTGATCTCGTGATCGGCAGTGGCGTTCACATCGAAGGCTTCGAAGCGCCGCTGCACCGGTCGCTCGCCGAGCCGATCCTGCTCGGCGGCGCGCCGCGGGCGATCGCGATCGTCAACGGCACGGTCGCGGCCGCGCTCGGCCTCGGGCTCCAGCAATGGATCGCAGGGCTGCTGGTCTGGGCGTTCGGGCACACGCTCGCGGTGTTCGCCGCCAAGCGCGACCCGGATTTCGCGCCGGTCGTCACCCGACACCTTCGACAAAAGGGACATTTCGCATGCTAGGCCTGCGCGAATACCGCAACCGCGCCGATCGCCTCGCCGATCACCTGCCCTGGGCGGCGCTGATCGCGCCCGGCGTCGTGCTCAACAAGGACGGCAGCTTCCAGCGCACCTTGGCGTTTCGCGGCCCCGACCTCGAGTCGGCGACCGAAGCCGAGCTAGTCTCGGCCTGCGCGCGCGCCAACAACGTGCTCAAGCGCTTCAGCAGCGGCTGGGCGCTGCACATCGAAGCCGAACGCCGCGAGGCGCTCGGTTATCCGGTGAGCAACTTCCCAGAGTTTGCCTCCTGGCTTGTCGACCAGGAACGCCAGGCGAGCTTCGAAGGCGGGCGCGACCATTTCGAGAGCCGCTACCATCTGACGCTGGCCTTCCTGCCGCCGGCCGACCAGGCGGACAGGGCAGGGCGCGCGCTGGTCGAGCGCAGCGACGACTTCAAGGGACGCGACTGGAGACAGGCGCTTGCCGCGTTCGTCGCCGAGACCGATCGCGCGCTCGACCTTCTCTCGGGCTTCATGCCGGAGGTTCACGCGCTCGACGACGCAGAGACGCTGACCTTCCTGCATGGGACTATCTCGCCGCAGCGTCATCTTGTTGC